>NZ_JBXWMT010000012.1:0-113475 GCF_059609985.1 Ruegeria sp. YTSA219
GAGATCAGACATGTTCACCGCTCGTTTTTGAACCGTGAATCACGCCGCAAAACGGAAATCAATGGGTCCTGACCCTAAGCCGACATTAGCGCCCCCCTCCGACTGGGCAATGTGCTCAGAAAAAGCACGCGCCCAACAAAGGCGATCCGACCAATCCTTGAAGCCACGGCATTGATCCCCATCTTAACCCGCGACCGTGCGCCCTCTGGTACTTTCTGCACAAGCAGCGTAAAAAGGGTGCTGCGCGAAATATTTGGAGCCTCGCATCGATGAAAGAGCATCGTGGCCGTCTGACCAAGGACGGTATCCGTATCTATGAACAGGGTGACTTTGCCGGCATGCAGGCGGCAGGGGCTTTGGCTGCGCGGATATTGGATGATATTGCCGATCATGTGTTCGTCGGCCAGACCACTGGCGCGATTGACGGGCTCATAACGCAGATGGTCGAGGATGCAGGCGCAACTTCGGCCACGATTGGATATAAGGGCTATCAGCATGCCAGCTGTATCAGCGTCAATCATGTGGTCTGCCACGGCATTCCCGGCGACAAAAAGCTGAAGGATGGCGATATCCTGAATATCGACGTGACCGTTATTGTCGACGGCTGGTTCGGGGATACCTCGCGCATGTATGTAGCGGGAAAGCTGCCGCGCAAAGCCGAACGGTTGATCCAGATCACTCATGATGCCCTGTTCAAGGGCATCGAGATGGTCAAACCCGGCAACACGTTCGGCGATATCGGCCACGCGATTCAATCATTTGTCGAGGCACACCGGATGAGCGTAGTCCGCGATTTTTGCGGCCACGGGCTGGGCCGGGTCTTCCATGCACCGCCAAACGTTCTGCACTATGGCCGTCCGGGCACTGGTGCGGTTCTGGAAGAGGGCATGTTCTTTACCATCGAACCGATGGTCAATCTGGGCCGCCCCGAGACCAAGACGCTGGCCGATGACTGGACCGCCGTGACGCGCGACAAATCACTGTCGGCACAGTTTGAACACTCGGTCGGTGTAACGGCAGATGGGGTCGAGATCTTTACCCTGTCGCCAGGCGGTAAGTACCACCCGACTTATTCTTCCTGATCCGCGGCCTGTTCCCATAGCAGCTTTAGCAGCAAGGTTTCCGGCCCCCATGGCGTGACCGCATCATGGATGAAAACCGGCGCGCGCAGAGGTGTGCGCTGGGGATCGGTTGCGGTGTCAGCCTCTTGCGGAAGTGACCAATTCGACGGGGTCAGTGCACGGTCCATGCCCCGCAGGGTAACATGACAGGGTCAAATCCCCAAAAGCGCCGGGACCTGCGTCATGTCAGAGAAGACTTCGCCCCCCGCAGCGGCCAGTTTTTCACCGCCACCATGCGGCGCATAGGCCAAACAGCGCATATGTGCCCTGCTTGCTGCGGTCAGGCCGCTGAGGCTGTCCTCGATCACCACGGGGTTTACGGCGTTGAAACGCTCAGCCGCTGTCAGAAACAATGTCGGGTCCGGCTTGGCCGTTCCCAGGACATGGGCCGAAAAGGCGACATCGCGAAACCGATCCCATAACCCGTTCTGACCCAAAGTGATCTGCATCTTGTCCGGGCTGCCGTTCGAGGCGACACAGAAAGGCAACCCGTTTGCTTCGAGAACCGCCAACAGGTCCGCCACGCCGGGCATCAGCTGAACGCCAAGGCGGAGCCGGTCATAGGTTTCCGCATAGACCTCATCAACCCAGCCTGTGGGCAGCTCCGCGCCCAGCGCCCTTGCCTTGTCCCGCACCCCGGTCATGGTGCCCCCAACGAACAGCTTCATACTGTCTTCGATTGTCAGGTTCAGGCCATAACGGGCAAGATTGTCGACCAGTACCTGATTGGACAGCGGCTCACTGTCGACCAGGACTCCGTCGCAATCGAAGATCACCAGATCATGCATCCGGATCGCCATTCCACATCAGGGTGATATGCGTATCGCCATATTTGCGGCTGTTTTGCAGGACGAATCCTTCGGGCGGCTGCATGGGCGCGTTTTCCTCCCAGACCACAAGGGCGCCTTGTGCGAACCAGTCCTCTGACAGGGCAGCAATCGCCTTTTGCCCAAGGGATTTACCATAGGGCGGGTCCAGAAAGATCAGGTCATAAGGCGCTGCAGGATTGGCCCCCAACCGCGTGGCGTCGCGACGGATCAGCTCGGTACAGTCAGAACTACGGGTCAGGTCGATATTCTTGCGGATCAGGCCCTGTGACACGCGGCCATCATCGACAAAGCTCACATGTGCCGCACCGCGCGACAAGGCCTCAAGCCCCAGCGCACCGGTGCCTGCGAACAGGTCCAACACGCGCAGTCCGTCAAAATCAATCTGATGGGCCAGTACGTTGAACAGGCTTTCGCGCACCCGGTCTGTGGTCGGGCGCAGATGCGCGCCGGCGTCCCCCTTGCCGACCGAGGCCAAAGCTCGGCCTCGGAAGGCTCCGGCGATGATCCTCACGCTCTGAGCAGCGGTTTCAGGTCCGCATCCGGGTCGGCCACAATAGCAGGATCAGCTGTTTTTCCGCTTTCAATCAGACGCTTACCAACCATATAGGCACGCGGATCGTTCATCGCGTCGACCGCGATCAGCTGATCGCCCTTATAGTACCAGAAGGACACGGTCTGCCCGTCACCATTGCGGGTCACCACCCGGTCATACCCGGTGTTCAGGCCCGCGATCTGCAGTTTGACGTCATACTGATCCGACCAGAACCACGGGGTCGCAGTATAATCCTTTGCCGCGCCCAACATGTTCTGGGCAACAATCTCGGCCTGATCAATCGCGTTTGGCACGCTTTCCAGACGGATACGCCCGCCAGCATGCGGGAATGAGGCGCAATCGCCCGCCGCCCAGATCGACGGATCAGAGGTGCGCCCATGCGCATCGGTCTTGATGCCATTGTCCAGCTCAAGCCCGGCCATCTCGGCCAGTTGGGTTGCAGGAGCGATGCCAACGCCGACAACAACGAAATCGACCGCCAGTTCTGTTCCATCGGTCAGCACCGCGCCAGTGACCTTGCCGTTTTCACCCAGCAGTCGGTCCAACCCGACACCTTCGCGGATATCGGCGCCATATTCGGAATGCAGTGCTCGGAAATAGTCACTGGTTTCGGGGGCGGCGACCCGTTGCAAAATGCGGTCGGCCATTTCGACCAGGGTCACCTTGACCCCGCGCTTGGCGCAAACGGCTGCGGCCTCAAGCCCGATGTATCCCCCACCCACGATCAAAGCGCGCGCACCTTCAGAGACGAAGGGTTCCATTTCGTCCACATGGGCCAGATCGCGCACCACATGCACGCCGTCCAGATCGCCGCCAATAGCAGCGGGAAGGCGGCGCGGGTCCGATCCGGTGGTCAGGGCCAGCTCATCATAGGCAACAACCTGATCGCCCAGCGTTACTGTCTTGGCCTGCGGGTCGATGCCGGTCACGCGCTGACCAAGGCGCAGGGTGATATAGTTATCGGTATAGAAGTTTTCGGGGCGCAGGAACAGGCGCTCTAGCCCCATCTCACCCAGAAGATAGGCCTTGGACAAAGGCGGTCTCTGATAGGGCAAATGCGGCTCTGCGCCAATCAGAGTAATCTCGCCGTCGAACCCATCTTTGCGCAGCCGGGCGACAAGCGAAGCACCTGCCTGGCCGGCGCCAATCACGACAATATGGCTCATATTCCCCTCACCCTGTCGAATTCCCGTGGTCACTTTTGTTAGCTCACCTATATTGCGGCTAGGCCCGACTCTGCAAATCCAAATGACAGGAGCGAAAAAATGATTTCAACAGGTGACACTCTGCCCGACGCCACATTGACCCAAATGGGGGCAAATGGCCCTGAAGAGGTCCGCGTTTCGGACAAGACCAAAGGGCGCAAGGTTGTCATTTTCGCCGTGCCCGGCGCCTATACCGGCACGTGCACAACGGCGCATGTTCCAAGCTTTATGCGTACCAAAGACCAGTTCGATGCAAAAGGCGTGGAAGAAATCATCTGCATCTCGGTCAACGACCCCTTTGTCATGAGCGCCTGGGGCGAGTCCACCGGCGCAACTGCGACTGGCCTAACCATGTTGGCCGATGCGGCGTCTGAATTCACCAAAGCCATCGGGATGGATTTCGACGCCCCGCCCGTTGGTCTGATCGGCAGGTCCAAGCGCTATGCGATGCTGGTCGAAGACGGCAAAGTGGTCGCCATGAACCTGGAGGAAAATCCCGGCGTCTGCGAGATTTCCGCAGGTGAAGGGCTGTTAGAGGTTATCTGACCTGATCTGGCCCCAGTGCTGCTGGGGCCATTTTCGCAATTTAGCTTGCGGCACTCTCATGATGGGCGAATACTTGGTACATATTCATCAGGGAGTTTGTTTATGAACCTAAAGACATTTACCTTTCTTTTAGGTCTGACCGGCGGACTTGGCGCTTGTGGACCGGCCCCTACCCCGCAGCAACAGGCCGCACGACAGCATGAGATCGCCTGCCTGAGCGGCACAGTGGGTGGTGCCTTGTTGGGCGGTGTCATCGGCAATCAGTTTGGCGGCGGTTCCGGGAAAACCATCCTGACGGCAGCGGGTGCTGCGGTCGGCGGCGTTGAAGGTCAGAAGTTCGCATGTTGAGAGGGATGAAGATGAAAACCGCAATCGTCCTGTCGATGTTGTCCTTAGCGGGTGCCGCTACGGCCGAAACCGTGGCAGAGCTGCATGAGAATGAGCTTAAGGCCATCGACACCAATAATGACGGCTTCCTGTCGAAAGATGAGTTCGACGCCTTTTCCGACTATGCGTTCCAGACGATGGATGAGGACAAGAACGGCACATTGGGCCTGGATGAAGCCAAGCCGTTTCTGGATATAAAGCAATTCCAAAAGGTTGACCGGGACCGGGATAGTAATATTTCAAGAACGGAATACGATCAGCATATGACCGAAGATTTTATTTCTGCCGATCAGAACAGCAACGGTCAACTGGATTAGGCTCTGCGGCCCTGGACCAGACAGGAGTATGCAATGACCAAATGGAGCGCTCTTTTTGCGTTGGGGTTGCTTGCGGCATGTGATGTGCCGCAGGCCCCTATTGTGACCGGCCCTGATGGCCAACCGAGGATAGAGATCAGTACCAATGGCCTGACTTGCTATGACCGGCGTTGTCTCGACATCAACCCCGCAGCACGGTCCGTGCGCATGATCGGCAACAGAACTACCCGGATACCTGCCGAAATCGACGTTAGTGACAACCTGGTCACCCCAGCCGAGTTCAGGCGGCTGGGTCAGGTTGCCAGCCTTGCCGGTGGTGTCGGATCACGCGGTGACAGCGGCTAGACCAGGCTGTCCATCTTGCGGGCCAGTTTGGCGTCCAGCGCCGAAAGCCCGCCGACATCATGGGTGGACAGCGTCACCTCGACCGTGCGGTAGACATTGAACCATTCGGGATGATGGTTCCATTTCTCGGCAAACATAGACACTTGGGTCATCCAACCAAAGGCGTGGACGAAGTCCTCGAACATAAAGGTCTTGGTGATCGCATCCCGGTCCTTGACCATGGTCCAGCCGCTTTTGAACAGCGGGTCCAGCAAGGGGCCACGGGTCTCGGTCGACAGAAGTTCAGTCATTGGTGTTCCTCCGGGTTCGACTTTCTGAACGGGCCATAATCAGTCAGAATCTCGATTTCTTCTCCCACTGCTTGGGCCTCGGCGTCCAGATATTTTTTGATCGCATCGGCAAAGCTGGGGTCATTGACCCAGTGCAGGCTGTGCGTGCGCGTGGGAAGATAGCCGCGCGCCAGCTTGTGTTCGCCCTGCGCCCCTGCCTCGACCCGGGCCAGGCCTTGCGCAATGGCAAAGTCGATTGCCCTATAATAGCACAGTTCGAAATGCAGGCAGGCATGATGTTCGACGCAGCCCCAGTAACGGCCATAAAGCGTCTCGCGCCCGATAAAGTTCAGCGCCCCCGCAATCGGATACCCGCCGCGCTCGGCCAGAACCAATGCCATGTCATCCGCCATGGTTTCCTGAGCGATATCAAAGAATTGCCGCGTCAGATAGGGCACGCCCCATTTCCGAGCGCCGGTATCCTGATAGAACTCCCAGAACGCGTCCCAATGTTCAGGGCGCAGGTCATCACCCGTCAACGCGCGGATTTCGCCGCCAAAGGCGCAGGCCTGCGCGCGTTCCTTGCGAATGTTCTTGCGTTTGCGCGAGGATAAAGCGGCCAGAAATCCATCGAAATCCGCATACCCGTCGTTCAGCCAGTGAAATTGCTGGGAATGGCGCAGCATCAGGCCCATCTGCGCGCCAGCCAGCGCCTCATCTTCGGTGCAAAAGGTCGCGTGGACAGAGGAAACCTGATTGTCCGCCGCCAGCTGCACCGCCCCCTGCACCAAGGCGGACATGCCCACCGCCTGATATCCCGGCCGCAGCAGAAAGCGACGCCCGGTGGCCGGGGTGAACGGTACGGCAATCTGCAGTTTGGGATAATACCGCCCGCCGGCGTTTTCATAGGCATGCGCCCAGTTGTGGTCGAAGATATATTCGCCCTGACTATGCGATTTGGCGTACATCGGGGCGGCCGCGATCAACATTCCATCCAGATAAACCGTCAGGTATTGCGGCTGCCAGCCGGTACCCGGCCCGACCGACCCGCTCTCCTCCAAAGCCAAAAGAAAGCGATGAGTGGTAAAGGGATCAAGCGGACGGCCCCAATCCGCAGTCTCGGGGCAGGCACAGCTGTCCCACTCTGCCGCAGTAATCTGCGAGAGCGATCCAAGTACCCGAACCTCGATTTGTGCCTGATCCATGTGCCCTCTGCGTTTGATCTTTATCTGTGACGGAAGGGGCGCGGTTCAAGCCGGATGCGCAGCTATGTACCCTTCGAAAGTCACATTATCGGCAATCTTGCGAGCCTCGGCCTCTTGCGCGGCCGAGCGAACGGTCCAGCACAGGACCGGAACACCCTGCGCCTTCAGCTCGGCAACCCTTGGGCGGGACAAGTCTTCGACTTCGTGGCTGATGAAACTGGCCCCGACCCTTACGAAATCCGGGATGTCCCGCAGGTAATCGCACACCGCCGCAGGCAAAAGTTCGACTTTGGGCTGATACGAACAGGTCGTGATCCCCCTGGGCAAATGCGGCGCCAACCGCGCCAGTTCAGCCACCGAATTGGGGTTGAACGACATCAGCGCCACCGGACCTTCATAACCCTCAAGGGCTCGTACAGTATCGCGCTCGAGCGGGCCCACATTCGGGCCCATCACACCGTCCTGATCCTTAAGCTCGATCAGCAGGGGCACCTTGCCCGCCACGATTTCCAGCACATCATCCAGTGTCGGAATACCGTCATCAGCGTGCAACAGCTGTGTCTCGGACGCTACCTGCGCCGAAATCTGCCGAACTGGCCCCGGTCGCCCGGTCAGTCGCCCCAGGTCATAGTCGTGAAAGACCAAAGCCCGGTTGTCGGCGCTCAACTGCAGATCAATCTCAATCCCGTAACCGGCCTTAACAGCGGCACGAACCGCCGCCCGGCTGTTTTCCGGGCGGTTGTCCAATTTGTCGTGCAGGGCCCGATGTGTGATCGGGGCCTGTAGGAACGTAGCGGGCAGTACCGGGGTCATGCGATCTCGAAGATGCCTTCGATCTCAACCGCGACGCCCAACGGCAACGACGCTGCACTCACGGCCGAGCGCGAATGGCGACCAGCCTCGCCCAGCGCCTCGACCAGAAAGTCCGACGCACCATTGATCACCTGCGGCTGGTCGGTGAAATCGGCGGTTGAATTCACAAACCCTGTCAGTTTGATCACACGCACCAGCTTTTCTATATCGCCACCGCAAGCAGCCTTGACCTGCGCCAGAAGATTGATCGCGCAGACCTTGGCAGCCGCAGCACCCGCTGCAACATCCATGTTATCACCCAGCTTGCCGGTGATCAGTTCCGCATCCTTGGAAATCTGTCCTGAAACGTAGACGATATTGCCGACCCGCACGAAAGGCACATAGTTGGCGGCGGGCGCCGGCCCGTCCGGCAGACTGATTCCCAGGCTTTCCAGTTTTGCTGCGATACTCATCGGTTGATCCTCACCTGATATAGACTCGGCCGGACGCTATCCGGGATCGTTCGGCTGGAAAAGTGTGAAACCAGTAAAACTGCGGTCAGTGGCGTATTAAGCGTAACTTCTCTTATCCCGAGGTGTTGAACTTGTGTCACTTTACCTGATGCAGTCGGCCGGGTTAAACGCGAACTGTTTCAAAATGGGACCAAAACCTTTATGTGACGACAGATTGAGCCGCAAAATGGCCGCAGGCATTATTGATTGAGCGTCCAGCCCCACTCACAAAACGGCTGGCGCGTTTGGAGTTGAAATACCGTGTTGAGCAAGATCAGATTCAAGCCCCTGATTGTCGTGACCCTGATGACCGTTCTTGGCGCTTGTGCGTCCCAACCCGCCGATCAGGCCGCGCGAGGCGATACTTTCGATCCCTACGAGAATACAAACCGCGGCATTCACAAGTTCAATCTGGGCGTCGACCGGTTCCTGTTCCGTCCGGCCTCGAAAGGCTATGTGAAGATCGTGCCCGATCCGATGGTGACCAGTTTCAACCATTTTGCCGAAAACCTGACTATGCCGGGTCAGGCTCTGGATTATCTGCTGCAGGGCAATCTGAAGCAGTCGGGCAATGCCCTACTGCGGTTCCTCATCAATACGACCGTTGGTGGCGCGGGTCTGTCTGACCCGGCCAGCGAATTGAACCTGCCGCCCGTGGATACCGATTTCGGTGAAACCCTGCACGTCTGGGGTTTTGGCGAAGGTGCCTATGTGGAATTGCCCTTCTATGGTCCCTCAACATCCAGGGATGCGGTCGGCGTCGTCGTCAACCTGTTTTCGAACCCGATCAACTTCACACCAGTGCGCCCGGTTGAGAATATCGGCGTCTACGCCGAAATCGTAAGGCGGATGGGCGACCGTGGACGGTTCTCGGACACAGTCGATTCCATCCTCTATGAAAGTGCTGACAGCTATAAGCAGGCACAAACAATTTACCTGCAAAATCGACGTTTCGAACTGGCACGCGATGATGAGGACGCCTATCTGGGATTGTATGACGATCCCTATGCAGATATCGGGACCGACCCTGTCAGAGACCCCTACCTTGACCCCTACGAGGATCCATATGCCGAGTAATTATTTGAAGAGAAGAGAGTTTATTGCATCTGGCATCGCCGGCCTGGCGCTAGCCACCCTCCCTTTGCCAAGCTTTGCACAGACAGAGGCCAGTGCAAAAGCGTTGGTCGTTAGCGTTGTGGATGACATCAACCGCGTCATCAGTTCGGGAAAATCCGAAAAGAGCATGATCCGCGATTTTGAAAAGATCTTCGTGCAATATGCCGACGTTCCGATCATGGCCCGCTATGTGCTGGGGGCCGATGGCCGCTCGGCCAGTGCGTCACAGATAAAGCAGTTCACCGACGCGTTTCAGGGCTATATCTCGAACAAATACGGACGTCGCTTTCGCGAGTTCATTGGCGGCGAGGTGACCGTTCGAAATGCGCGCAAGATCAAAGCCGGATACGAGGTGCGTACCTCGGTCAAGCTGCAGGGCTCCTCGCCCTTTGAGGTGACCTTCCTGGTGTCCGACAAATCCGGCCGCGACAAATTCTTCAACATGTTTATCGAAGGCGTGAACATGCTGCTGACCGAACGTACCGAGATTGGCGCCATGCTGGACGCGCGCGGCGGTGATCTGAACCGTCTGATCAAGGATATGAAGCGAACCGGGTGAATTCACAGCGATTTGCTGCAGTCAAAACTTTCAAATCCGATCGTAGTTTCGACCAGTTCGGCCTCATAGTGTGCGATCATTGGCATTGCAATGGGTTCGATCTGGTCATTCCAGACCGCCTCACCATAGAAGCTGTCCTTTATCCTGTCGCGTTCTTCCAACGAAGAAAACGCGCGCATCCAATGCACTTTGTCAGGATTTTCCAGGTCTCTGAGCGGCCCAAACACAAGCATTCCTGCATCCCGCAACGCAGCGCGATTGTGTTTCTCAAAGAATTCTATGAACGCTTCTCGGCGGCCCGGTTTTAGTGTGTAATGTCGAATTTCCAGTATCATCATATACCCCGGGCAATCTCGTTGGCCTGACATGGCGTCAGTACTTGGCGAAATTGCCCGAGTTTAGCAAGAACAAGTCCTGCGCAGTGCGCTAGTTCAACCGCTCGCCGGTTTCCTTGGCAAAATAGGACACTTTGCTCATGTCAAAGGCCAGGTTCAGCTCTTGTCCGGCCTGGGCGCTGGTTTCCGCGTGCAGGCGCGCAGTGACCTGTTTGCCGCCCAGTTCGGACACTACATAGGTGTCAGCTCCGGCAGGTTCGACCATGTCGACCATGCAGACCGCCTCCTGCACACCGTCGCCTGCGCGGAATCCGGCCTCGGCGATATCCTCGGGGCGCAGGCCCAGAATCACGTCCTGCGGCAGCGACAGATCACGGGCATCCTTGAGAACCAGCGTTTCACCGGATGACCGCTCAATGGCGATTTCGGTGCCCGTGCCGTTCTTGGTGGCCTTTGCAGGGATCAGGTTCATCGCAGGCGAGCCCATGAAATCGGCGACGAACAGGTTGGCGGGGTTGTTATAGATCTCGGCCGGGCTGCCGATCTGTTGCACGATCCCGCCTTTCAGAACCACAATCTTGGTGGCCAGCGTCATCGCCTCGATCTGGTCGTGGGTGACATAAACGATCGAGGCATCCAGCGTCTGGTGCAGCTTCTTGATTTCGGTCCGCATCTCGACCCGCAGCTTGGCGTCCAGGTTTGACAGCGGTTCGTCAAACAGGAACAGCTTGGGGTCGCGCACCAGAGCCCGGCCCATCGCCACACGCTGCCGCTGACCACCCGACAGTTGGCTGGGGCGGCGATTCAGCAACGGCTCGATCTGCAGCAGCGAGGCGACCTCTTTCAGCTTGGCGTCCTGTGTGGCCTGATCGACGCCGCGCACCTTCATGCCAAAGGTGATGTTCTTGGCCACCGACATGGTCGGGTACAGGGCATAGGACTGGAACACCATCGCGATGTCGCGGTCTTTGGGGCTGACATGGGTCATGTCCTTGCCTCCGATCGACAGCGTCCCGCCTGAGATCGGCTCAAGCCCGGCGATGCAGTTCAGCAAGGTGGATTTACCACAGCCCGATGGGCCGACCAGCACCAGAAAGTCGCCCGGTTCGATCGAGATGTTGATATCCTTCAGGATCTCGGTTGCGCCGTAGTTCTTGTACAGCTTGTTGATATCAAGGATGGGAGCCATCATTCTATCCCTTCACAGAGCCAGCGGTCAGGCCGCGGATGAAATACTTACCGGCAACGACATAGACGAGCAGCGTCGGCAGACCCGCGATGATCGCGGCGGCCATGTCGACATTGTATTCTTTGACACCGGTGGTGGAGTTTACGATGTTGTTAAGCGCCACAGTCACAGGCTGTGTGCCCGCCTGGCTGAACGACACGCCGAACAAGAAATCATTCCAGATCTGCGTGAATTGCCAGATCACGGTTACCACGATGATCGGCAGTGACAGTGGCAGGAAGATCGACCAGAAAATCCGCAGGAACCCGGCCCCATCGACGCGAGCGGCCTTGGTCAGCTCGGCCGGGATAGAGACATAATAGTTGCGGAAAAACAGCGTGGTGAAGCCAAGACCATAGATTACGTGGACAAAAATCAGACCCGGAATGGTTCCGGCAATACCCATCATGCCCAGAAGGCGCGCCATCGGCAGCAGGACGACCTGAAACGGAATGAAGCAACCAAACAGCATCAGCGAGAAGATGATGTTAGCCCCTTTGAACCGCCACTGCGCGACAACGTAACCATTCAGAGCACCCAGCAGGGTCGAGATGGCCACCGCAGGCACCGCAATCAGGACCGAGTTCCAGAAGTAAGGCCGCAGACCTTCGCATTGGATACCCGTGCAGGCGCCCGACCAAGCGGTTTTCCAGGCCTCGAAACTCACCTCACGCGGTAACGATATCAGACTACCGGTACGGATTTCCTCAAGACTTTTGAGCGATGTCGTCAACATCACAAATAATGGCATCAGGTAATACAGCGCGAACAGGCACAGCACCACGTAAAGCAGCCAGCGCAGGACGATTTTGCTCATGTTACTTTGACTGCGGGTTTGGGTGTGGGGCATCGACAGATCAGTCATTTTTAGCCCTCAATTCTGAGTAGAGATAAGGAACCACGATGGCAAAGACGACCAGCATCATGATCATTGCAGAAGACGCCGCCTGACCGATATCGCCGCGCGAAAAGGCCATCGCATACATGTAAGTGGCGGGCAGATCGGTGGCATAACCCGGGCCGCCGCCAGTCAGGGCGATGACAAGGTCAAAGCTTTTGATTGCCAGATGCGCCAACACGATGAAAGCGGACAGGAAAATCGGGGCCATCGACGGGATGATGATCGCGGTATAGATACGCCATGTTGGAATACCATCGACCTGTGCGGCCTTGATGATCTCGCCATCGACCGAGCGCAGACCGGCCAGAAACAGCGCCATCACAAAGCCCGAGCTCTGCCAGAGTGCAGCGATCACAATAGTGTAGATCGCGTAATCGGGGTTCACCAGCCAATCGAATTCGAAGTTGGGAAAGCCCCAACCCTGCACCATGGACTCAATCCCCAGACCGGGGTTCAGGATCCACTTCCACGCCGTGCCCGTGACGATCATCGACAGCGCCATGGGGTAGAGATAGATTGTTCGGATCGCTCCTTCGACGCGGATTTTCTGATCCAGCAGGATGGCCAGCAGCAGGCCCAGCAGCATCGCGATCACGATGAACAGAGTACCAAAGATATACAGGTTGCCAATCGCCGTATCCCAGCGAGGAGAGTCGAACAGGCGCTCATACTGGATGAAGCCATGGATCTCGTATTTCGGCAGCAGTTTTGAGCGTGTAAGCGACACCCATGCGGTCCATCCGATAAATCCGTAGACAAAGATCAATACGGCGATGAACGACGGTGCCAGCACCACCTTGGGCAGGTGGTTTTCCAGCCATTCGGACATGTTTTCCTCCGGGGAAAGATGCTCTGCCCCACACCTTGGGGGCAGAGCGTATTGGATCAGTAGCTGTTGGCCACCGCGTCCGCCAGTTGCTGAACCGCGTCAGCCGAGGACATATCCGAGTTGAAATGCGCGGTCACAACATCTGTGATCGCACCAGCCTGCGACCCGCGCAGCGCCATGCCATGGGCATAAGACGGCAGCAGTGAACCACCTGCCGAGGTCGAGCCCATGTCTTCGGCCGAGATTTGCGCGCAGATGTCAAAGGCATCCAGCGACACATCGGTCCGGGCCGGGATCGAACCTTTGTTCAGGTTGAACACTTCCTGAAAGTTCGGTGCAACAATCAGCTTGGCCAGCAATTCCTGACCGGCGCGATTGTCGTCGCCCTCAACCTCGAACATGGCAAAACTGTCGACGTTATACAGATATCCATCGCCGGGGGTCGAGGCGCAGAGGAAATCCTCACCAGGCTTCTTGCCCGCTGCCAGGAATTCGCCCTTGGCCCAGTCACCCATGATCTGAAAGGCCGCTTCGCCGTTCATCACCATCGCGGTGGCAAGGTTCCAGTCGCGACCCGAGAAATTCTCGTCCACATAACCACGCAGGGTGCGCATTTGGTCAAAGACCTGGATCATTGTGTCCGAGGTCAACGCCTCGGGGTCCAGATCGACCAGGGCTTTCTGATAGAATTCCGGTCCGCCAAGACCCAGCGCGACGGCTTCGAAAACCGTGGCGTCCTGCCAGGCCTGACCGCCATGCGCCAGCGGGATCACACCGGCGGCCTGCAGTTTTTCGGCTGCGGCGTTGAACTCGTCCCATGTGGTCGGCATCTCAATTCCGTTTGCGGCCAGCACATCGGCATTGGCCCAAATCCAGTCGATGCGGTGAACGTTCACCGGCGCCGCGCACCAAGTGCCTTCGCACATCATGTGACCGGCGATCGACGCGGGCAGAACCTCGGCCCAGCCCTCGGCGGCGGCCACGTTCGAGATATCGGCCAGTACGCCCTCTTCATACCATTCCTGAATCGCCGGGCCTTTCAGCTGAACCGCTGTCGGCGCGTTGCCTGCCAGAACCCGCGCCCGCAGCGCTGTCATGGCCGCATCACCGCCGCCGCCTGCGACAGGCATATCGGTCCATGTGCCCCCGTTCGAGGCAAACTCTTCCTGAAGCACGGCCACCGATTTGGCCTCGCCACCGGATGTCCACCAATGCAAGACCTCCGCCTGTGGTTCGGCCACCACAGATGATCCGGCTGCGACGGCCAATGCGGACACAGTCGCAAAAGAAAATCGTTTCATGTTTTCTCCTCCCTGAGAATTCGGTGCCAGTCAAAATGGCAATGCCGCAATACTGTGTCCCTATCTGAGTCTGACAACGCTAAATCCGGGCCAATACCCGGGAATGGCGCAAATTTTCACCGCTTTTGTTACAGCGTGTTACGTTAGCATTGAATCTGTTTCCGTTCGTTACAATGGAAGAAGTTTGGGGCCAGAGAACAGGAGGACGAACACTGTGAGCATTCCGCGGCTGTTGGTGGTGGATGACGACCCTGAAATGCGGTCGATGATGACCCAGTTCCTGCAACAGAATGGCTTCATTGCGCTGCCCGCCAGTTCCGAAAGCGAAATCCGCGCCCATCTCAAGTCGGGTCGGATCGACCTGATTCTGTTGGATGTGATGCTGGGGGATGAAAACGGCGTTGATATCTGTGCCCGCCTGCGGGCCGAACAGGACGTGCCGATCATTCTGGTCTCGGCCTTGTCCGCCGATCATCAACGCATGGCCGGGTATGAGGTGGGCGCCGACGATTACATCGCCAAGCCTTTTAATCCGCAACTGATGCTGGCTCGCGTACGCGCCGTCATGCAACGGGCGCGTCGTACACCTTCGCTTGCCTATCGCCGCCGCACCCGCTCCTTTAGGTTTGACGGCTGGCTCTATGACGGCAAACGGGACGAAGTGCATTCGCCCGACGGATATCTGGTATCCCTGTCGCAGCGAGAAACAGCAATGCTCAAGGTTTTTCTGGCCAACCCGCATATTCCCCTGACCCGGGATGAAATCGCCGCGGCCCTGGATGTAACAGGCGCTAATGACAAGAGCGAAGGCCAGGGACGCGCCATCGACATGCTGGTCGGGCGGCTGCGATCCAAGATCGAAGCCAACCCCAAAGACCCGCAAATGCTGAAGACCGAACGCGGTGTGGGCTATATCTTTGCCGCAGAGGTGTCTGTGGACGAAACCGCATGACCGTCCGCGCCACGCGCCTGCGCAGCCTGGGCTGGATCTGGACCTGCGCCGCTTTTACCTCGGGGTTGCTGGCCGCAGGCCTTTGGTTCGCCTCGGCCCGGGCATGGCAGGAATTCCAGACCCGTGCATATGTTGCCGGGTTCGCTATTTACGAGGATTTGCGCATCGGTAAATCCCCACCGCCAGGCATCTCCATCGTACCATTGCCGCCCAAAGCAGCCAGCCTGGCGGATGCCGGGCAGTTTGAGCAACTTCCCGGGTTTTCGGATCGCAGCTTTGTCACCAACCTGTCGATCCTGACTGACAGCTCAGCACCCGTTTCAGGCCGAGAGCTGACGCTGGCTGTGATGTCAGACCGGCTGGTTTACCCGGTGTCCGACATCCTCTCCGGCATCGACCAGACCGGCCCTGAGAAAATGGGCAACCTGACCCGGCTTTTGGCGACCTATTGCAGCGAACCGATACTGATCGCCCGCTATGGGCGCGGCGCATGGCAACAGGTGGACGGGACAGATATCTGGGGATGCCGTGCAGCCCCAACCGACCTGCGTCTGCCTACGATTCTGGTCGCTATTGTCGCGCTGGCGGTGATCCTGACCTCGGTGGGCAATGTATCAGACAGTTTCACCCGCTTTTCTACTGCCTTGCGCGACCGCAAAAGGCGGGGTGGGCCGAACAGTTATGAGGCCGATGGCCCGGCCGAACTGCGCGACATCGTCTCTGCCGTGAACGAGCATCTGGACGCAGAGCGCATGCAACTGGAAAAGCGCGCCACTGTTTTATCGGGTGTCAGCCACGATCTGGGCACCCCGGCCACCCGCGTCCGGCTGCGTGCCGCATTGATCCCAGATGCCGAGCTGCGCGAAAAACTTGAGGCCGATGTCGATCAGATGACCGGCATGATCGAAAGCGTTCTGACCTACACACGGTCCGAGCTGAGCATCGAAGAACCGCGGCAGATTTCACTGACGTCGCTGGTCGAGGCTCTGGTCGCGGACTATCAGGATATGGGACTGCCGGTGACCCTGAAAAAGCTGGCCCCAGTGGCGGTACAGGGCGGCACGTCCGTTTTCATGTCGCGCCGAGGGCATGGATCCCTGCCCGAGACCCGGCGGATACTGGTCGTTGGCAGGCCAATTTCGCTAAAGCGCGCCCTGACCAACCTGATCGACAATGCGCTGAAATATGGGCGCCATGCCGAGGTTCAGCTGGAAACCGATGCCAAAATAGCAACCATCACCGTCGAGGACAAAGGGGCCGATCTGTCCGTCTCGGATATCGAAGCCCTGATGGCCCCGTTCCGGCGCGGGTCAAACTCCGGGTCTTCGGATGGGTTTGGTCTGGGACTGACAATCGCGGCGACAATCGCGGAACAGCATGGCGGCACCCTCAGCTTCGAAGCCGGAGAGCAAGGCCTGCGCGCACGTCTGCAGATCACCAGGCAGTGACGATTCATGTCATATAGCTACGCACCAGCGCGCTTGCGATCAGCGACCAGCCGTCGGCGATGACAAAGAAGGCTAGTTTGAACGGCAGCGACACTGTTGCAGGCGGAACCATCATCATCCCCATCGACATCAGCACAGCGGCCACCACAAGATCAATGATCAGAAACGGCAGGAAGATCAGAAACCCGATCTGAAAGGCCCGCGCTATCTCAGAGAGCATGAAAGACGGCATCAAGATCGACAAGGGTGCCTCGGCCGACAAGGACACAGTATCACCCCCAGGGCGTAGGGCCGCAATGGCATGGAAGGTATCGGGATCAACTCGCCCTGCCATAAAGGCACGAAACGGCTGCAACGCGCGCTCCAACGCTGGTTCGACCTCCATCGCTTCTTCGACCATGGGGCGAATGCCTGTGGCCCAGGATTCGGAAAAGACCGGCTCCATGATGAAATAGGTCAGAAACAGTGCGAGGCTGACGATCAGCATGTTGGGGGGGGATTGCTGCAATCCGATCCCTTGCCGCAAGATGGCCAGAACGGTGATCAGGAACGGGAAACAGGTAATCATGATCGCCAGCCCAGGCGCAAGGCTGAGCACGGTAATCAGCAAAATCAACTGAATGGTGCGCGCGGAAATCGACCCGCCTTCGCCCAGTGACAGCGACACCTCTTGCGCGGCGGCCAGAGACGGCGTCAGCGTCAGCAGCACCGCCACCCAATACAGGAAACGCATTACCCGATCCCGTTCTGCAGATCCGCGATTTCGGTTAGGCGCACGGCCAGTTGCCCGGCTTGATCACCCTCCATCTCTTCCAGCAGACCGCGCGCCACCAGTTGATCGCCAATATATAGGTCCACAGGATCTTCGATCCGTTTGTCCAGGATGAGAACAGCGTTTTCCCCCATATTCAGCAGATCCCGGATGAGCGGGCGCGCCCGACCGACTGACACGGTTACCTCGATCGGAATGGAATCAAACGGGCTGGCTTTTTCGGGTTTGGGGGATTGCGGGTCACTCATTGTTCAATGCCTCTTTTGCCTCATACACGTAAGCGTCAAATGCTGAACGGATTGTCTCTAGCAAGGCGCTGCTATCCACCTCTCGCTGCGAAGTACCAACCTGCAGACGCGCCTGACCGGCCCCAAGAGACGGGTCCTCGACAACGCGGGTCGGGGTGGCCAATTCGGGGGGCAACAGCCCTTCGACAACACTCACGAACCCCGAAGGCACAAAGATTTGCATCGGTTGGCCAATCTGTTCACCGGCCATTTCTGTAAGCTGTTCGACCAGCCGCGTGGCCTGCCCCCGATCCAGGGTGTTCGGCAACACCAGATTGACGAGGCTCTGGAACATGGGCTCTAACGACATTGTCATCCGGCTCGTCGCCTCATGATAAGTAAAGGACATATCCTCGAGCGCGCGGGCAAGGTTGTCTGATACCTTTCCACGACCCTGTTCCTGGGCCTGAAGGGCATCGTCCCATCCGGCGCTATAGCCGTGTTCGAAGGCACCAAGCCGCTGTTCTTCCAGCGCCTCTTCGTCCAATAAATGAACTTTGCCGCCGCCTGCCTGTACAGTGAAATCCTCAAGAAGATGAGCTATCGACATCACGCACGCTCCTCACTTTCTTCAAGCCAGCTGCGCAGGATTTCCACGGTCTCCTCCTGCTTGTCGCCGATCATGGCCCGCAGCCGATCAACCGGATCAGCGCCCGGATTTGCCGCCAGCGCGGGTACATCCCCCGGGGTATGTCCCGGAATAGCGGCGAATTGCCCGCCCTCTTCGGTCGCGATCTCACCGGTCAGAACCGCCTCGGGCTCTGGCGGTGTTCCCGCCGGCAAAAGGGCGGGGGCAAGGGCCGGTTTCATCAGGATCGGGCGGATCACGAACAATCCCAGAACCAGCATCACGATCGCCAGAACGGCCATTTGGACCAGTGACATCGCGTCAAAATGAACCTGCTGCCAGATCGAGGACGAAACCACAGTTCCGCCAGGCTCTACTGCGGGCAGATCCAGCGATTTCAGTGTGATGACGTCGCCACGTTCGGCATCGAACCCAACGGCCGAGGCCACAAGCTCAGCCAGCGCATCAAGCTCTGTCTGAGGCAACGGCACAAAGCTTTCAGCACCAGAGGCATCCACAGAACGCGTTCCATTCACCAGAACCGCAACGGTCAGGCGCTTGATCGCACCGGGTGCGGTGTGAACCTCTAACTCAGTCTCGGATACCTCATAGTTGACCCGTTCCCGTGTCTGTGTGGCATTCGAATTGGATGCATCCCCGCCCGCGCCGTCGCCATCGGGCAGGTTCGACGCAACCGTGACATCGGACGATTGGTTCCGGGCGCTGTCAGACCGTTCCTCGACATCGGTGCTGATGGCCACGCGCCCCTTAGGATCAAAGCGCCTTTCACGGATGGATTCGGTTTTAGTGACCGTATCAACACTGACCTCAACGACTGCATTTCCGGCCCCCACTCGGGCCTCAATCAGACGCAGGACCCGTTCGCGCAGCTGGCGCGACTTGTCATCCGCAGAATCTGCTGCCACCGCAGTCTCTTTTGCGCCAATGACCGCACCATTGGAATCAATCACCGCCACATTCTCGGGTGCGAGGCCGCTGACGGCAGAAGAGACCAGAAAACGGATCGCCTTGGCCTGATCCGAAGTGATATCCGCACCCGAGGACACCAGATAGACCGAAGCCGTCGGCGCGACGCTGCGCTGAAACGGGTTCGTTGACCCGTTGGCAATATGCACGCGCGCCTGACTTATGTGAGGGCTGCCGACAATCGTGCGCGCGAGCTCACCCTCTTTCGCACGCCAATAGGCCGCATCGAACATTTGCGAGGTGGTGCCAAAGCCGCTGAGTGAATCCAAAAGCTCATACCCGCGGTTTCCGTTCGCAGGCAGGCCTTCGCTGGCCAGAGTCATGCGCAATTCGTCCCGCTGCGAGCCGGGCACGTAAATCGAACCGCCTCGAATCTCATACTGTACGCCGCGCTGATCCAGTGATCGAACGATATCCCCCGCCGCGCCGCTTTCCAGCCCGGCATAGAGTAGGGTCATCGACGGCGCCGTCGCCAACCGCGACATCGCAAGGACCCCCAAAAACACCAGCACGACTGCACCGGCGACAATGATTTGCTTTCGCCTGTCCAAACTTGCCCAGACAGTTCCGATCTGCTGCACGCTCACCTCCGACTCGCCGACATTCTGCCCGGCGCATCCCCTGTTTGGACGATTGCCCTTAACAATCGGTTAGTCCCTGCCGGGTTATGACATCCCCAGACTGAATGAATGAGGACGTCATGACTGACGCGACTGCAGAACAGGCAGAAGCCCCGGAAAAATTGGGGAAAAAAGGAATGATCATCGGGGTGATTCTGGCCGTTGCCGGGGCTGCGGGCGGGTATTTCCTGACCACTTCGGGACTGCTGCCATTTGGCGGCCAACCAGCCGCGGAAGACGCCAAGGAAAAAGACAAAGGGGCCGAGGTTAAGGCCCTGCCCGAGGTTGGTTTTATCGACCTGCCGGCGGTGATCGTCTCGGTCAATGCCGGCGATTCGCGGCATCTGAAGTTCCACGCCCAGCTTGAGGTGAACAGCGGCTACGTCTCGGATGTCGAGAAGATGAAGCCTCGAATCATGGATGTGCTGAACGGGTACCTGCGGGCGGTCGAAGTGTCGGATCTGGAGGATTCGCTCGCACTGATGCGCATCCGCGGCCATCTTTTGCGTCGCATTGAAATCGTCGTCGGCGAAGGGCGCGTGCGCGATGTCCTCGTGATGGAATTCGTATTGAATTAGGAGGCCGAGATGAAGCTGATTGCAGATATTTTGCTGGTCGCAGGTGCGCTGGGCGCGGGTCTTTACTGTTTTGTGCTGTCCCGTCGGTTAAAGCGGTTCACTAATCTGGAACAGGGGGTCGGTGGCGCGGTTGCTGTCCTGTCATCCCAGGCGGATGAGCTGAAGAAGTCGCTTGATTCGGCGCGGACGGCCTCGGACCAATCGGGCCTTGTGCTTGAAGCTCTGACCCAAAGGGCGGAATCGGTTGCTCAGCGGCTCGAACTGATGATGGCTTCGATGCATGATGTCATTCCGGCCGAAGAACCCGCCAATGACATCAAGGTTGAAGATCCCAAGCCGCAAGAACCCAAGGCCGCGGAACCAACGACGGATCCTGTGCCTGAAGAGGTTCCAATCGAGGCGGTGGAAAAGCCAGAGGATCCTGCTGCGCCCAAATTTGAGGACACTCAGGAAAAGCGCCCGGGCGGGCTGATGTTTTTCCGCCACGACCGCAATAGCGGAGAGGCCGCGACATGAGCGGACACGTTGTAGAGAAACGACCAAGAAGCGGTGTCCTGACAGTTATTTCACTGTTGATGCTTGGGTCAGCCGCGATTCGGCTGGGGTTTGAGGCTGCACCAGCCCTGGCAAAAGGGGCCGAGCAGGCAGAAGCAATTCCGAAAGAGACCCAAGCAGAGCTGCCCGGAGCCCGGATATTGCTGACCGAATTGCTGCGGCGCGAAGAGGCGTTGAAAAAGCGCGAAGCCACCGCCATTGATCGGGAAAAGGCGCTGGCCATTGCCGATCAGGCCATCGAGGCCCGCCTGGCCGCCCTGCAGCAGGCAGAAGAGGCGCTGCGTGAGACGCTGGCCATTGCAGAAAAAGCGGCTGAGACAGACCTGACGCGCCTGACGGATGTCTATCAGAACATGAAGCCGAAAGACGCGGCCGCCCTGTTTGAAACGATGGACCCGACCTTTGCCGCCGGATTCCTGTCACGGATGCCGCCCGATGCCGCAGCCGGTGTTTTGGCAGGCCTGAACCCCGAGGCTGCCTATACAATCAGCGTGATTATGGCCGGGCGAAACGCTTCGGCTCCGCAGGAGTAGCCCCCATGATTTTCAACCCTGCATCGGAATTCACCGGAGACCTCTTATGATCGGAATTGTCGGAATTGTCATTATTTTCGTCATGGTGTTCGGCGGCTATTTGGCGGCTGGTGGGAAAATGACCATCATCATGAAATCCCTGCCGTTCGAGATGATGATGATCGGTGGCGCCGCGGTCGGCGCATTTATGATCAGCAATGACCTGAGCGCCGTGAAGCACACGATCAGGGATATGGCAAAAGTATTCAAAGGGCCGAAGTGGAAGCCCAATGACTACCGTGATCTACTGTGCCTGTTGTTTTCGCTGATCCGGATCGCCAAGGCCAACCCGGTCGAGGTTGAACAGCATATCGAAGACCCCGAAAACTCGCCTCTGTTTTCGACTTATCCGAAAATTCAGGCCGACAAAGAAGCCGTCGACTTGATCTGCGACACGATGCGGGCTGCCTCTTTGAATTATGACGATCCCCACCAGGTCGAAGAGGTGCTGGAAAAGCGGATGGAGGCGAATTTTCACCACGCGATGCACTCTAGCCACGCGCTACAGACTGTTGCTGACGGCCTGCCCGCACTTGGAATTGTTGCGGCAGTTCTGGGCGTTATCAAAACGATGGGATCGATTGATCAACCCCCAGAAGTGTTGGGAAAGCTGATCGGTGGCGCTTTGGTCGGGACGTTCCTGGGGGTCTTTCTGGCTTATGGGCTGGTCGGCCCATTTGCAGGAAAACTCAAATCCGTGGTGGAAGAAGACAATCATTTCTATCAGTTGATCAAAGAGGTTCTGGTTGCCAACCTGCACAACCACAACCCTGCCATGTGCATTGAGGTCGGGCGGCAGAACACTCCCACCCATAACAGGCCGGGTTTCTCAGAACTTGAAGAGGCCTTGAAAGAGCTCAAGCAGGCAGCGGCATGATCCGATACGCCCTGATGGTTTCAGCGGCGCTTACGGCCGCTGGACAGGCTGGCGCGCGCGACATTTCTGTGCGATCGGGCGAGCATGACGGATATACGCGTCTTGTTGTGCAGGTGCCCCCGGGTACGGAATGGGGTCTGAAGCAAACGAAGAATGGCGCAAGACTCAACGTGGCGCTTCCTGATGCCGAATTTCAAACCGGAGCGGTATTTCAGCGGCTGTCGCAGAACCGTCTGTCTGCGATCTCACAGACCAGCCCGGGTGATGCGTTAGAGATGGAATTCGGCTGCGACTGCTTTGCCACCGCATTTCTGCATCAAAACACGATGATCGTTGTGGATATTGCGCCGGGGGCAGCCCTTCCACCGATCAGCAGCGACATTCCACCCCCAACGCTGCCCAAAGCCGCTGTGGTAAACGCCCCGCTGCCCGGGCCACAGGCGCTTGATCCTCTGGTATTGCCGCTTTTGAATCTCAATGCGCAGGTATTTGAGGACCAGCTATCGACGCGATTGTTGCAGGGCGCTGACCGAGATCTGGTTGATCTTGAACTATCTCAGATTGGGCCCAGGAACTCGAATGGCAATCAATCGCTCGACATGCCACCGCGTATGGACCTGAACATCGCAGTTACGTCGGTACTGGACGATCTGGATGGCTTGCTGGGACCATCCATTCCACAACTGGAAAAGAAACCAGCCTGCATTTCCAGCGCCGAGCTAGGTTTTGACAGCTGGTCCGATGAGCGCCTGTTCCCCGAACAGGTGGCAGAGCTGCGCACTGGCCTTTTTCAGGAGTTTGATCGCCTTGACAAAGTACGAGCCATGAAGCTTGCCAAGCTCTATGCGTATTTCGGCTTCGGTGCCGAGGCGGTTCGCAGCCTTGGCTGGATGGGTGAAGAGACGCCGGAAACGAACCGGATTTCTGCGATTGCCGCTGTTCTGGACGACCGGCCACTGAAAGGGTCAAATCCATTCCGCGACCTACAGCGTTGCGAAAGTGACGCCGCAATCTGGGCCGCTCTGACCGAGGGTAAGCTCGCCGAAGATGCCCAGATAAGGGTTATGGAACATTCCTTTGCGCGACTACCGGATCATCTGCGCCGGCAAGTCGGACCTATGCTGTCCGACATTTTCGTTGCAGCCCAAAAACTTGAAGCCGCGCGGCGCGTCTTGCGGGCTGTTGATCGCATCGAAACCAAACCCAGCCCCGGCGCAACACAGGCCAAGGCCAGTGTTGCAAAGGCTGAAGGTAATCAGGAAAAATCCGAAACCTTGCTGAGTGACGTAGTGAGCAGCTCGGAAGCGGGGCTTGAAGCGCCTCTGGCGCTGGCGCGGTTGATTGAACAGCGGTGGGCGGAACGCGGGTCAGCCTCCGCCCGGGAGCTCGAACTTGCCGCATCTTATACGGTCGAATTGCGCCGATCTGAGATCGGGCCACTTATGCAACGGACATATGCGCTGGCACTGAGTTTGGGCCAAGAGTTCGACCAGTCTTTTGATCTGTTAGAAGATATTCCGAATTCAGCTGAAACGCTGGACCGGGCCGTTCAAATACTGACTGCGCGCGCCGACGACGATACCTTTTTGCGGCGCATCATCAACCTGCCCGAACCGATGGCACAATCGCTGACAACCGAAACCGCAATCTCCATTGCCGAAAGGTCGGCATCGCTGGGGTTTGCCCGTCCAACGCTCTTTTGGTCCAACCGACCTCAGGACACTATCAGGCGAAAGGACCGAGCCCTTTTGCGCGCGCAGGCCGCATTGTTGTCCGGCCAGCCACACAAAGCCTTGCTGGAGTTAGGGGATGACCCCTCGGACAAGGCCATGTCACTGCGGGCGCAGGCCAATCTGGATATAGGTGAGTTTGAAAATGCAGGGCGGGTACTGTTGCAGTTTGACAGGGTGAACGAAGCAGAAAGATTGTTCTGGCTTTCTGATATGGAAGACGTCCCGCAGCCTGAGGCCGACCAAAAATTTGGACAGGTCAGGCGGGCGACTCTGGCATTGGCAGAACCTGTAACCAGGATTGAAGAACGACCATTGGCGGATGCAACTGCCCTGCTTGAAAACAGCGCCAACGCCCGGGAGAATATCGCTCAGCTTCTCGCACTTATGAGGGCAGACTGAAACGTCTGGGCAAAACTCAGGGTGGCCACCCAGTCAGGGCTGATCTCCTGACGAACCGCGGCATCCAATGCCCTGTTCCCGAGGGAAAACCTCATGAACAGAGCCTGAATTGGTGGGTTTAGTCAGTAAGGCGCCTCGACGTCATTCATCGAGACATAAACCGTTTTCATCTCGCTGAAATGATTGATTGCCAATTTCGAGTTTTCCCGCCCGACCCCAGACATTTTTGACCCGCCAAACGGGGCTTCAACCGGTGCGAGGTTGTAAGTGTTGATATAGCAGGTGCCCGCCTCGAACGCGGCCGCGATACGATGGGCTCGGGTCAGATCTTTGGTGAACACACCGGCTGCCAGACCGAATTCGGTGTTATTGGCGCGGGCCATCACCTCTTCCTCGGTTTCGAAATCCAACACTGACATAACCGGGCCGAAGATTTCCTCGCGCGCGATGGCCATGTCATCGGTCACATCGGCAAAGACGGCGGGCTGAATGTAGAACCCGTCGCCTTCGATACGCGCACCGCCATAGACCAAACGCGCACCTTCTGCCTTGCCTTTTTCAACATAACCCAGAGCGATATTCATCTGGTTTTCGCTAACCATCGGACCGAAATTAACCTCTTCATCCATCGGGTCGCCGATTTTCACATTCGCCAGACGCTGGGACAGGCGATCGAGGAAGGCTTCTTTGATGCCTTTGTGTACAAAAACGCGGGTGCCATTGGAACAGACCTGACCCGAGGAGTAGAAATTCCCCAAAATGGCGCCAGACACGGCGTTTTCGATATCCGCATCGTCGAACACGATCATGGGGGACTTGCCGCCTAGTTCCATCGTGACATGCTTCATGCCATCGGCTGCTGCGGCATAAACCTTGCGCCCTGTCGGTACCGATCCGGTCAGCGAGACCTTGGCAACACGGGGGTCCGTCACAAGTGATGCGCCCACATCGCCATAACCCTGAATTACGTTATAGACACCCTTTGGTGCCCCGGCCTCGACCAGGATTTCGGCCACTTGCAGAGCAGACAAGGGCGTGGTCTCGGAAGGCTTGAATACCATCGTGTTGCCGCAGGCCAAAGCAGGCGCGCCTTTCCAGCAGGCAATCTGGGTTGGATAGTTCCACGCGCCGATTCCGACGCAAACCCCAAGCGCCTCACGGATCGTATATACGAAATCCCCACCACCCAGCGGGATATGCGCGCCGGTCAGCGAGGCCGCCAGACCTCCGAAATATTCCAACGCATCGGCTCCGCTGGTAGCATCGGCAACCAACGTTTCCTGCAGCGGTTTTCCAGTATCGTGGGTTTCGATGATCGACAGATCACGATTGCGTTCGCGCATGATGTCCGCGGCGCGGCGCAGAACACGGCCCCTTTCGGTCCCAGACATCGCGGCCCAGTCTGCCTGTGCCGATTTTGCACTGTTTAGAGCCTGATCTATGATCTGCGGAGTAGCAGAATGCAGCCGTGCGATCACTTCCCCTGTTGCAGGGTAGATCACGTCTATGGGTGCTCCGGTCGTGTCGTCGACATATTCACCGTTGATGAAATGGCTCGCCTTGGGCTGAAATCTCATTGTGGGGATTCCCTGATCAGAAGCTGTTTCCTCCGCGTTTATATTTTATTGACTCAGCAGTCAATAAAACTGATCCAGAGCGATTTCCTGCCAATTCCAACAGGCCGTGGCTTGAAATTTTCGGTAAATGTTCTATTTATGTTCTACATAGTCAGAGGATCAACCGATGGCCCATTCATTGCGAAACACCGCCCCGCACGGCCCGACAAACGACTATCACCTGCTGCCCGCCACCGATCGGCAGATACGCTATGCCCGCGCCATCGCGGAGCAAACTGCACTTGAGATTCCGGTCGAGGCGCAGCGCGACCGTCAGTCCATGTCTGCCTGGATTTCCAAACACAAACCTGATGATCCCTCGCCATTTGCAAATTACCCGACCGGCAAGCAGGTTGCCTTTGCCGAACGTATCTCGCGCAGCAAACGCCGCCCAATCCCGTCGGAGTGCTTTCGCGACAAACAGATGATGTCGCGTTGGATAGATCAAAACAAATAGACGAAATCAGAGCCTAATCCGGACTATGATTGCGGGCATACAACGCCACCGCCGCCGCGACGAACAGGCCCAGTAGGATATAGCCGGTCACCGCCTCGGCCACGGCCAGGGCGCGGCACAGCCCGGTTGGGGACATATCGCCGTACCCAACGGTGGTGAATGTAACATAAGAAAAATACAGGATATCAGCGGGCCCTTGCGCCCCGATGACGCAATTATCCTGGTACCCGAATGCGCCATAGGCAGCGGCGAACAGGAACGGAACGACCTGAATAAAGGACACACCCATCAAAAACAGAATGCGGCGCGGTGATTTCACCTGAGTCATATAGAACCAGGATTGAGACACCATCCACACAACCAGCCCCACAGAGGCGATCGTACCGATCGTGTCACCTGCAGTGCCCTCGCTCAGACGGGACAGACCGAACCATGCGAGGAAACTGGCAACCACCATTGCGGCTGCCGCCAGCAGCGTTGATTTCCATTCTTCCAAAGTCGTGGGTTTTCGGGACATGGAACCTCCAACGCGCTGAAATCTCCGGGATTATCCGGTGGACTGTCCTGCGTGGCAACCAGATTTCAGCAAATCAGTCTGCGCCCAGATGCTCCTGTCCCCGCTGACGTGCCAGCAGGATCTGTTTTTGACGTTCCCGGAACCGGGTTTTGTCGACCTCAGAGGTTTCCTCTATGCATTGATGGCAGGACACGCCGTGTTCGTATTCGGCACGTTTCACATCCTCGGGAAGGATCGGGCGACGGCAGCCATGGCACAGGTTGTGCGGCCCTTCGACCAGCCCATGCCCAACAGATACGCGGTTGTCGAACACAAAGCATTCGCCCTGCCAGGTGCTGTTCTCGACGGGCATTTCCTCGAGGTATCGCAAGATGCCACCTTTCAGGTGATAGACATCCTCGACCCCCTGACCCAACAGGTAATTGGTGGATTTCTCACACCGGATGCCACCCGTGCAAAACATCGCCACACGCTTATTGTGGAACCGGTCCTTGTTTTCTTCCCACCAGGTGGGGAATTCACGAAAACTGCTTGTTTCAGGGTCTAACGCGCCCTCAAACGTACCGATTGCCACCTCGTAATCATTTCGGGTGTCGATCACCACCACATCATCCGAGCGGATCAGATCATTCCAGTCTTCGGGCTCGACATAATTGCCGACACGGGCGCGCGGATCGATATCCGGTTGGCCCATGGTCACGATCTCTTTTTTCAGGCGTACCTTGATCTTGCCAAATGGCGGTTGGTCAGACGTGGCCTCTTTCCACTCCAGATCAGCACAGCCGGGCAGCGCACGGATATGGGCCAAAACCGCGTCAATGCCAGCGCGGGGTCCGGCAATAGTGCCATTGATCCCTTCCTGTGCCAGCAAGAGCGTCCCTTTGACCGATTGCGCGCGGCACAGCTCAAGCAAGGGCTCACGAAGGGCTTCGTGGTTGGCGAACCGGGTGAAATGATAGAGAGCAGCGATCGTATACATGCGCGCGGTCTAAACCCGCGCGGACAGAGTCGCAAGAGACCGGATTGACGCCCCTTGTCGCGCCCACTACCGATAACGCAACCGAAGGAGGTCCCCATGACCCATGCCCTTATTGTGATCGATGTTCAGAACGATTTCTGTCCCGGCGGTGCGTTGGCGGTTCCCGGCGGAGATGAGATCGTGGCTCCGATCAACGCGATGATGCCAGATTTTGACGCGGTGATCCTGACTCAAGACTGGCACCCTGCGGGGCATTCGTCCTTTGCCAGCAGCCATGCGGGCAAAAACCCCTATGACATGACCGAGATGCCTTATGGGCCTCAGGTTTTGTGGCCAGATCACTGCGTGCAGGGAACAAATGGGGCAGCATTTCATGCGAACCTGCGTACGGATGGCGATCTGATCCTGCGCAAAGGGTTCCGCAGCAACATCGATAGCTATTCGGCGTTCTTTGAGAACGACCAGACCACGCCCACCGGGTTGGAAGGGTATCTGCGCACCCGTGAAATCGAGAGACTGACACTCGTCGGACTGGCCACGGATTTCTGCGTCTACTACTCTGCGGTTGACGCAGCGCGGCTGGGTTTCGACGTGTCAGTTCAGATGAGAGCCTGCCGGGCAATTAATCTGGATGGGTCATTGGCCTCGGCAGAGACCGCGATGAAAGATGCTGGCGTTCGGCTGATTTAAGGGGTTGCCCCCGCAGCCGCCAGATACTTGAGCAGTGCAAAGATAATCACCGCCAACCCCAAAGCAAACCCAACCCGGCCTGGTACAGTTCGGCGCTTTGGTCCGACCGATTCCGCCTGCTGTGGCCTGGGTTTCCACATCGGAACCTCTTTGGGCAACCCGGCGCGCGGCTTGGCGGCTTTTACATCGTTCATGAACTTCAGGAAATCAAACTCGCCGCAATATTCGCCTTTGACTCCCGTCGTCCGGATATTGTGAAACAAGGCTCGCAGAATGCGATCCCTGTCCGCCGTATCCTGTGGACGGTAATATCCATGGGTAATCTCGCTGCGCGTCGAATCCAGACCAAAACCGGCATCATGAAAAATTTTGCGTATTTTGGGTGACGCTGCCCGCAATGCATCGGCTGTTTTCACATTCCGAAACAGCGCACGCACCTTGCGTCCGTTTTGCGCCCCTGACGGGGTCGTCTCCGGATCGTTTTCCCCCGAAGCGATCGTTACAATATCAAAGTCGTACTCGAGAACCATTCACTAACTAAACCTCGACTATCCATCCCCCTCTTTCCACTAACCGGTGAAAAGACCCCACAATATGCTCGCATTGTGACTTGACCTTGTCATTGTCATCAATTTAGCGACTCTTGCCATTCCACGCACCTATTGATCTAACAACGGAAATCGCAGGAGTTCCCAATGGTCGATATTGCGACGCGAGTATACAATCACAAATGGAAGATTGACCCGATTGTCCGGTCTTTAATCGACACAGACTTCTACAAACTGCTGATGTGCCAGTCAGTGTTTCGAAATAAGCCCCAAACGGATGTGGTGTTTTCACTTATTAACCGGTCGAATCACATTCCATTGGCTGAATTGATTGATGAGGGAGAGCTGCGCGAACAGCTGGACCACATTCGGTCACTCAGCCTGAGCCGGGGGGAAAGCACTTGGCTGCGCGGCAATACCTTTTATGGCAAACGTCAGATGTTCCGTTCGGATTTCATGGGGTGGTTCGAGAACCTGCGACTGCCGCCCTACCACCTTGAACGCAAAGGTGATCAGTACGAATTGACCTTTGAAGGCAAATGGCACGAGGTCATGCTGTGGGAAATTCCCGCATTGGCAGTCCTGATGGAGCTGCGATCCCGCTCGGTGCTGAATGCGATGCGGCGGTTCGAGCTACAAATTCTCTATGCTCGTGCGATGACCCGTGTATGGGAGAAAATCGAACACTTACGAGGGATTCAGGGGCTGGGCATCGCCGATTTCGGCACTAGGCGGCGGCATTCCTTTCTATGGCAGGACTGGTGCGTCCAAGCCATGATCGAAGGTCTGGGCCCTGCATTTACCGGCACCTCGAACTGCCTGATCGCCATGCGGCGCGAGGTCGAGGCCATCGGCACCAATGCCCACGAGTTGCCCATGGTTTACTCTGCGCTGGCTGATACTGATGAGAAACTGGCGCAGGCACCCTATGATGTGCTTAGCGATTGGCACGAGGAACATGACGGCAACCTACGGATCATCCTGCCTGATACCTATGGCACCAAGGGTTTTCTGGACGACGCGCCAGATTGGTTGGCGGGATGGACCGGCATCAGAATCGACAGCGGTGATCCGGCAACCGGTGCAGAAACTGCGATCAAATGGTGGCAATCGCGCGGTGAGGATCCCAAACAGAAACGCGTGATCTTTTCTGACGGTCTGGATGTCGGCAAAATCCGCGAACTGCAAAGTCAGTTTGCAGGCCGCACCAAAGTATCCTTCGGCTGGGGCACGCTGCTGACCAATGATTTCAGAGGGCTGGTTCCCGATGACGCGCTGGCACCCTTCTCGTTGGTCTGCAAGGCGGTTTCGGCCAATGGTCGCCCGACGGTTAAACTCTCGGACAACCCGGAAAAAGCGATGGGTCCGGCGGATCAGATCGAGCGCTACAAACGTGTCTTTGGCGTTGGCGTGCAACAGCCAATCGAGGTCATCGTTTAGGCCCTAACCATGGAAAGCAGCTACCGTTTTCACCTGTGAGAACCCGTACAGCGCCTCGAACCCTTTTTCGCGACCATGGCCGGATTTCCCGACACCGCCAAAGGGCAGCTCCACACCGCCGCCAGCGCCGTAATTGTTGATAAACACCTGCCCCGACCGCAACTTCTTCGCCAGCCGCATCTGCCGCGCGCCATCGCGTGTCCAAATGCTGGCAACCAGCCCGTAATCGGTGGAATTGGCGATCTGCAGGGCCTCTTCCTCGGTCTCAAAGGGGATCAGCACTTGGACTGGGCCGAAAATCTCATCCTGTGCCAAAACATGATCAGGGGGTACGTCGGCAAACAGGGTCGGTTGCACATAGGCGCCAGACTCGGGTGCGTGGCCAACAATCGGCCCCTGGCCCACGATATTCAGATCTGCGCCTTTGTCGATAAATCCAGTCACGATGTCCTTCTGGCGCGCTGAAATCAGGGGCCCCAGGCGCAAATCTTCGGACGCGGGCCCAACGGTCAACTCGGAATAGGCCGAGGCCATGCGCGATTTGACCTGCTCATACACTCCGCGTTGCACCAGAACGCGGGAGGAGGCCGAACAGGTCTGCCCTGCGTTCTGAACGCCCGCATTCACCAGAAATGGCAGGGCCGCATCCAGATCTGCATCGTCGAACACCAGCTGCGGGGATTTCCCGCCCAGCTCCAGCGTCACTGGCACCACGTTATGCCCAGCGGCCTGTTGCACCAACGCGCCGGTGGCAACGGAGCCGGTGAAGGACACATGCTGAATCCCCGAATGCGCCGACAGCGCCGCCCCGGCCTCGGCCCCCAGCCCCGGAACCACGTTCAAAGCGCCCACCGGCAACCCGGCCTGCTGCGCCAGATGGGCAAAGGCAAGCGCGGTCAAACAGGCCTCTTCCGCTGGTTTCAGCACACAGGCATTGCCCATCGCCAAAGCCGCCCCGACAGAGCGGCCGATGATCTGCATAGGGTAATTCCACGGCACAATGTGGCCCGTCACACCATGCGGTTCACGCAGGGTATAGACGGTATAGCCATCCAGATAAGGGATCGTTTCGCCCATCACCTTATCCGCCGCGCCTCCGTAAAACTCACAATACCGCGCCAGTGCCACCGCATCGGCGCGCGCCTGTGTCAGGGGTTTGCCGACATCCATCGCCTCCAACGCGGCCAGATCATCGACACGCTCCAGCACCATCTGACCCAACCGGGTCAGAATGCGCCCGCGCTCTAATGCGGATTTGCGGCCCCAGTCCCCATCCAACGCTTTTTGGGCCGCGGCCACGGCTGCGTCGATGTCACCGGCATCTCCGCGCGCGATCCGGCAAAGTTCAGATCCGTCCGAGGGGTTGATCAGCGGCAGATCGGCCTGCGAGGCTGGGCGCTGCCATGCGCCGCCAATCAGGCACAAGCTGGGATCGAACCACAAGGGGTTGGTCATGTCAGGCTCCATTTCGTCTCTAACATTGAAGTTTACGCCACATCCTGACCGATATCCGGCAGGATAGGTGCAGCGGCAATCAGAGTTTGGGTATAATCGTGCTGCGGGTTGGAAAAGACCTGTTCCGTCTCGCCCTGCTCGACAATCTGCCCTGCCTGCATCACCAAAACCCGGTCGGTGATCGTACGCACGACGCTTAGATCATGGCTGATGAACAGATAGGTTAGGTCATAAGCAGCGCAGAGCTCGGCCAGCAGATCCAGAATTTGCGCCCGGACAGAAACATCAAGGGCCGAGACCGCCTCATCAAACAGGATCAGCTCGGGCCGGATGATCAGGGCACGGGCGATGGCAATACGCTGCCTCTGCCCGCCCGAGAATTCGTGAATATACCGACCCGCGTCATCGGGGCTGAGACCTACGGCTGTCAGAATCTCGGCGATCCGATCCTGCCGCTCGAACCCGGTTGGGGGATGTTCGAGCAGGTGAAACGGCTCGGTGATCAGGCGCGTGACCCGGTGTCGGGGGTTGAAGCTGCCATAGGGGTCCTGGAACACAACCTGCATCTTACGCCGGACGGCCAGATTGGGTTTGTGCCCCGTGAATACTGGCTGCCCGTCCAGCAGAATCTGGCCGCTCTGCACCTCTTCCAGCCCCAGGACAGCCCGTGTTAGGGTCGATTTTCCGCACCCGGACTCTCCGACCAGGCCTAAGCGCTCGCCTTTGTTCAGTGTAAAGCTGACCCCAGCCACAGCCCTGTGGTGTCGCGGCGCATCAAACAAGCCCTTTCGGGGCAAACGGTAATCCCGGACCACCTGTGCAACCTCAAGCAAAGGCTGTGCCGGTTTGAGTTCCGGCAGGTCGACCTGATGGCCCGAAGCCCGGAACAGCATGCGTGTATAGGGGTGCTGCATGTTCCGCAGCAAGGGTTCGGTGGCGCCGGCCTCGACGACTTCGCCATAGCGCATGACGATGATCCGGTCGGCCATATCGGCCACAACCGCCAGATCATGGGTGATCATTAGCAATCCCATGTCGTATTCGCGCACCAACCCCGTGAGCAGGTCTAGAATCTGCGCCTGCGTAGTGACGTCCAGCGCCGTCGTAGGTTCGTCCGCGATCAACAACCTTGGGCGCAACGCGATGGCCATGGCGATCACCACGCGCTGACGCTGACCACCGGACAGCTCATGCGGATACCTGGACAGAGGGAACCTTTCGGGCGGAAGGCCGACGCGCGTCAGCACTTCTTCGGCACGGGACCGGGCCTGTGCAGTAGGCATGGCTTTGTGGATCAAGATTGTCTCCATCACCTGATCCCCGATGGTTTTGACCGGGTTGAGCGCGGTCATGGGTTCCTGAAACACCATCCCGACCGAGGCGCCACGCAGGGCGCACATCTCATCCTCGGAACAGTTCAGCAGGTCCAGCCCGTCCAACCGGATCGCGCCCGCGGCATCCGCACCGTTTGGCAGCAGTTGCATCACCGCCAACGCCGTCATTGACTTGCCCGAACCGCTTTCACCGGTGACGGCGACGATCTCACCCGACGCAACAGACAGGCTGACCTGTTTGAGGATGTCCATGCCATGAATCGACAGGTTGAGATTTTCGATTTCCAGCAAGCTCATGCGCGCGCCACCCGTATTCGGGGGTCCAGCCAATCCCGCAAACCGTCGCCCAGCAGGTTCAGCCCCAAAACAGTGACAATGATTGCAAGCCCCGGAATCAGAGCCAAATGCGGGGCAAAACTGACCATCGTCTGCGCATCTGCCAACATCCGGCCCCAACTGGGCGTAGGCGGTTGCGCACCCAACCCGACATAGGACAGGCCTGCCTCGGCAAGAATCCCAAGGCTGAACTGGATGGTGCCCTGTACGATCAGCAAGTTCGCCACATTAGGCAGGATATGTTCCGCCGATATCCGCGCCGCACCCTTGCCCGAGACCCGGGCGGCCAGGATGAACTCTCGCTCCCACAGGGACAGCGCAGCGCCACGGGTGATACGGGCAAAGACCGGAATGTTGAAGATACCGATGGCAATGATGGCGTTGACCGCCCCGGCACCGAAAACGGCAGTGATCAGGATGGCGATGACCAACGACGGGAAAGCAAAAACCAGATCGTTGCCGCGCATGATCACCTCATCCAGCCACGCGCCTTTGCGCGCCGCTGCCGCCAGACCAAGTGGCACGCCCAATGTCATGCCGATCCCCACCGCCACCAAGGCCACAGCGATTGAAGTGCGCGCACCCACCATGATCATTGAGAACATGTCCCGCCCAAAATGATCGGTGCCAAACCAGTGCTGCGCATTGGGTGGTTGCAGCTTGGCGGGAATATTCAGCGCGGCGTGCGCGTAGGGCGTCCAGACAAAGGAAAGTGCAGCCGCCAAGACCACCAGCGAGGAGAGTACTGCACCAAGGATGAGGTTGCGGCTCATGTCCTGCTCCTCAGACGGGGGTCAACGGCGGCATAGGCGAGATCAACCAGAAAATTTACCGTGATCACTGCAAAAACCAGTAGCATGACCACGGATTCCACCACGATCAGATCGCGGGCCGAGATCGCTTGAAACACCAGCCGCCCGAGGCCGGGCAGGTAAAACACCTGTTCGATAATGATGGACCCGGCCAGAAGAAAGGAAAACTGCAGCCCGATGATGGTCAACACCGGGATCAGCGCATTGCGCACCCCGTGACGCCACAGCGCCTGTCGGCGGGACAGGCCCTTGGCCCGTGCGGTGCGCATGAAATCCTCACCCAGAATATCCAGCAGGGCCGACCGCATGACCCTTGCAAGAATCGCCGCCTGTGGCAGAGCCAGCGCTATGGCTGGCAGGGTCAGCGAGTGTAGACCGGTCCAAAACCCATCGTCCCAGCCTGCGAACCCTCCAGCGTTGAACCAGCGCAGATTGATGGCAAAGACCAGCACCAGCATCATGGCAAACCAGAAATTTGGCACGGCGATGCCGAGCTGTGTGGCCCCCATGACCGCCACATCGCCGGGCCGCCCCCGGCGCGCAGCAGCGTAAATCCCTGCGGGAAAGGCGATCAGGGTTGAAAGGGTCAGTGCATAAAGCGCCAGCGGCAGCGACACCCAAAGTCGGTCCGCAATCATCTGCGACACCGGCGTGCGATAGGTGTATGAAGTGCCGAAATCCCCGACCAGCATTCCGCTGACCCAGTTGAAATAGCGCTGCGGTTTGGACACATCCAACCCCAGCTCGGCCCGCAGCGCGGCCAGCGTGTCCGCCTGCGCGTTGACGCCAAGCATGAAGGATGCCGGATCGCCCGGCGCGACCTCGATCACTGCAAAAATGACCACCGAGGCGATAGCCAGGCTGATCACCAGCGAAATCAGACGTTTGAGGGCATAGCGTAGCATTACAAACAGGTTACGGGTGCGAGCGGCGCCTACGCAACAGCTACTTGTAGGACTGCTGCTCTTGCCGGACCAAATCAGTCGCGCAGGTCGAAAGCTTCGCCGCGGGTGCGCTGTCCACCAGCGTTTCCAGATTTGTCTCGGTCCGGGCCAGTGCCGCCCGACGAAGGACCATCAGGCGCGCGCGAGGACTGTCCAGAAACTGCTCCTGCGGGATGAGCGTTTCCAGCGGGCTGTCGATGCGGATGACCTCGAAATAGCCGCCAAACAGGGCAAGGAAGGCAAAGGCGCAGTTTGGTGCCTCGGCCCCGCATTGGTCAGAACAGAGCTGCGCGATGGGGCGGGTCGACTGGGATGTCATCAACCAGTTTTCCACCGCCGGGCGCCAGCTATTGTCCACAGACAGATCGCCATATCCCAGCCCCAGGGCCAGCAACCCCGCCATGCCCAGCGCCTGATCGGAATTCATGTCAACTGGATCAGGCTGAATGTGGCGCAGCGCTGCCAGACCGTCGCCGCGCGGCTCGGGATCGACCGTCAGATAACTCAGATAAGGTTTGAGGTCCTGCATCAGCTGCCCATCCGCCAACAGATCGCCGCGCATTTCTGGATCGCCATAGAGCGCCACAATTCGCGTCGGGTAGTCCGTAGCTTGATGTTCTCCCAACGCATTGAGCTGTGCAATCAGCTTCGGGTCTGGTGTGGGGCGTTTGGCATCCAACAGCGCTTGGGCAAGCTCATTTCCACCTTTCGCCTCAACCAACAGCCAGGATCGGCCAAAGGCCGTCAGGTCTTTTTGACGAAACAGCTTGCGCGAACCCTTTCGGCCCAGCGATTGGCGGAACGGAGATGGTCCAAGATCGGCGGTTTCAATTCGCCCCAACAGCAGACGTGCCTGCGCGTCACCATCAGCCGCCAGTTCTGCCAGCAGAGGCAGAGCGCGTTCATCATCGCCCTCCAGCCACAGTGTCACCGCCTGTTCAAGCGGCGTATCCCCTTTGGCGACCGGCGCAATCACGGCTAAAACCGCGATCATCAACGCAACGAGGGTTGATCTTCTCATGCGCCGGTCTCCTCTCTGGAACTGGTCTTATTCCGCCCAACTGATGGCGGTCAGGTCGATGGCCGCTGTGGGTGCGTTTTCCCAAAGGCCCTGAACGCCAGCCTTGGCAACGCCAAGCTTGGCCAGCTGGAACAGATACCCGTTGACGTAATCATTTGCGATCAGACGCTGCGCTTCGCCCAACAGGCGGGTACGCTCATCAGGGTCGGTGGTGGCGTTCAACGTCTCCATCAGCGTCTGAAAGTCGATGCTGTCATACTGGAAATAATAGTCGGGCCGCGCATAGATGCCGATATCCATCGGCTCGGTATGGCTGACGATAGTCAGACCAAAATCCTTGCCCTTGAACACCGATTCCAGCCACTGCGCCCATTCGACATTGATGATTTCAGCCTCAATCCCGACCTCGGCCAGTTGTGCGGCGATGATCTCGCCTCCGCGGCGAGCGTAAGAAGGCGGCGGCAGGTGCAGAGTGGTCTTGAACCCTTCGGCATAGCCCGCATCGGCCAGCAACTGCGCGGCCTTCTTGGGGTCATACGCCGAATTGCCGGTCAGATCGACATAGGCCGGGTTGTGCGGGGCAAAATGCGTTCCGATGGGCGTGCCATAGCCGAACATCGCGCCGTCAATAATTGCCTGACGGTCGATGGCATGGGCCAGCGCCTGCCGCACCCGGATGTCGTCAAAGGGCGGCTGCTTGTTGTTGGTGGACAGAATCGTCTCACCCTCGGTCGAGCCGACAAGCACCTGAAAGCGCGGATCAGCCTCGAACTGCGGCATGTTCTCCGGCGCCGGGAAAATGTCGAACACATCCACATCCTCGGCCATCATGGCGGCAAAGGCGGCGGTCGGGTCCGAGATGAACTTGAATGTAGCAGACTCTAACGCAGGCTGATCACCCCAATAGTCGGGGTTTCGCGTCAGCGTGATGCTGTCCCCCTGCACCCAGTCCCCAAAGGCAAACGCGCCGGTGCCGACCGGGTTGGTCTTGATCGTCTCTATGCTTTCGGGGGCGACAATCACCGCATCCCCCCAGGCCATATTGAACAGGAAATTCCCGTTTGGTCCTGACAGGGTGACCCTGACGGTCAGCGGATCCACGACCTCTACGCTTTCGATCCCGGCAAACAGGGCCTTTTGTGCATTGGCGCTGTCTTCAGCGCGGGCCCGGTCAAGGCTGAATTTGACGTCCTCGGCATCCATGGTGGTGCCATCGTGGAAGGTCACACCATCGCGCAGCTTAAAGGTATAGACGGTGCCGTCGTCTGATATCTCCCAGCTTTCCGCCAGCCCGGGCACGACCGATCCGTCGCCCATGAACCGGGTCAGACCTTCGAAGATATTGGTATAGACAACCGAATCGATGGCCTGTGCCGCAGCGCTGGTCGGGTCCAGATGCGGCGGCTCAAGCTGCATTGCGATGGTGATGTCGGATTTGGCCAGGGCTTGGGTGGCTATCAAACTGCCTCCAATCGCCAGCGCCGATGCAAAAGACCGAAACATCTGCTTTGTCATATCGTTGTCTCCCCACTGAAACTGCGTGGTCCTGCATGTCGCGGACCGGTCTGCGGACCAATGTCCCTTTAAACCTTAGGTCAATCAAGGAAATGTTCGCGCAACCGGACTATCTTTGGCCCGGCCCAATCTGCTATGCCGCACCGCAACATGAACCGCGAGGAGCGAGCATGAGCGCCACCGCCCGCAAAAGAGCCCCGAATGCCGTGGATATTCGCGCCCGAAAAGGTGGCGAGCCACTGGTCAGTCTGACCGCATATACAACTCCGATGGCCCGACTGATGGATGATCATTGCGACTTTGTTCTGGTCGGTGACAGTGTCGGCATGGTGCTACACGGGTTGGAATCCACCCTTGGCGTGACGATGGAGATGATGATCCTGCATGGTCAGGCTGTTGCTCGCGGGCTGGACAAGGCGATGATGGTCATCGACATGCCCTTTGCCAGTTACGAGGAAAGCCCCGCACAGGCGTTCCGCAATGCTGCCCGCCTGATGGCCGAAACCGGTGCCGGTGCCGTCAAGCTTGAGGGCGGTGTCGAAATGGCCGAGACCATCCGCTTTCTGGTCAAGCGCGGCATCCCGGTGATGGCGCATATCGGCCTGACCCCACAGTCGATCAACACGCTGGGTGGATACAAGGTGCAGGGCCGTGATGATCAGGCACAGACGGTACTGGCCGATGCCCATGCCGTGGCTGATGCAGGCGCCTTTTCCCTTGTGTTAGAGAAGGTCCCGCAGAGTCTAGCCAACCAAATCACTGCCGAGGTCGCCATCCCTACTATCGGCATTGGCGCGTCCGCCGGATGTGACGGGCAAATACTGGTGGTGGACGACATGGTCGGCTTTTTCACCGCTTTCAAACCGAAATTCGTCAAACGATATGCCGAGCTGGGGCCACTGGCCGAGGCCGCCATCGCCGAGTACGCCGCCGAAGTGCGCGCACGCGCTTTCCCCGCCGATGAACATGTCTTTGCCAATCAGGCTCCGTCACAGGGCACAGCTAAATGACCGCTCCGATCCTGCGTCGCCTCTCCGATCTGCGCGCCTTGACCGCCAACTGGCGCAAGAATGGTGAGGCAATCGGCGTCGTCCCAACTATGGGCGCGTTGCATCCGGGGCATCTGTCTCTGGTTGAGGCGGCCAAAAATGGCACCGACCGAGTTATCGTGACGATTTTCGTGAACCCAACGCAGTTTAACAACCCCGAGGATCTGGCCAATTATCCGCGCACCGAAATCGAAGATGCTCAGAAACTGGCCCCCTATGGCGTTGATGCAATTTATGTGCCGGACCCGGACGAGATCTACCCGCAAGGCTTTGCCACCACCGTATCTGTAACTGGCCTGACCAGTGTGATGGAGGGCGAATTCCGCCCCGGCCATTTCGATGGCGTCGCCACTGTGGTCGCCAAACTGTTCCTGCAAACCCAGGCAGACAGAGCCTATTTTGGGGAAAAAGACTATCAACAGCTGCTGGTCGTGCGCCGCATGGCGCGCGATCTGGATATCCCGATCGAAGTGATCGGCTGCCCCACGGTGCGTGAACCCTCGGGTCTGGCCATGTCCTCGCGCAATCAGCGCCTCTCGCCCGAGGGGGTGGAGATTGCAGCGCACAAACACCGCATCATGCTGGATCTGGCCAACGCGCTAAAGAACGGCGCCCCGTTCGACACACTGGCAGCACAGGCCTGTACCGATCTTTTGGCCGCAGGTTTTACACAAGTGGAATATATCCAACTGCGCTGTGCGGAATCTCTGAACCCGCTGACACATGCCGACCGACCCGCCCGCCTGTTTGCCGCGGCCTGGGCGGATGGAGTGCGTCTAATCGACAATATTCCCGTCTGAACACTCTGGTACGCAACCGACTGTTTGCGCTAAAGTCTCGCAAAACCAAATGCGAAGGGGGGGCGCAGGCGTGACCTATATTCTTGCCATTGATCAGGGCACCACATCATCACGGGCCATTCTGTTCGACGCGGACATGCAACGGGCAGGCACCGCGCAGCATGAATTCACGCAGCATTTCCCACAAGAAGGCTGGGTCGAACACGATCCCGAGGAAATCTGGGACAGCGTCCTACGTGTCTGCCGCGAGGTGATGCAGAGCGTTGGCGCAACCCCCGATCAGATTGCCGGTATCGGCATCACCAACCAGCGTGAAACAACCGTGGTCTGGGATAAACAGACCGGCGAGCCTATCCACAACGCAATCGTCTGGCAGGATCGACGCACCGCCGATATCTGCGCCCGCTACAAGCAGGCCGGTTGCGAGGATGACGTGACCCAGCAGACCGGGCTGTTGCTGGACCCGTATTTTTCGGGCACCAAAGTAAAATGGCTACTGGATAATGTCCCCGGCGCCCGCGACCGCGCTGAGGCAGGCGATCTACTGTTCGGCACCATCGACAGTCTCCTGATCTGGCGCCTGACCGAAGGCCGCAACCATGTGACAGACGCCACCAACGCTGCCCGCACACTGCTGTTCGACATCCACAAAGGCTGTTGGAGCACCGAGATCTGCGATCTGTTCGATGTGCCCATGTCCATGCTGCCCGAGGTACAGGATTGCGCCTCGGATTTCGGAAAAACGACTCTGATTGGGGGAAAAATCCCGATTCTGGGTGTTGCGGGCGATCAGCAGGCCGCGACTATCGGGCAGGCCTGTTTTCAGCCCGGCATGATGAAATCGACCTATGGGACAGGCTGTTTTGCGCTGTTGAATACCGGGCCACAGCCGGTCGCCTCGAAGAACCGCCTACTGACGACGATCGCCTATCAGTTGGACGGACAAAGAACCTATGCACTTGAGGGTTCGATTTTTGTCGCAGGCGCAGCAGTCCAATGGCTGCGCGATGCGCTGCAGATCATCGAAACCGCCCCGGAAAGTGGCGAGCTGGCGCAGCAGGCCGACCCGAACCAGCATGTTGTGCTGGTGCCTGCGTTCACCGGATTGGGCGCGCCCTATTGGAAACCCGATTGCCGGGGCGCGGTCTTTGGGCTGACCCGCAATTCCGGCCGGGCAGAATTTGCCAAGGCAACACTGGAAAGCATCGCCTATCAGACCCGAGACCTGTGGCATGCCATGCAGGGCGACTGGGGCGCAGATACCGATGTCATCTTACGCGTCGACGGCGGTGCCAGCGCATCCGATTGGGCGATGCAAGGCCTGTCGGATTACCTCGGCGCCGAGGTCGACCGACCCGTGATGCAGGAAACCACCGCTCTGGGCGCGGCCTGGCTGGCCGGTATGCGCGCGGGCATCTACCCCGACCAACAGGAATTCGCAGAAACCTGGGCGCTGGATCGCCGGTTCGAACCCAAACTCTCCACAGAGGAACGCGACGCCGCCTATGACCGCTGGCAACGCGCTGTTCAGGCGGCCATGGCGTTCTGATCGCTGCCGCATTTGGGCTCTGCTTTGTTCAAGGTTGGGTTTTTTGGGGCCACCTGTGCGAACGGTGAATTTCTACGGCAAGTCAGTGCTGCGAGTTAGGCTGATGGTCAATGTCGGTAGAGCGGACAAAACTGCCATTGCCATTAGGCCCAATTGTGTTTGCTTTCTAGCCCTGCATAAGCGGATAACATCTTTGGCGGATGTCACAGGCCACCCAACATTTTGAGTGTTGATTGGAGCCGCGCAACACAAGCATCAGAAGCAAGCTCGTCCGCATTATAAGGCAGATGTAGTCTGGTAACGTCAAATTTTCCGATAAAACCGCGACCCGAGCTACAATACCTCGTTCGGAATCGCGAATTCTGATCAACGTTGTTCTCGAGCTGCACCAGTTGGGCCTCTACGAAAGTCACTGCTTTTACAGTTCCTTCTGGAACATCCATTTTTAGACAATTGAAAGCATTACCGTCGTCTCCGACAAATAGGATAATTTGCTTGTGCCCTCTAGCAGATTGCACTTGCGAATGAAGTTGTTCGACGACTTCTTGCCACGAACCTTCACACGGATTGCCAGCATTTTCTGACGCTTGGTCTGCGAAACTTGGACTAACCGAAGCGGCTACGATTGATAACCAGATAGCAAAGTCTGTTGCACGCAGCCAACTGTATGAACCCCGTGGCTCTTTAGTTTTTAATTTTTGCGTCACAGCTTTTGCCTGGCTTTGAGATGAACAAGCCTTAACATCGCTGAACTATAGGACCACTGCAATGACCGGTTAGGGCTCGAACCGGATATCTGCCGTATCTGTAGTCCCGGTAGCCTGATTGAGAACGCGAGGATCAAATCCATCTGACAACCGATAATCGAGCGCCTTTAGCTGTGATCTTTCAGCAAGCGTTGCTTTTGCCGTGACCAGTCGCGCTTGGCCTGGGTTTCGCGCTTGTCGTGGTTTTTCTTACCCTTGGCGATGCCGATCTTAATCTTGGCCAGGCCCTTGTGGTTGAAATACAGGACCAGCGGCACAAGCGTCATGCCTTTGCGTTGGGTCGCGTTCCACAGATTTGACAGCTCTTTGCGCGACACCAACAACTTACGGCGACGACGTTCTTCGTGTTTGAAGACCTTGGCCTGTTCGTAAGGGGCGACATAGCTGTTGACCAACCACAGCTCTCCGTCATCAACCGTGGCATAGCTTTCGGCGATGTTCGACCCGCCTGCCCGCAGGGATTTGACCTCGGACCCGTGCAGAATGATGCCGCACTCGATATCCTCTTCGATCGCGTAATCGAAGCGGGCGCGCCGGTTTTCGGCGATGACTTTGTAATTCGGGTCTGTCTTCTGCTTGGCCATGACGGGTTGATTTATGCCCCTTGGGCGGACCTTGCAAGCAGGTGCATCAGGATTTGGCCGAGATAATCAGATCGGGGCCGAAAATCGTGTCGGCGTGGTTGTGCAGATAGATTTTCAGCCAAGGCGTAAACCGGTCAGGATGGCGCTGCACCTCGGCCAGCAGATCGTGGTAGTCGATCCAGCGGATATCCATCACTTCCTCGGGGTTCGGCTCGATCTTCAGTGGCCCGCGGACATGAGCGAGGAAAACATCCACCACCTCATGCTCGATCAGCGAATTGCCGACATCGGCGTGATATTCCAAACGGTGACGATATTCGGGATACAGCCCAGTGATCCCCAGTTCCTCTTGCAGGCGGCGGACGGCACAGACCGAGGGCATTTCACCCCAGTCAGGATGGGTACAACAGGTGTTCGCCCACAGGCCGGGCGTGTGGTATTTGCCCATCGCCCGGCGCTGCAGCAAAATCTCGGTGCCGCGCACAACAAAGACCGACACCGCTTTGTGCCGCAGACCCTTTTCATGGGCTTCAAGCTTTTCAACGGGGGTCAATTCACCATCAACCCAGGCCGGGATCATGATTCCCATTTGTCGTCTCCTGCTGCCGATCCGCCTGTGCGACCGGGAATTCCGGAATAGCTTTGGCCTGATAGGCTTGGCTGTGGTGCAAAGCGGGCAATGCACCACGCGATTCCAAACTGGCGTCTATTGATCCGGTTATCAACCGCACGAAAGGCCGCAGGGGCTGCGGCCTTTTCTGGTCTTACCGATTGCGTGGTTTCCCTGGTTATTCGCCCGAAACACTGACGATATAGGCGTAAACGTCCTCAGCGCCCTTTTTCAGCTTGAAGGTCATTTTGGACTTGGCCGAGGTCTGATCCAGATAGGATTGCAGGAAGGCTTTGGGGTCCTGAGCATATTCGACAAAGGTTGCCTCGTCCCAGACCAAGCCGTTTTCACCAGCTTCGACAATGCTGTCACCGTATTTAAACCCTTCAACCGTCCCAGCAGTACGGCCAGCAATCCCATAGAGGTTCGGGCCGGTTTTTCCGCCCTTTACGATCACCTCGCCATCGGGATCAGCAATCAGATGGCAGGATTTGCATTTGTTGAAGGCTTTCTTGCCAGCTTCGGTGTCACCTTCAGCATAGACTGGAAGGGCCAGTAGGCCGGCAATTGCGGTCGCGAGGATACGATTCATAACTTTTGCTCCGATACGAATTGGCTGCACAGAAAGGACCTCTGGCGCAGCAGAGAGTCAACGCGCAGATTGCCGCGCGATGGCACTGTGTCACAGCTGGGATCGGGTCGTCCTTAACTTAAGTCATGTACGTCTGCCCAACAGGGCAGAAGATCGCCTGCACTGGGTGATGCCAGATAAATCGCACGGGCGATCGCCCGCGACAGGCAAACCGAGGCTGCATGCGCGATCATAGGCAGCACGCTTGGGTCAACAGCTTGACCGGAAGTGCTGATGCCGAAAACCAGATCACCATCTTGTGAAGTATGCGCAGGCACAATCGCGCGAGCGATGCCATCATGAGCTGTCACCGCCAGGCGGTGGCATTGTGTCTTGGTTAACGCGGCATCAGTTGCGACAATTGCAATGGCCGTGTTGGCCCGGTCTGGGTCAACCTGCCCCATAGCTAGAGCTTTGCGGCTTTGCTGAATCTGTGCTTGACCCGATGAGAGGTCTGGCCCCAGGCCGCCAAATTCGTTGTCGATCTCGAATGGCGCCGCCCAGAAGTGGCGATCCCCAGGTGTCGTGACGCTGCCAACCGGATTGGCTGCCACAAGCGCGCCTACAGTGATGCCGTCGTCCAGAACCAACGATGCAGAACCCAGGCCACCTTTTTGCATAGCCGCCAATGCGCCGGTTCCTGCCCCGACTGAACCGAGCGCAAAACTTTCTGCGGCAGCGTGGTAGGCTGCCTTTCCGAGAGCGCGGTATGGATTCTCGGACCAAGTTTTATCGCCGCCATTGAGTAAATCGAACAGAATTGCTCCCGGCACGATGGGCACAATCGCATTCCCGACAGCAAAGCCGCGCCCGTCGGCCCGCAAACCATCCGTAACCCCTGAGCAGGCGTCCAACCCGAAAGCCGAGCCACCAGACAGCGCGATCGCATCGATTTGATCAACGGTTTTGTCCGGTGCCAACAAGTCAGTTTCACGCGTGCCCGGCGCGCCCCCCATTACATGGACAGAAGCAACAAAGGGTTTGTCCGCCGTCAGAACAGTTGTGCCCGATTTCAACGCCTCGTCCTGCGCGTTGCCGACCTTCAGCCCTGGGACATCGGTGATCAGGTTTTTGGATCCGGGAGTCATCGAAACCTCTGACGTTGGGCAGGGAAGCGCGCCTCGGCGCGCTGCCTCTGGCGGAGATATTTTGAGCCAAATGAAGTCCGGATCAAATGCATCGGCCCCCGTCCACTTCGAGCGTGGTGCCCGTAATCATACTGGCTTCATCCGAGCACAGAAAGCAGGCGGCGTTGGCCATGTCTTCGGGAGTCGAGAAGCGACCCAATGGGATGGTCGACAGGAATTTGGCGCGAATCTCGGGGGTGTCTTCGCCCATGAAGGATTTCAGCAGCGGCGTTTCCCCAGCCACAGGGCAGATCGCGTTGACACGCACGCCGGACGGAGCAAGTTCTACCGCCATGGTCTTGGTTGCGGTGATCATCCAACCCTTGGACGCGTTATACCAGTTCAGGTTGGGGCGTGGGGACAGCCCGGCGGTTGAGGCGACGTTCAGGATCGCCCCGGTTCCGCGTGCCTTCATCATCGGCACAAAGGCGCGGGCAGTCAGATAGACGGATTTCATGTTCACGTTGAAGACACGGTCGAAATCCTCTTCGGAGACGTCCTCCAGCGGGGTAGGCAGATGGGTCACTCCGGCATTGTTGACCAGGATGTCGAGCCTGCCAAAGGCGTCGTGGGCGGTGTCCGCCATTTCCTGAACCGATGCCGTGCTGGCCACATCAACCTGCTGCGCGATAGCCTGCGCGCCCAACGTTTCTGCCATTTCGCGGGCCGCAGCGCCGTTGATATCCGCGATCATCACGCGTGCGCCCTCTGCAATGAACTTCTGCGCGATACCGGCCCCGAACCCGGACGCGCCGCCGGTTACGATTGCGGTTTTTCCCTCCAACCTCATGGCTTTGCCTCCTTGTCGCCTGTCAGGGCAGAGTAGCAAGGCGCAAAGAAGTTACCAGATCAATCTTCGTCGACCCTGCCGCGCAGAGATTTGACATCCGAACGGGCCTTTTTGGCGGCCAATCGACGTTTGACCGAGCCATAGGTGGGCTTGGTGGCGATACGCCGTTTGGGTTTGACCAGCGCGCGGGTGATCAGTTCGGCCAATCGCACCCGCGCAATCTCGCGGTTGCGGGCCTGGCTACGCGTTTCCTCGCACTGGATGATGATCGCGCCCTCTTTGGTCCAGCGCCGCCCAGCCAACCGTTTCAGCCGCGCCTTGACCGGATCAGGCAGTGAGGGCGAGCGCGCCGCTTCGAACCGCAACTCGACTGCGGTCGAAACCTTGTTCACGTTCTGCCCGCCAGGGCCGGAAGAGCGCACAAAGCTTTCGGTCATTTCCCAGTCTTGCAGGGTGATATCGTCATTGATCCGCAACATGGGGCGGACCTTACAAGTGCTGTGCGGAAACAAAAAGGGCCGCCCTAGCAGGACGGCCCTTCGAAAGTTCAGGAGGTTGGGTCGGTTAGATCAATCGACCAGCCGGAGCGAGCGCTCCACCAAGGGCTGCCCTAACGGGCGATCCCCCCGGTTGTTCCAACACCTCTCTCCAATCTCTTTCTCGACACTGGATCACCTCCTTTTCTATCTGTTGCGGTTAACTAGGATGGTGACACAAGCTGTGCCATTCTCAAAGCGTTTTTTACACGGGCTGCGCGGTCAGGCGCGCAACGATCACCTTGAAGGGGATCAGCGCCACCAGCGCCAACGACAACTTTACCAGCCAGTCGGCAAAGGCCAGCGTGACCCACAGGGGTGCCATCGGGCCAGACAGCATGAAGGGAACAGGCTCCCACGCCCAGCTGATCGCAGCGTCGGCATTGGCGCCGAAGATCGCGATCGAGGCAGAAAAGGCGATAGTGAAGAACAATGCTGTATCCAGCGCCGAACCCACTAGGGTCGAGACCAGCGGTGCGCGCCACCAGCGACCCCCGCGCATTGCATTGAACACGGTGACATCGGTCAGCTGGGCGATCAGGAAAGCAGTGCCAGAGGCAACAGCGATCCGCAGCGGCACAGCGGCATAGGTGAACCCGTCGCCCTGCAGCATGATCTGGCTGCCGATCAGCGAGCAGACGATGCCGGTGACAAACCCGGCCAACACGACCTTGCGGGCGGTGGCCACGCCATAGACGCGGTTCATGATGTCGGTGACCAGAAAGGCCAGTGGATAGGTGAAAGCACCCCAGGTCAACAGGCCGTCAAGGATCAGGAACTGGACCAGAATGTTCGAGGCCACAACGATGGTGGCCATGGCAAGAATGCCGGGAATAAAAGCGCGTTGCATATTTTGATGCCCGTTTTGACAAGGTAGCGGCGACTTGGCCAAGGGACCGTCCCAAGGCAAGCCGTGCGTTTAGACCTTTGTTTCAGGCCTGTCAATCGGGCAGCAGATATTCCACCAGTTCCGTCCGCTGAAGGGCCAGAAAATTGTCATCCGAAATCATCGTAACCCGCAACCTTCCCTGATCGTCACGCCAGACCGACAGGCCTTCGAGGTTGTCATGCGTCCCACGCGCGGTTTGCAGCAAGATCTCTTCGGATTGCGGTGTGTCACCATTCAGTTCCCAACGCCTGAGCTGCGACCGAAAGCCTGTCAGGGACACCGATCGTTCCAGCACATAGAACCGCCCGTCGGGGCCGAAATCCGCCGCCACTGGCAGGAACTTGCCCCGTTGCGGGAGGACAAAAGGTGTCGACCAGGCCTGACCATCCCAACGATACACCGGTATGTCCCCCGATACGGTACGGCTCTTTTCGGTCAGGGTGTACAGCCGCCCAAGCCCGTCAATGGCCAGCCCCTCGAACGAGCCGTTATGGTCCAGACCCGAAAAGGCCTTGGGGCGTGGCAGAACCTGCGCCGGGCCGGTCGGATCGGAATAATAAGCCACCCGGTGCACACCCTCGAATGAGATATAGACCCCACCGTCAGGGGCGATTGCCAAGCCTTCGGAATCGCCAGCAGTGCCCACCAGAACCTTGCCGGTGCTGGACAGGATGGGCCAGTGCCGCTGTATCTCGATGCCGGTAATCTCATCCTCGCTTCGATCAATACGAGCGTCCAACATCGTTGCACGATCACTCAGCGCGATCATGCGGGTGCCACCGTCAAAGATGTGAATTCCGGAATATCCGCCGAACCAATCCGCCTGATGTCGCCAGACAAAATTGTTCAGCAAAGCGGCAGGCTTTGCTCCCTCGGCCCAGACCATACCTGTCAGCAGCAGCGCCGCGATCAGTTGGATTGCAAGACGTTTGTGCATTGCTTGGGCAGATCGGCCATCCGGTATTCGCGTCGCTTCTTGGGTGCTGGCGCGTTTGGATCGGGCGGTGGTGGGTTGAGGATGTTGTTCACCCATTGCTGTGCTTCGGCGCAACCATCACCCTTGGGCGGCGGATCCTGGTTCACGCAGCCGCTTGATCCCCTTGGGCAGGCCAACCGCACGTGGAAATGATAGTGATGGCCCCACCACGGCCGGATTTTACGCAGGTAAGCGCGGTTTCCCTTTTCGTCGTTGCACATCTGCACCTTGGCCCCGGGAAAGACGAAAATCCGCGCCACACGCTTGTCCTTTGCCGCCGCACGCAGGACGGCGTGATGCTGTTTGGACCAGTTGCCGTTGACGAAGGCGCCATTGGAACGGCGCAGGGAAATCGAAGAGATATTCTCGCGCGCCTTGCGGGAAAGACGCATGTTGTCACCGGGCAGCATCCAGATATCGATGTCCAGACCCAGCTGGTGGCTGCGGTGGCCCGATGTCATCGGCCCGCCGCGCGGCTGGCTGATATCGCCTATATAGAGACCATTCCATCCTGACTGCTTAGCCGCAAACCGGCTCAGATCCTGGACATAGTCGATCGCCTGCGGATGGCCCCAGTTGCGGTTGCGTGACAGGCGCATAGCCTGCCATGTGGGTCCGGTTTCGGGCAGTTGTACCGCCCCCGCCGCACAGCCGCGCGAATAACTGCCGAAAGCGGCCGGTTTTTGTTGTGAACTTTGCTTTTGGCCTCCGAATAACTGCTTGGCCAGCGGCTCTGAACCTGCGGTACCGGCGAATGTGATTGCCGCAATGACCGCGAAAAAACGTAATAAAATCATCTGCTCTGATCCCCTTCCGGTTTCACCCAGCGCATTAGGAACAGTCCCAGAATAAACAACAGAACTATGGGTGACACCCCCAGTCGCGCACTACCGGTCAGGGTTGTGGCAATCCCGATCAACAACGGGGCCGCAAATGCGGTGGCGCGGCCGGACAAGCCATACAGGCCAAAGCTCTCGACCGGGGCAACGGGATCGGTGTGGCGCACCATCAGAGAACGGCTGGCCGATTGCAGGATGCCCCCCATGCCGCCGATCAGAACACCGCAACCAAAGAACACCAGATCCGGCAGGCCCGACCCTTCGGGCAGGGTGATGCCGTAGATCTGGGTCCGGTCCATCATCACGACGGTGATACAGACAAAGATCAGTACCCAGATCGCAACCAGAATGACAGGTTTGGGGCCGTATTTCTTGTCCAGCTTGCCGCCAAGCCAGGCAAAGGCTGCCGCAGCCAGAACGCTGACAATCCCGAATACGCCGATCTTGATCAGATCCCATTCCAGCACCAGCCGGGCATAAACGCCGCCAAATGTATACAGCCCGTTCAACGCGTCACGATAGAACATGGACGAGCCCAGATAGCTGGCGAGGCTAACGCGATTGCGCAGGTTAGAGACTGATTTGACCAGCAGCTGCAGCGCCTCTTTGACGCTGCCTTTCTTTTCGACATCTGGATCGTCGCGCACCCACAGGAAATAGGGGATCATGAACAGAATGAACCACACGGCGGTGAACGGCCCGACAAAACGCGTGCCTTCGCGTGCTGCGGCGTCCAGACCAAAAACAGGGTCCACGCCGATCAGGGTCTTGCCATTACCCTGCTCAACAAACAGGGCCAGCATGATCGCCAGCGAGATAAGCCCGCCGAAATAGCCAAAGGCAAATCCCGAACCCGATATCTCGCCCACCTCACTGTCATCACCCAGATCGGGCAGCTGAGAATTGGCGAAGATCAGCGCGTATTCCGCCCCGACAAAACCCAGGCCAAAGGCCGACAGCATCAGCCACATGTTTGACCCGTCCGGCAACGTGTACCACAGCGCAGCAGAGCCCACCGCGTACATGATCGAAAAGCCGAATATCCACGGAATCCGACGGCCCGAAACATCTGCCATCGCCCCCATCAGCGGGGCACCGAAGGCGATGATCAGCCCCACGATGGTCATGCAGTTCGCCCACACCGTCTGCGCCCGTGCGTCTGCGGCATCGGAACCCAGCCCGGCGTTCAGATAATACTCGGCGGCTACTCCGGCAAAATAGGGCCCAAAAACAAAGGTCACCAACAGCGTGTGATAGGGCTGACTTGCCCAGTCGAAGAACCACCAGCCCCAGATACGTTTGCGCTTGGAAATCTCTGCCATACCTGCCCCGTTTTTTATTGTTGGCGTCATAAGACGGTTCTTTGGCCTATTTCGCAAGGGTTCTGTTAGCGCGCACTTGCTCTTTGCTGCGCTAGCCACTACCTCTCCCGAAACGTGACTTGGAGTATACGAATATGATGGCAATTTTCGGCCCGATCGACTTGGTATTGAGCATCGCCTATTGGTTCGTCTTGATTCAGGTCATAATGAGCTGGCTGATTAACTTTCAGGTTCTGAACCTTCACCAGCAATTCGTTGCCCAGATTTGGTACGGGTTGAATCGGATCCTGGAGCCGATTTATCGCCCTATTCGCAAAGTGCTGCCCGATCTTGGCGGCATCGATCTGACGCCTCTGGTCGTGTTGATCATCATCATTTCACTGCGAAGCTACGTCCTGCCGGAACTCTTTCTGGCCCTGAGCTGAGGCTGATCCCTCTTGTTCAGTGAATCTTAGTATGTGATTGTCCTGTCTTAAGAGCAGATAAACCTTAAAACAGGGCACCCCCGCACATGTTTGACGCCGCGCCCTTGCTGCGAGATGTCTTTGGATTCGACGACTTCCGCCCCGGTCAGGAAGAGATCGTCGATGCCGTGACCGCAGGCGAAAACGTGCTGGCCATCATGCCGACGGGCGGTGGTAAATCCCTGTGTTTCCAACTGCCTGCGCTGATGCGTGATGGGGTCACAGTGGTGATCTCTCCGCTGATTGCCCTGATGCGCGATCAGGTGCGCGGCTTGCAGGAAGCAGGCGTCGAGGCCGGCGCGCTAACATCCGGCAATACCCCCGAAGAAACCGATGCCGTGTGGGAGGCGTTGGAGGCCGGACGGCTCAAGCTGCTGTACATGGCTCCCGAACGTCTGGCCGCCGGATCGGCGCTGGGCATGTTGCGGCGGATCAATGTCAGCCTGATTGCGGTGGACGAGGCTCATTGCGTCAGTCAATGGGGCCATGATTTCCGCCCCGACTACCTTCGGATCGGAGAGCTGCGACGTGCGCTGGATGTGCCTTTGGCCGCTTTCACCGCCACAGCAGATGCGGAAACGCAGGACGAGATTGTCGAAAAGCTGTTTGACGGTACGGCCCCGCGCAAATTTCTGCGCGGGTTCGACCGGCCCAACATCCACCTGGCCTTTGCCGCCAAGGATGGGCCCCGCAAACAGGTCCTGGATTTTGCCGCCGCGCGCAAAACCCAATCCGGCATTGTCTATTGCGGCACCCGTAACAAGACCGAGGTTCTGGCACAGGCCCTGCGTGCCGAAGGCCACACCGCCTGTCACTATCACGGCGGCATGGATCCCGAGGATCGCCGCATCGTCGAGACCCGCTTTGCGCGCGAGGATGGTCTGATCGTGGTGGCCACGGTTGCCTTTGGCATGGGCATCGACAAGCCCGATATCCGCTGGGTCGCCCATGCGGACCTGCCCAAATCCATCGAGGCCTATTATCAGGAAATCGGCCGCGCCGGGCGTGATGGCGCCCCGGCAGAAACCCTGACCCTTTTTGGGGCAGATGACATTCGCCTGCGCCGGTCACAGATAGACGAGGGGCTTGCTCCCTCTGACCGGCGGATGGCCGATCACGCCCGTTTGAACGCCCTGCTTGGCTTGGCCGAGGCGCTGGCCTGCCGCCGTCAGACTTTGCTGGGTTATTTCGGTGAACAGACCGAACCCTGTGGCAAATGCGATCTGTGTGACAGCCCGCCGGAAGTGTTCGATGGCACCACCCCGGTTCGTATGGCCCTGTCAGCGATCCTGCGCACCGAGGAATGGTTCGGCGCAGGCCATCTGATCGACATCCTGCTGGGCAACGAGACCGACAAGATCCGCGCCCGCCGCCATGATGCGCTGTCCACCTACGGTATCGGCAAGGACTGGTCGCGGCCCCAGTGGCAAGCGATTTTCCGGCAGATGATGGGCCATGATCTGGTCCGTCCTGATCCCGACCGCCACGGTGCGCTGCGCATGACTGAGGCCGCCAAGCCGATCCTGAAAGGCGAGGCGCAGATCAACCTGCGTAAGGACACGATCCGCAAAGCAACCCGTCGGCCTGCGGTCAAAGAGATGGTATCCGAAGAAGACGCACCGCTGCTGAGCGCACTCAAGGCGAAACGCCGTGCGCTGGCCGAATCCGCGCGGGTCCCGGCCTATGTTATTTTTCCCGATCGCACGCTGATCGAAATGGCGGAAACCCGCCCTGCAACGCTGGATGATATGGCCCGGATCAGCGGGATCGGTGCTAAAAAGTTGGAACGATACGGGGCCACGTTTCTGGAGGTTCTGACCGGCGCGGTCGAAGAACTGCACCCGGCCCGCCGCAAACTGGCCGGGCGCGATCAGGGTGAGATTTACGACCGCCTGCTCGAAGTTCAGTCGCAACTGTCGCGCGGCCCTGATGGAATCGACAAGCCGCTGACCTGTACCGCCTCGCAACTGGCAAAGGTGGCGCAGTTGCGATCAGACGACCCGCGCGCCATCGAACAGGTTCTGGGTGACCGCCGTCACGAAAGGTTTGGAGCCGCCTTTCTGGACGTGCTGCGTATGGCAATCTAGATACCCACCAACAGGCAAGAAACGAGGGCGACTATGCTGGTAGTGATTTCCCCGGCCAAACGGCTGGATTGGGCAGAACGGAATGTTGAGGTCACGCAACCCGACTTTCAGGATGACGCGATCCGCCTGTCGAAAACCGCCCGCAATCTGACGCTGGGCGACCTGAAAAAGCTGATGGATCTGAGCGATGATCTGGCCCGCCTGAACCGCGACCGTTATCGCGCCTTTTCGGACGCCCCCGATGCTGTGGCGACACGCCCGGCCGCACTGGCCTTTGCCGGAGACACCTATCAGGGGCTCGAAGCGACTTCGCTGGATGTGGAAGAGATGGCCTGGGCCCAGGATCACCTGCGCATCCTGTCCGGACTGTATGGCATATTGCGTCCGCTGGACGCCATTCAGCCCTATCGGCTTGAGATGGGCAGTAGGCTGAAGACCCGGCGCGGCAAGAACCTGTACGATTATTGGCGCGACCAACTAAGCAAGGCGCTGAACGCTCAGGCAGCCGGGACCGGTAGCGATGTGCTGTTGAATTGCGCCAGTCAGGAATATTTCGGTGCAGTAGACCCCAAAGCGCTGAAATTACGGGTCATCACACCGGTCTTCATGGAAGACAAGGGCGGCACGCCAAAGATCGTCAGCTTCTTTGCCAAAAAGGCACGCGGGGCGATGGCACGCTATGTCATTCAACACCGTCTGTCCGATCCCGCCAGCCTGACGGAGTTCGACTCGGGCGGCTATGAATACCGCCCTGACCTGTCAGAGAACGACAAGCTGGTCTTTATCCGGCCCTATCAGGCCTCAGCCAGCATCGACGGGTCGTAAGAGACCAGTTCAACTGTGTTGCCTTCCGGGTCTTCGGTGAAAATTCCGCGCCAACCAACCCATCCGAACTGCTCGATGCGATAGGGTTGGCCGATCTTGTCATACCAACTCATGACCGCCGCCTGCTCGTCGAAGGGCAGCGACAATGCGATATGATGCAGCGACGATCCCGCTCCTGTTTCGGGACCTTCTGCACCGGCCCGATATTGCCCCGGTCGTGGCGCGGTGCTGTGGTGAAACAGGGCCAGAACTTGCGTATGGCCGCCAAACCCCTCGGCTATCCGGAAGAAGGTTATAGCGTTGTCATGATCACCGCTCAGACGCTGCAGGCCGATCACCTGTTCATAGAACTGCACCATAGCGGCCATATCTGCGCAGCAAATGGCAATCTCGCCCAGCGCGCGGGGGTAAAATCCACGGTCATCAGTCATATCGGCAGCCTAGATCGCTCGGGTTTCGTCATCAAGAACCGGTTGCGTCCCGTCTGGCCGATGGTCAAGGATCATCTGGTGGATTTTCTGTTTTTGCAACGGTTTGGTCAGGTAGTAGTCCAATCCAGCCGATAAAATACCCTGGTCATCTCCGCTCATTGCATGTGCGGTCAGGGCTACGATCGGGACGTGCTGATTGGTTTCAACCTCGCGGCGGCGGATTTCACCTGTGGCCTGTTTACCATCCATTCCGGGCATCGAGATATCCATGAATATCAAATCCGGGTCGAATTCCAGATGGGCGGCGACCGCCTCAAGCCCGTTGCCCGCAAAGCGAAGATCAATGTTCAGATCCTTGACCATCTTGCGCAGGATCAGCTGGTTGGTCTTGTTGTCCTCAGCAGCCAGAACCCGCATGAGCCTTTGATCCTCGGCAATCGGTCTGACCTGCGCAACCGTTGGGTTTTGCATGTCGGAACCATTCGATATCGAATCCGCTGATCGTCCCAGAGCGGTCAGACGTGCATATAATTCTGAACGAGGGATCGGCTTTTGCAACACTCCGTCAATGAGCTGGCAGGCCGGATGAGCATGAATCACGCCGGGATTGGCCGACATGACCACGACAGAGATATCCGTCCACCCCCGGCCCTTTATCGTGGCCGCCAAATCCAGCCCGTCCATGTCCGGCAGATCGTGATCGCACAGCACCAGATCTACGGTGTCATCAAGCGTAGCCAGCGCCTCGGTTCCGGTGGTACATTCGGTAACCTTGGCACCCAGGCGACCAAGTTGCTTTGACAGGATCGCTCGATTGACAGCCAGATCTTCAACCACGACCACATGGCGCAGACATCCTTCCAGATTCGGGGGGGCGGGTTGCGGACCTTCGACCGTCGGCAGCGTTATCCGAAATCCAAAACAGGACCCCTGGCCCGGCTCGCTTTCGACCCAGATAGCACCGTCCATCAATTTAATCAGTCGTTTGGTGATGGCCAGACCCAACCCGGTCCCTTCAAACTGTCGGTTTTGTTCATCCTCGACCTGATTGAATTCACCAAAGATATGCGCCGCTTTATCCTCGGCAATACCGATACCGGTATCTTCTATGGCAACATGAATATCACAGGCCTGGGCCTCCGCGCGAGGGACCCCCGTGACGCGGATCAAGACATGCCCTTCCGCGGTGAACTTGACAGCGTTGCCAACCAGATTGGTCAAGACCTGACGCACCCGGCCCGGATCGCCTACGAACAAGGTTGGCAAAAACAAGTCATAGTCGACTAAAAGGCTTAAACCCTTGTCACGAACACTGGGCTGCAGCAGCATCGCCACCTCAAGGATACAGCGTTCGAAATCGAACTGTTCGGGGTGCAAGACCAGCTTATCCGCCTCAATCTTCGAGTAATCCAGAACATCGTTGATGATCACCAGCAAGGCTTCACCGGAATTGCGGATCGTGTTGAGATAGAGCCGTTGTTCTTCATCCAGCGCGGTTTCGGTCATCAACTCGGTCATGCCAACAATACCGTTCATGGGCGTGCGGATTTCATGGCTCATATTGGCCAGGAATGCAGATTTCGCGCGGTTTGCAGCCTCGGCCCGTTCGCGCGCCGCGGTCAGTTCGGCCTGATGCCGGACCGAGGCGGTTATATCAAGCGCAAGGCTGACCACATCGCCACCGCCACCGCGTTGATCAATCAGCTTGATATAGAGCCCGTTCCACAGCTTGACGATTTCTGACGGCGGGTTGGACAACTTCCAACGGGCCAGCATCCTGGCGCGCCAATCATCCTGCGCCTCGTCCACGGTATCAATCAGACCCTCCTGCGTGAGGGTTTCCAGAATTCTGCCATAGCTGATGCCGGGCGCTACTTCATCCAGCCCCTCAAACAGGCTGAAATATGAAGTATTTGCCCCGATCAACCGGCTCTCTTCGTCGAAGAATGCAAACCCGTCTGGGAAGGTCTGGATCGAATGCCATAGCCGCCGTTCGGCCACTTCGATCTTGGCATTGGCCAATGTCAGGTCCGATTTAACTTTTTCATTTTCATCGCGCACCGTCTCAACCTCGGCCCGCGTTTCACCAATGCGTTTAGTCAGAGCCATCGCGTGCAGGCCCAATTTCCGGTTGGCCGCTGATAGCTCGGCTTGTTTCATCTCAAGCAGACGTTCAGCGGCAAGCCGTGCGCGTCTTTCCTGTGCCAGTTTGGTTGCAAGACTCATCAAAGGTGATCCCGGTACAATCTGCCCACAGCATCCCAACAGAGCGTGAAAAAGTGTTTAAGTCGTTGCCTGTTGCAACAGACCAAATGCAGGCTCAGAGGCCGTAAACGCCCAAAACTGCCTGCCTCGCCGGTACCTGCCTTTTCCTACTCAACGCAAAATCTGCGGTATCTGAATGCGCTACAGGCGCTCAGATCAAAGAAATTGTGTGGGATTACACGACAAACCTGACGCAGCAAAGCCGGTTCAAACGGTGCTTTACCAAGACTGATGCTGGTGGTTGGGGCCACAATCAGCGTTGTGGTCGAATGACCTAACGTCGACCTTCACGCAGCCAACCCGCCAGAAGGAAACCGCCGGCCAGCAAAAGCACCAGCCAGGGCGGTAGAACACCAGCCTGTGTTACAGAGCTGGTCTGGTAGGCATCGCGCGGGGTCAGCCCGATCCAACCGCGCCCCGATGCTGGCCGCCCAGCGCGGACATTTCGGATCGAAGGCAAACCGTCCTCGACCCGGATCACACCGCCGCGCAATTCGGCCAGAACCGGCTCAAGGATCTGATCAGTAGCAATCGTGCGCTCAAATTCTTTGGGGGCCGCAGGGCCCAACCCAATTACCGCCGAATGTTCACCCTCTTGCAGCCGATAGAGGCCAATCTCGGGGCCGAAGATCTGAGCTTCGAACCGCCCCGGAGAAACTTCGTTCAGCGTCACCTCAAGTGTCTCGCCATTGGGCTGCGTGATGGTAACTGTTCCGACGTCATCCCCCAGGGTTTGACGGATGACGCGCATGATTTGACCATTTGCTTCGGCCCACAGAGCCTCTTCCTCAAGCTCGGGTTCTTTCATCATCCAATGTGCCAATCGCCGCAGCAGTTCAAGCTGCGGACCACCGCCGTCGAAGCCACGGCTCCAGAGCCAGGCGTGGTCAGAGGCCAGCATTGCCACGCGCCCCTCTCCGACCCGGTCTAGCACCAGCAGCGGCCGGTCATCGACGCCGGTCATCAGCGTTTCACCTGATCGGAACAGGACATCAACCTGGCGCAACCATGCTCCCCAATGCTCGGAATCGCCCAGATCCGTCGTCACCGGGTGCCGGTGCCCCATATCTGTAACTGTGGGGACAAAGCGTTCTTCGATGACCCGCGCGGTGGGTTGGGCCGGAAGAATCGGCGCCAGCGGCGAGCGGAAGATACTGTCGGCACTGGCAAAATCAGGGCCAGCCGCAATCAGAACCGCACCACCATCATTGATGTAATTGGTGACATTCTCCAGATAGACCGCAGGCAGAATACCGCGCCGCTTATAGCGATCAAAGATGATCAGATCGAAATCGTTGATCTTTTCCAGAAACAGTTCTCGAGTCGGAAAAGCGATCAAAGACAACTCGTCCACAGGCACACCATCCTGCTTTTCAGGCGGTCGCAGGATCGTGAAATGCACCAGATCGACCGAGCTGTCGGATTTCAGAAGGTTCCGCCAGGTCCGTCCACCGGGATGCGGTTCACCCGAAACCAGCAGCACCCGCAGACGGTCGCGCACACCATTCATCTGAATCAGTGCGGTGTTGTTGCGGTCGGTCAACTCTCCTTCGACGCCTGGTACGGTAAACTGGATGACATTCCGCCCGCCATGGGACAGCTTGACCGGTAGCTCGACATCGACACCGATTGGAATGGTGAAATGCTCTGGCGCATTGCCATCAACCGAAATTTCCAAAGGCGCATTCGCAGCCGCAACAGGAACTGCGCCGCTATCCTCAACCCGCAACGTCAGCGTGACCGGTTCTCCGATAATGGCAAAAGCCGGTGCATTGCGGACGATCAGACGGCGGTCCCAGTCGCTGGCCCGCCCAGTCTGCAACAAGTGCATCGGTGCAGGCAGGTCAGGGGCCTGATCAACGTCATGCACGATCCCATCCGAAACCACGAGGATCCCCGCAATGCGCGCACGGGGTTCCTCGGCCAGGACTTTGTTCAGCGCAGCCATGACCTGTGTGCCCTCATCCCCATCGCTGTCAGCCACCCGGATCCGGCGCAGCTCGGTATTGTCGCGCGTGTCGATCTCGGCCGCCAGTTCGGCAGCGGCCTGTGCTGTCTGTTCCGGGCGATCGGACAGGGTCTGGCTGGCGCTTTCATCCTCGATCATCACCACGATGTCGGTCAGCGGAGTGCGATCTTCGACCTGATAAACAGGCCCCGCCATGGCCGCGATCACGACCAGGGCGGCCAACCCGCGCAAGGCCCAGCCAGACAGGCCCCGCCACAGGGCTAGAACAACGCCTGATATGGCAATCGCGGCAACGACCATCAGAACGGGCCACGGAATCAGAGGGTCAAATATAACGGTTCCGGTCATTGTCCCAACCTGTCCAGCAGCGCAGGCACATGGACCTGATCCGATTTGTAATTCCCGGTCAGCACATGCATCACCAGATTGACGCCAAACCGATTGGCCAATTCCCGCTGCCGCTCACCGGCATATCCGCGCCCGACCGGCAACAGGGCCTGCCCGTTTCGGTCGACGGCCCAGGCTCCGGCCCAGTCATTCCCGCCGATCACTACCGGGGTCACATTGTCGTTTAGGTTGCGGAACGGCATGCCGTCGATTTGTTCCGCATCCGGCGGGGCGGCTTCGACCCAAATCTCGGTACCGGCATATCGGCCCGGGAAATCCTGCAGCAAATAGAAGGCCCGCGTCAGAACATGGTCATCCGGAACAGGCTCTAACGAAGGGATATTCAGCGGGGCGGCCAGTTGTTGCAGCTTGCGGCCATTGGGGCTGGCTGCACCGAAACGCGCCACATCCGCGTCGCGCGTGTCGAACAGGATCATGCCGCCCGAGCGGAGATAGGCATTCAGCTTGGCATAGGCTTCGTCCGAGGGTTGCGGCTGTTCTGGCGTGATCGGCCAGTACAGCAGCGGGAAAAACGCCAGCTCGTCCCGTTCCAGATCAACGCCGATGGGCTCTGCCGGTTCGACCGAAGTGCGGAAGAACAAAGTTTGCGCCAAGCCACGCATCCCGGCGCCCGCGATATCGTCAACCTCCGCGTTTCCGGTCATGACATGAGCCAGTACCAGCTCTTGCGTTGCCATCAGGGCAAAATCGGTTTCCTCGGGCGTCTGAGCCTGAAGGTCAGGTGCAATCAGCAACGCACCCAGCGCCATCGCCGCGGCCCGGGCCAGCCCAAGTCGCCCCGACAACAGAAGTGACGCAATGACGTCCACTGTCAGCAAGATCAGCGCGAGGCTAAGCAAAATGCCCCCGACCGGCGTTTCGGCGCTGATTTCCTGCCCTTTGATCGGCACATCAGATGGCCAGATGGCTGGCGTCAGCACCGTATCCGCATCCAGTACATTCAGCGCCAGTTTTTGCTTGCCGCTTTCATACAGGCCCGGCCGCAGGTCCGGCCCGATTGCGCCCGAGGCCAGATCAACCCCATCGACACCGGCCAGGTTATCCGCATCCGACAAACCTCCGAACCCATCCATGACCTGCAGCGGTTCCCAGGTCGTGCCCTGTAGTTGCGATTCTTCCCGGGATTTCGCAGCCGAGGCAACGGCGAGCCGGTCCAGCATCTCGACAAACAGGCCCGACAGAGGAAGGCTCGACCATTCGGCATCAGCGGTGACATGGAACAGCACCACCTGCCCCAACCCCAACGCCTTGCGCGTGACCAGAGGTGTGCCATCCGAGAGCGATGCAATCACCCGATCGGCCAAATTAGGGTCTGGTTGCGCCATGACCTGCGTGGTCACCGAAACATCCGGTGGCACGCGCAGCCCGTAGAAGGGTGAGGTTTCGGGGAACGGGGCCAGACCTTTGGCCTCACCCCAGCTCATCGCGCCGCCGACCGAACGGCCACCGCTGCGCAGGCGCACCGGCAGCAAGGTATCCTCGACATCCCGCCCCAGATCGCTGGCGGCCATGCGCGGCCCGGCAAAGCGCAACAGCAGCCCACCCTGTTCGACCCATTCGGTCACCGCCAGTTGTTCCGCTTCGGCCAATTTCGCCACATCCGCCAGAACAATCACATCCGGATTGGCGGGCAACACATCCATCAACCCGCCCTCGACAAAATCCGCGGTCGGGACCAAAACCTGTGTCAGATAATGCAGCGGCGACAACAGCTCTAACCCTTCACGGTTCAAACTGCCCGCAAGCAGGGCCACCTCACGCCTGCGCAGGCTGTCATCGGTCAGCGTTACGGCACCCGCCGACCGCTGGCCCTGAATCTCAAACCGGGTGATTCTGGCCCGTAGTTCCGAGGGCAGCGCCAGCTCCACCTGAGCAAGCGTTTCGCCTTCAGCAAAGACGATATTGGCGGATTGCAGAACCCGCATTGCGCCCGCCGGATCGCGCCCCTGTGCCAAAATGGTCAGGATGTTTTCCGGACCAGCAGTGGCGCGTTGGGCCGTCAGTTGAATGACACCATCCTGATAGGCGGCGGGCAGAATCGCATAAACAGGCGAGCCTGACTGGTACACGGTCACTTCCCCGCGCGATTGCAACGCAGCCAGAACCGTTGCCCGACCCGCAAATTCCAGACCGTCGCTGAACCAATATGTATCAAAGCCACCATCAAGCTGATCCAGCACATCAAGCTGATCCAGCACATCGAGCACCTGATCCATCTGCAGCTGAGTTGGTTGCCAGGGCATCGGAGTCACCCCCGGAAGCCGTCCCCGCCATGCTTCGGCGGCCTGAAAGACAGGGGCTTCTGGCTCCGTCAAGTTGAGCAAGGCCACCGTGCGTCCGGCGCGTCCGGCCTCGGTCAGCTGCGTATCAAGCTGGTCCTGAAGCGATGGCCAGCCGCTTGCACCTGCCCAGCTGGCATCCAGCACCAACAACAGCGGCCCCGAACCCACCTGATCCCGCGAGGGATTCAAAACCGGCCCGGCCAGACCGATAATGATCGCCGCCGCCGCCAGCATTCGCAACAGCAGCAACCACCATGGTGTCCGATCCGAAACACTCTCGTCGTCCTTCAGCCCCAGCAGCAGCGTTACGGCCGGAAACATTTGCCGGATCGGCGCAGGCGGCACAGCGCGCAGGACCAGCCACAGGATGGGCAGGGTCAACAATCCCAGCAACACCCAGGGCGCGGTAAAGCCTATCCCAGCCAAAACCGTCATACTCTGCCCCCGTCCAAAGCGCGATACAGCCATAACAGAGCCGCCTGTGCGCTGTCGCCAGTGTGGTGCAGCCCCAGTTGCCATCCCGTCACCCGACACAAGCGCATCAAGGCATCCTTTCGTTCGGCAAGGCGCGCAAGATACCGGTCACGAAGATCAGAAGCCTTGAGCGTTTCATGCCGGGCCGAGCCGCCAACGCTTTCGAAAATGGTGCGCCCGCGATAGGGGAAATTCTCTTCACCGGGATCCAGCACCTGCAGGACCACCCCGCGGACGCCACGATCCGCAGCTTTGGACAGGGCCAGTTCGACCTCTTCCATCGGGCCGAGAAAATCAGAGATGAACACCGCCCGCGCATGTGGGATCATCGCGCGGTGCTCGGGCGGGGCATAATCGGCCTGATCATCCTCGGACCAGGCCTGCGCAAGCCGGATGATCTGGGCATTGCCGCGCCGGGGCGGCAGGGTTGTGCCCGTCAGGCCCACACGCTCACCACCGCGCGCCAACAGGATCGAGGTTGCCAGCCCCAGCAAGCGCGCGCGATCCGCCTTGGTGGGCAGCGAAGCGTCCGAGGCAAAGCGCATCGACGCGCCCTGATCCACCCACAGCATCACCGATTGGGCAATCTGCCATTCGCGTTCGCGCACAAATTGTTGATCGCCACGGGCCGAGCGGCGGTGGTCGATCATCCGGCGGCTGTCGCCAACCTGTGCCGGGCGGTATTGCCAGAAATCATCGCCCATCCCGGACCGACGGCGCCCGTGGTCACCCAGCAGGACTGTTCCGGCCAGATGCTCTGCCCGCGCCAAAAGGGGCGGCAGCCGGGATGCCTCGGCCTCGGATCGTTCACGAAGGGTCAGCCCGGCATTCACGCCGCAGCCTCGGTTCGGATCAGCCCAAGTGCGGTCGAGTCAATCAGATCGGCCAGGCTGTCACCGCGCGCCCGGGCCGCAAAGTTCAGCGCCATACGATGGCTGAGAACCGGGCGGGCCATCTCAAGAACATCCTCGGCGTTGGGGGCCAGTCGCCCCTGCAACATGGCGTTGGCACGCACCGTCATCATCAACGCCTGCGCCGCGCGGGGGCCAGGGCCCCAGGCCACGGTTTCGGCCACACGATCGGACACGCCTGCTTCGCCGGGGCGGAATGCGCGGACCAGATCCAGAATCAGTTCGACCACAGACTCGCCAACCGGCATCCGGCGCAACAGAAGTTGCGCCGCCAGCAATTCCTTTTTGGTGAAAATCTGATGGGCGTCGTCTTCTTCGACACCGGTCGTGGCCAGAAGGATATCCCGCTCGGTCTGACGATCCGGGTATTCGACGTCAATCTGCACCAAAAAGCGGTCCAACTGCGCCTCGGGCAGCGGATAGGTGCCTTCTTGTTCAATCGGGTTCTGCGTGGCCAGCACGTGAAACGGCTCATCCAGCGCACGATCCTCGCCCGCAACGGTGACGGTGCGTTCCTGCATCGCTTGCAGCAAAGCCGACTGTGTACGCGGGCTGGCGCGGTTGATCTCATCCGCCATCAGCAATTCACAGAAGATCGGGCCGGGAATGAACCGGAAGTGGCGACTGCCATCCTCGGCCGTATCCAGAACCTCGGACCCCAGAATATCAGCCGGCATCAGATCCGGCGTGAACTGGATACGGTTGCCATGCAGGCCCATCACGGTCGACAAAGTCTCAACCAGCCGGGTCTTGCCCAGCCCGGGCAAGCCGATCAGCAACGCGTGCCCGCCGCATAACAGCGCTGCCAGCGTCAGGTCCACGACCCGCTCTTGCCCGATAAAGCGTCGGGTGATCGAGGCCTTGGCCTCTTGCAGTTTAGTTTCCAGCGCTTCGATCTCGGATACGAGGTCGGCAGGTTCGCTCATGACTTTCCCTTCCGTGGACGAGTATGGTTGAAGTGTATCGCGCGAAAAGGAAATGGCAAAAGTAATGAGCGGACAAATCCCTGTGACACCTTCTCCTGATGGCATTGCGGCATCAGTCAAAGCCGCGAAAACACGGGATTTACCCCCTGTTCACCTGTGGAATCCCCCGTTTTGTGGCGATCTGGACATCAGGATCGCAAAAGATGGTTCTTGGAGTTATTTAGGCTCGCCGATCAACAGGTTCGAGCTTGTGAAGCTTTTTTCCTCAATTCTTAAGAAAGAAGAAGGCAAATATTACCTGGTGACCCCGGTCGAAAAGGTGGGAATCACGGTCGAGGATGTCCCGTTCGTCGCTGTCGACTTTGATGCCGCAGGCTCAGGCGCGGCGCAGATTTTGACTTTCAGCACCCATGTGGGTGACACGGCCAAGGCCGGTCCGGATCACCCGATCCGTGTTGAGTTTGATCCGAAGACCCAGGAACCCTCGCCCTATATCCTGATCCGCGCAAATCTAGAGGCGCGCATTGACCGCAAAAGCTTTTACCGGCTGGTCGAGATCGGCACCGATCATGAAGACTGGTTCGGGGTGTGGTCGGGCGGTCAGTTCTTTCCGCTGATCCGCTCAGCCGATCTGGGCTGAGCGCGGCCTGCGATCCTGCGCCAGAACAACAGCGACCGCCACGATGCCCGCGCCAAGCGCGCGGGTTGAATTCCACTCATCCCCCAGCACAATCATGATCAGCATCACGTAAAATGGCGCGATGTTCATATGGAATGAGGCCAGCGCCACGCCCAGCTTGCCAACCGAAGCAACGAACAGGATCTGGCTCAGCCCCAGAGAAATCAGCGCGTAAATCCCCAGCATCCCGATCTGCTGCCCGTCAATCGCAACCTTAGGCACCACATCCATACCCATCAGCCCAGCGGCAAAGCAAAAGATCACGGCCATGGCAAAGCCCCCGATCAACGTGATCGTCGCGCGCCCGGTCTGGCTGAGTTCAGGAAAATCGCGCGCTGTGGTCATGCTGCCCCAACTGAAAAAGACGACCGACACGACCGCGCATAAGGCCCCAAGGCCCAGCTGCGCCGGGGCGACGGCGCTGGTGGCGATCAGCCCGCCGATAATTGAAACCAGAACGCCCAGGCCAAAATTCCAGCTCAGCCGACGTGTGCCCGCCTTAAGCTCTAGAAGGGTTGCGATTAGTGGCGCGCAAGAGGCGATGATGACGACGGTTACCGGATCGGTCAGCTTTTGCGCCAGGATCAGCAGGAACATCGGGCAGCCAAAGCCAAACGCTCCGACAATCATCGCCCATCCCCATCTGGCCCTTAGAATACGGCTGGGACCGTCCAGCATCAGCCAGATCGGCAGCAGCACCAGAACCGCCAGACCCAGCCGTGCCGCCAGCAAGCCCACCGGCGACCAGCTTTGCAACAAGACCTCCGCCGCCGGAAAGCCTGCGGCCCATGCCAGCATCGAGGCAACCGCCAACCCGTTGCCAGACAAGGCGGAGTTGCGGTCGGCGGACATAGGAATAGCGGTCCCGCGCACGGGGTCGGGGCTCATTGCCATGGGTCATACCTCTGGTCAAAGCGGCGTCAGAAATGATTCGCCGCATTGTCCCGAACGTCACTGAATTAAACCGGGTGATCTGGCCGATTTTCGACAATCTGTCGTTTTCAGTCCCTTTCGCTGAAATCACCCGACCGATATGGTCCGGCGAACAGACACGCAAAGGCCATCCATGCCCAAATTCGCTGCAAATATCTCACTGCTCTTTGCCGAACTGCCCTATCTCGACAGGTTTCAAGCTGCCGCGCAGGCCGGGTTCAAGGCTGTTGAGGTTCTGTTTCCCTATGATCTGGCTACCAAGGAAACCCGCCGTGCTCTGCTGGCTAATGGGCTCGACCTGGTGCTGATCAACGCGCCGCCACCCAACTACACCGGCGGCACTCCCGGATATGCCGCCGTTCCGGGCGGTGAGGCGCGGTTCCAGTCCGACATCCGCCGTGTTCTACGCTATGCTCAGGCGCTACGGCCCGAAAAAATCCACATCATGTCCGGATATTCCTCGGGCGCGGATGCTATGGATTGCTTTGTTCAAAACCTGCAATGGGCAGCAGACCACGCGCCCCAACAGCCGTTCACGATCGAACCGCTCAACCCGGTGTCACAGCCTGAATATTTCCTGAACTCTTACGATCTGGCCGCCGAGGTTTTGGATCGCGTGAACCGGCCCAATGTCGGCCTGCAATATGACAGCTTCCACGCCCAGATGATCCATGGCAACGGGCTGCAAGTCTGGAAGGATTACCAAGACCGCATCGTACACGCCCAGATCGGAGCGGCCCCGGATCGCGCAGAGCCCGGTCGAGGTGAGATGAATTTTGCCGAGTTGTTCCGAGCGATTGATGACAGCGGCTACACCGGCTGGGTCAGTGCCGAATATCAGCCCTCGATCCAACGTACCGCCGAGACGCTCGGCTGGATGCACCTTTGATTGTCCGCTCGCACTGGTATTACCCGGAAAAATGGCGCAGATCATTGCCACCTCACACCAAGGATGTCCGGATGATCCCTGCCCGCTATGCCCGCGCCCTGTTCAGCCTGATCATGTCAGGCATGATGTCCTGCATCGTCACCGGTATCGCCACGGCCAAGGCCGTCGGCTTCGGTCCCGCGACGCTGGGCGACTGGATGGGCTCATGGGTTTTCTCCTGGCCCATCGCGTTCACAGTTATCCTACTGCTGGGCCCCAGCGTGCAACGGATGGTCAACCGCATGGTCAGACCACAGGGCTGACCCGCCGCGAAGAGGGCCCGCAGGGCTTGATGAACGGCGGCGCTAGTGCGCCTCGGCCCAATTCGCGCCCTGTCCCGCATCAACGTTGAGTTTCACATCCAGTTTCACTGCTGGGTCCGAAGCCCCCTCCATCACGTCGCGCGCCGCGTCGATCAGCGGGTCAACGGCGTCCTCGGCCACTTCGAACAGCAATTCGTCATGCACTTGCAGCAACATTTTCGCCGGCAACCCATGGATCGCATCCGGCATCCGCACCATGGCGCGTCGGATCACGTCGGCCGCGGTGCCTTGAATCGGAGCGTTGATCGCTGCCCGACGCGAAAATCCCGCATGCGGCCCCTTGGCATTGATTTCGGGCGTATGGATTTTGCGCCCGAATAGGGTCTGCACATAGCCATTCTCTTTGGCAAAGGCGACGGTGTCGTCCATATAGGTCCGAATGCCGGGGAAGCGTTCGAAATAGCGGTCGATGAAGCCCTGCGCCTCGGCCCGTGGAATACGCAGGTTGCGCGCCAGACCAAAACCCGAGATGCCATAGATCACACCGAAGTTGATCGCCTTGGCCTGACGGCGAATATCCGGCGTCATCTCATCCAGCGGCACGTCGAACATTTCGGACGCAGTCATGGCGTGAATGTCCAGCCCATCGGTAAACGCCTGCTTCAAGGCCGGAATATCGGCAATATGCGCCAGAATGCGCAGCTCGATCTGGCTATAATCCAGGCTGACCAGCACATTTCCCGGCTCGGCAATGAACGCCTCGCGGATACGGCGGCCTTCTTCGGTGCGCACAGGGATGTTCTGCAGGTTCGGATCGGTCGAGGCCAAACGACCGGTGTTCGCCCCGGTGATCGAATAGGATGTATGTACCCGGCCCGTATCGGGGTTGATATGGGTCTGCAGCGCGTCCGTATAGGTCGATTTCAGTTTCGATAGCTGCCGCCAATCCAGCACCCGACGCGGCAATTCATGCTCGGTCGCCAGATCCTCAAGGATATCGGCCCCGGTTGAATATTTACCGGTCTTGCCCTTCTTGCCGCCTTCCAGACTCATCTTGTCGAACAGAATCTCGCCCAGCTGAGCGGGCGAGCCGACATTGAAGCTTTCACCAGCCAATTCGTGGATTTCAGCCTCTAACCCGGCCATTTTCTGGGCAAACGCGTTGGACATGCGGCTGAGGACATCGCGGTCAACCTTGATGCCATGCATCTCCATTTCGGCCAGAACCGGCACCAGAGGGCGCTCCAGCGTTTCATAGACGGTCGTTACCTGAACCTGATGCAGCTGAGGTTTGAACAGTCTCCACAGACGCAGCGTTATATCGGCGTCCTCGGCCGCATAGGCGGTCGCTTCATCAATCGGAACCTTGTCGAATGTGATCGCCGATTTGCCGGATCCCAACAGCGGTTTGATCGGAATCGGCGTGTGGTTCAGATAACGCTCGGACAGGGTGTCCATGCCATGCCCATGCTCGCCGCCATGCATCGCATAGGACATCAACATCGTGTCATCAATCGGCGCCACATCCACGCCATAGCGGGTAAAAATCTTGGCATCGTATTTCATGTTTTGCCCGATCTTGAGGATCGACGGGTCCTCTAACATCGGTTTTATCAGTGTTAGAGCCTGTTCAATCGGCATTTGCCCCTCGGCCAGAGCGTCCGAGCCGAACAGATCGTCGGTGGCGCTTTGACGATGGATCAATGGGATATAGCAGGCCTCGCCCGCCTCAATGCAGAGCGAAATGCCGACCAGATCTGCGATCATCTCGTTCAGCCCAGTGGTCTCGGTGTCCACTGCAACCCAGCCACGCTCATATGCCTGGTCTATCCATTTCTGCAAAGCCCCCGCGTCGCGGACGCATTCATACTTCGACGCGTCGAATGGAATGTCTTCAGCCTCGGCCACATCTGCAACGGGCGCAGGCGCGTCTGCAATCACCGGTGCCTCGGCCCCCAGCTTGTCCGCTATGCGCTTGGTGAGGGTGCGGAACTCCATCTCAGCAAGAAAGCCCAGCAGAGTGTCCGGTTCTGGGTCTTGCACCTCAAGATCGTCTAAGGTGAAATCCAGCGGCGTATTCTCATCCAACTGCACCAGTCTTTTCGACAGCTCAATCTGGGCGCGTTTGCCGATCAGGGTCTGGCGGCGTTTGGGTTGTTTGATCTCTTCGGCGCGGTCCAGCAGGGTTTCCAGATCCCCAAATTCATTGATCAAAAGCGCCGCCGTCTTGATCCCAATGCCCGGAGCCCCCGGCACATTGTCCACGCTGTCCCCGGCCAGCGCCTGCACGTCCACCACACGTTCAGGCCCGACGCCGAATTTCTCGAACACGCCATCGCGGTCGATGCGTTTGTTCTTCATCGCATCCAGCATTTCGACCCCATCGCCGACCAGCTGCATCAGGTCCTTGTCGGAACTGACGATCGTGACGCGACCACCGGCCTCACGCGCCTGTATGGCAAGGGTGGCAATGATGTCGTCGGCCTCATAGCCCTCAAGCTCTTTGCAGGCGATATTAAAAGCGCGGGTCGCCTCGCGTGTCAGGGGCATCTGAGGGCGCAGATCCTCGGGCATGGCCTCGCGGTTGGCCTTGTAGAGGTCATACATGTCATTGCGGAACGTATGAGAGCCCTTGTCAAAAATCACCGCCACATGCGTCGGCGCGTCTGGCCCGGTGTTTCCTTCGACATATTTCTGCAGCATGTTGCAAAAGCCCGACACGGCCCCAATCGGCAACCCATCCGACTTCCGCGTCAGCGGCGGCAGCGCGTGATAGGCCCTGAAGATAAAGGCCGATCCGTCAATAAGATGAAGGTGACACCCTTTTCCGAAATTGCTCATGCGCGCGCTCCCTGTCGGTCAGGGATGGTTCTGCCACAGGGGCGCACGGGTGACCAGTACAGAAGGTGAACTATCCGCCGAACAGGCCGCCAAATACATCCGAAAAGCTGTTGAGCAGCGCCATAATGACCAGCACACCGAGGAAAGCGAAAAACGCAAAAGCAAAGAACTGAAACAGGATTGCGCCGATGCCGATTGCGATACCCGCAATGGCCGGGCGCAGTTTTTCGTGGCGCAGAATGCCTATGGCCGACAGGATGACGGCCAATCCTCCCAAAAGGGCTATGCCGATCTGCAGAAAGTCGTCCAGATCACGGACCCGGGCCACCGGCTCGGGTTGGTCCAGCCCGGCGGCCGAACGCAGGGTGGATTTTCCAAGCTCGGCTGCAAGCTCTCCCAAAGACACGCCAGTCGATTGTTGCGGTGCGAATGGCCCGGCCCAGAACAGGAACAGGGCGCCCAACAGGGCCATCGCGGAAACACTAAAACCAATCCATCCGAAGACCGGTTGGTTGGTATTTTGGATACTGGCGTCCATCAACACACTTCCTCCATTGAGCCGGCGCAAAGCTATCGTCAGAACACGACATTAGTTGGGCAGGTTAGACCTTGCCTGATTGGTTTATCAAGCAGGACAAAGTGATCGAGTAAGGCAATGGCATCCTTGTGCCGAAGTCTTCATTCGCAGCCCACAGCACCTCACCGGCCCAGACATGGCAGGTTCGCAGCGCGTTGAAACGCCCTCTGGCCTTAAAACTGATTTCGGTCGAAAAAACCCGGCACCCAGGAGGCCTGTAGATCGGCCCGCTGACCAGGTGATTTCGATCGTATCATCGCCCTGCGCCCGATTTCCTGATCCGATTAGAAGCATTCCGATAGCGGCGGCCAGACAATAGCCAACAGCTCCAATGATCAGGCAGAGGTCAAACCTGCCCGCGGCTTTGCACAATCAGGCGCTGGCCTCGTGCCCTTTTAAGACAAATTTGCAGTCGCAATAGGGGCACTCGACCCAGCCGGTGTCTTCGGGGATCTGTAACCAGACACGTGGGTGGCCTAATGCACCTTCGCCACCATCACAGGCGACACGAGAGGTTTCGACGATCTTGGTTTCCGGCGCTTCGATTGTCACGGCTGGCGATCCTTCACTGGTTGTCGGCCTCGCGGGCATGCATTAGGTGCGTTTATGAGCGATGAGCAAACCGGGGGCAAGAGCCACATGGACAATGCGGCAATCAGGATCGAAGGGCTGCGCAAGACCTATCGCGGCAGCAAGGGCCAGCCTGAAAAGCAGGCGCTGAGGGGCATCGACCTGACAATCCCGCGCGGTTCAGTCTTTGGATTGCTGGGGCCGAACGGGGCTGGGAAATCGACCCTGATCAACATTCTGGCCGGGTTGGTGGTGAAATCTGCAGGCCATGTGTCGATCTGGGGTCATGACCAAGACCGCAACCCGCGCCAATCTCGCGCTGCCATCGGCGTTATGCCGCAAGAGCTGAATCTGGACCCTTTCTTTACCCCGCGCGGTGCTTTGGAGGTTCAGGCTGGCCTATATGGTGTACCAAAGGCGCAGCGGCGCAGTGATGAAATCCTCGAACTGGTTGGCCTCAGCGACAAGGCCGAGGCCTATGCCCGCACCCTGTCCGGCGGTATGCGGCGCCGGTTGCTGTTGGCCAAGGCTTTGGTGCATAACCCCAAAGTGCTGGTTCTGGACGAACCCACGGCGGGCGTGGATATCGAGCTGCGCCAAATGCTCTGGGCCAACGTGCGCAAGCTGAACCAGCAGGGCATGACCATCATCCTGACGACGCATTACCTGGAAGAAGCACAGGAGATGTGCGACCAGATCGCCATCATCAACCATGGCGAAAAGATCGCACAGGACAGCACGGCAGACCTGCTGAGCCGCATGGATGGTCGGACGATGGTAATTATTCCGGATGGCCCCGTCACTGAACTGCCTGCGACCGAGGGAGTCGAGGCCACACTGCGCGACGATGGCAGCCTGGTGCTGCGCTATCGCAGTGCCCAGACCAGTGCCGAACAGGTTCTGGAATCCGTCAGGGCCGTGGGCATCCGTATCCGGGACGTTCGCACCGAAGAAGCGGATCTTGAGGATGTGTTCCTGGCTCTGACCTCGACCCGGGCGGGCGATGTCCCGGCAGCTGATCTTGATCAGCCGCGCCGGGGATTGCACCGGGTTAAGCTTTAGGCGCGGTCGATCCGCGCGTGATAGCAGTTATTCGACGCGGATCTGATGTGGATATAGGCGACATCCGCGCGGGCAAAGATACCCCCGGCAGCGTTTTGCAATTCCGCCTGCGGCGTAATGATCCCGGTGCCGTAAACAATCCTGTCGTCCGATCCGTACCCTTTAATCAGATAATTGGGTGAGGCGGTCAGCGCCTCGGGCAGGTTGGTGAGATCCTCATAGCGCTGACAATGCTCTACACAAAGGTAAATCGGCCCGGTTTCAGCAAAAGGTTGTGTCGCTGGAAAGGGCCGGTGGGCCAGCACCAGCATTTCCTTTCCCCTGGGAATATAGGTCAGGCAATGACGGCAGGGGTTTCCTTCCCCGTTCGATATCGCCCGTTCGGGCGGGTTGCCATAACCATCAGGCGCGCCTTGGCGATAGGCCTGAACCTGCGCGGTGGGGAGGGCAGATATTTTGTGCATGTTAGGTCTCCTTCTTTGTACAAAAGATGCCTGACCCGGCGAGGGGAACCGACCCGTTTCCTGCGCAAACGCTTCTTTGAGACAGCGCGACATATACGCGCCGTGGCTTGACAGCACGGGCTACAATCCGATCTGAACGGGGCGCAATTCAGTTTCGGAACGCCCATGTCCAAACCTACCCCTCCTGCCCGCCCAGGAATTCCTCCGAGGTTTCCCGCCACCGCTGAACAGATCATGTCGCAGGTGAGCGCATTCTACGCCCGCGTCCGGCAGGACGAGGCACTGGCGCCGGTCTTTGCAAACCATGTCAGCGACTGGCCCCCGCACGAGAACAAGATCGCCGCGTTCTGGCGCAACGCCATTCTGCATGAGCGTTGTTATGACGGAAATCCGCAGCGTATTCACATCGAAAGGCCCGATATCAGGCCCGAATTGTTCGATCATTGGCTGGACCTGTTCGAGGAGGTGGCCCATAGCACCCTGCCCGCAGAAACCGCGCTGCCCTGGGTGGCGCTGGCCCGGCGCATCGGCGTAGGGATGAAAGTGGGTGTACAATCCGCGCGCCAGCCAAAGGACGCGCCACCGATCCTGCGATGATCTCAGATCATGGCCGGTTGCCATGTTAGCGGTAAAATAAGGGCTATCAGACTCTGAAAAATGGGTTTATGCAACGGATGAACCCACCATTCCGCTGCCCAAGGCCAGACCGATGAGCACTCAAAACACCACCCTCAGGGGCCTTGGCTATGCGTTTCTGGGCTTTGCTGTCTTTGCCAGCCACGATGCGCTGATCAAGGTGCTGGGCGGAACCTATTCGGTGATGCAAATCATCTTTTTCGCCACGCTGTTTTCCTTTGTGCCGATGGCCGTGACAATCCTGACAGACCGCTCTACCGGCAACTTCCTTCCGCACCATCCCTGGCTGGTCCTGCTGCGGTCGGGGTTGATGGTCACAGGCATGTCCTGCGCATTTTATTCCTTTTCGGTCCTGCCTTTGGCCGAGGTATATTCACTCCTGTTCTCTTTCCCGCTGATCGTCACGGTCCTGTCGATCCCCATATTGGGCGAGGTGGTCCGCGCCCAGCGTTGGGCCGCGGTTGGCGTGGGCCTGATCGGCGTGTTGATCGTTCTGCGCCCGGGTACCACGGACATCACGCTAGGCCATCTGGCGGCGCTGACGGCCGCGTTCTGCAGCGCTTTCGCGTCAGTTTTGGTCCGTAAGATCGGCAATGAGGAACGCTCGGCCGTTCTGATCCTTTATCCGATGCTGCTGGCCATAGTGGTCATGAGCATCGCGCAACCGGCCGTTTATCAGCCTCCGTCCCTGTTGCATCTGGCCATGATGGCACTGGTCGGAGTGTTTTCTGTCATTGCCCAACACCTGATTATTCTGGCTTATCGTGCCGCGCCAGCGGGGGTCATCGCCCCCAGCCAATACAGCCAGATCATCTGGGCCACGATCTTTGGCATGGCGTTTTTCGGCGAAAAGCCAGACGGCTGGGTTGCCGTCGGCGCCAGCATCATCATCGCATCTGGTGTCTTCGTCGTCTGGCGCGAGAGCCGGTCGAACACCACCTCAGCCAACACCCCGGTTCTGCGGGTTCGCTCACCGCGTTCGGATACAGGGGCGACGCGACCAGGAGAATGACAAACGGCGCGCCAGAAGCGCGCCGTAACAACTTTTCCGTCTGGATTAGAGCCTTAGTAAACCACAACCGAGCGGATGCTTTCGCCCTTATGCATCAGGTCGAACCCATGGTTGATGTCGTCCAGTCCCATGGTGTGGGTGATCATCGGGTCGATCTCGATCTTACCTTCCATGTACCAATCGACGATCTTGGGCACATCCGTGCGGCCACGGGCGCCGCCAAAGGCCGTACCGCGCCAGGAACGACCGGTGACCAGCTGGAACGGGCGGGTCGAGATCTCGGCCCCAGCAGGTGCCACGCCGATGATGATCGATTCACCCCAGCCCTTATGTGCAGATTCCAGCGCCGTGCGCATCACGCCGACATTGCCCGTTGCGTCAAAGGTGTAATCTGCGCCGCCCTTGGTCAGATTGACCAGATAAGGCACCAGATCGCCTTCGACCTCGGACGGGTTCACGAAATCGGTCATACCGAACCGGGTGGCCATTTCCACCTTGGAGGGGTTCAGGTCGACGCCGACGATCTGGTCGGCCCCTGCCAGTCGCAGGCCCTGGATCACGTTCAGGCCGATGCCACCCAGACCAAAGACAATGGCGCGGCTGCCGATCTCGACCTTGGCGGTGTTGATCACCGCGCCGATGCCGGTGGTCACGCCGCAACCGATATAGCAGATCTTGTCGAAAGGCGCGTCCGGGCGCACTTTGGCAAGCGCGATTTCCGGCAGGACCGTGTGGTTGGCAAAGGTCGAGCAGCCCATGTAATGCAGGATCGGATCACCATCCAGCGTCGAGAACCGCGAGGTGCCATCGGGCATCAACCCTTGGCCCTGCGTCGAACGGATCGCCTGACACAGGTTGGTTTTGGGATGCAGGCAGTATTCACATTCGCGACACTCGGGGGTGTAAAGCGGGATCACGTGATCGCCCGGCTTCAGGCTGGTCACGCCCGGGCCGACCTCGACCACCACACCTGCGCCTTCATGGCCCAGAATGGCGGGGAACAGGCCTTCGGGGTCTGCACCCGACAGGGTGAATTCGTCGGTGTGGCAAATGCCGGTCGCCTTGATCTCGACCAGAACCTCGCCCGCCTTGGGGCCTTCGAGGTTCACATCCATCACTTCCAAAGGTTTGCCGGCCTGCACGGCGACGGCGGCACGGGTGCGCATGATGTACTTCTCCCAGTCAAATTTGGCCTGACCCTGCGTTAAATGCAGGATTTTTTCAACTGCGCTTTGATGGCAGCAATGCTAAATATTTGATATTACAGAAACGACATTGCCAGAAAAAGGAGCGCCAATGCGCCGTTTGACCCCTGTTTTGATTTTGCTGGTCGCATGTACGGAGTCGCCCGCTCCTGAGGACGCGCCACTGCCACTTGAACCCACCCCGGTAGATTTGGCCTTTTGCAAAGGAGAGCCAATTGCCGATGCGATTGGCAAGCCTGTATCGACCATTCAGTCGCAATTACCCGAACGGTCGCGCGTTTTAGGCCCCGATGACATCGCCACACAGGATTATCGCATCGACCGGCTGAACGTCTTTGTAAACGGCTCGGGGATCATACAGAGCCTGACCTGCGGTTAAGCCTGGCAGAATCTCAAAACCCCAATGTTAGGGCCTATCTTCCGCGATATATCACCCAATCCGGCAAATAGCCTACAAGGCGGATCAGCCATGAAAACGGCGCTGGGAAGTCTGTGCGGAATCTGTGGCGGGACATTGCCCGAACCACATGCTGGGCCGCGCCCTGAGGCGTCATCAGCATCGGCATCCGGAAACTGTTCTTTTCGGTCAGGCGAGTCTTGATGAAGCCGGGATTTACGATCCGAACCGTGACGCCCGAACCCGCCAGATCATGCCGCATGGTTTCTGCCAGTGAAATCAAAGCCGCCTTGCTGGCACCATACCCGACTGCAGATGGCAGGCCATGATAGCCGGACAGCGACCCGATCAGCGTGATCTCCCCCTGCCCGGCCTTAACAAACCCAGGAAGTATTTCGCCCAGAACCCGCAAAGCGCCCTGAAAATTCACATCGGACATCCGAAGAGCGGCCTCGGTGTTCCACTCAGTGCTGCGCATCGGGTCATAAGCTCCGGCATTATAGATAAGGCCATCCACTTTTCCGGCAGCGGAAGCGGCACGTCGAACAGAGTCTAAATCAGCGACATCGCAACGAATGGCTTTTGAATTTGGCAGAATGCTGCAGATTTCATCCAGGCGTTTCGCGTTTCGCGCCGACAGGATCACCCGGGCGCCGCGATTGCTTAGAGCTTGCGCCAATGCACGACCCAGACCTTCGCTTGCGCCAACTATCCAATAAGTTTTCCCGTCAAAGCTGTTCATGCCGACCATTTCTGAATTGTGTTATTTCAATACGGTTACACGGCCAGTTTGGATCACCTTCGGTTGCTCGCGGTGAGGCCGCTAAATTGCAGCCGCACCTGAAAAACCCATGTCTTGAATGATCCAATCCTGCCCCTACTGCGTATTCAATATCAAAACGTCACGTAACGAGGCTATCATGTTCGACGAAACCCAAAGGGGCAGGAAAAAAATCGCCATAGTTGGCGCAGGCATTTCAGGCCTTTCAGCAGCTTATTATCTTTCCGAAAACAATGACGTGACACTCTTTGAGGCTGAACCCAGGCTTGGCGGGCATGCCCGCACGGTCATGGCGGGAAAAAATGGCGATCAGCCCGTCGATACCGGTTTTATCGTCTTCAACTATGCCACCTACCCTTACCTGACACGGTTGTTCGATACGCTGAACGTGCCTGTCGAAAAATCCGAGATGAGCTTTGGTGCGACCATCGACAACGGGCGCATCGAATACGGGCTGAACAACCTGCGCACTCTTACGGCGCAGAAACGCAACCTTGCGCGGCCGGCCTATTACAAGATGATCGCCGACATCCTGCGTTTTGGCAGAGAGGCCCCGGACGCAGCCAAGGACGATGACACAACGATCGGAGAGCTGGTTGATCAGTTGCGGTTGGGGCACTGGTTTCGGCACAATTACCTGATGCCCATGTGCGGGGCGATCTGGTCGACCCCGGTTGAATTTGTGGATCAATTCCCGGCGCGGTCGCTGGTGCAGTTCTTTCGCAATCACGCTCTGCTGGCCAATGGCCGCGCCAATCAGCACCAATGGTACACGGTCAAGGGCGGCAGCATTGAATATGTCCGCCGGATTGACGCCACCCTGCGTGCCCGCGGGGCCGAAATACGTCTGGCCAGCCCCGTTCAGAGGGTGCAGCGCAATGAGATAGGCGTGACCGTTCACAGCCAAGGCCAGTCGGATCAGTATGATGAGATCATTCTGGCCACCCACTCGGATCAATCCCTTGCCATTCTGGGCCAGGATGCCACCCCAGCCGAAGCAGCCGCGCTTGGCGCGATCCGGTATCAGCCCAACACGGCCATCCTGCATTGCGATCCGTCGCAGATGCCCAAACGCCGGGCCTGCTGGTCCAGCTGGACCTATCGCTCGCAGGCCGGGAATGTCGGGGTGACCTATTGGATGAACCGGCTGCAGAATATTCCCGACAGTGACCCGCTGTTTGTGACGCTGAACGCCTCATCCGAGATCGCCGCCGACAAGATCTATGATAAGGTCGAATTCGCCCATCCGGTTTTTGACAAGGCCGCACTTTGGGCACAGGGGCAAATCCGCGAGATGCAGGGACAGAACCGCACCTGGTTTGCGGGCGCCTATAACCGGCACGGGTTTCACGAAGACGGGATTGCCAGCGCCATGCATGTCGTCGAGCGGATCACTGGCGGCCCGCAAACCATCGGAGCAGACAATGGCACCCCCGAACAGATCGCGGCCATCCCTGTTGCGGCCGATCTTTGAGCTGTTGCGCCAGGCCATTCTGGCGCTGGCGATGGTGCTGCCCTGCGGTTTAGCGGCGTCACCTTTGGCTGAACGGTTGGGCGATCCGCAGGTTCTGGGCAGCTCTACGTTCCGGTTCCTGGGTTTGCCGGTTTACGATGCCAGGCTTTATACGCCCGGCGGCGCGCCGTTTAACTGGAATCAAGAGTTCGGACTGAAACTGACATACCGCAGATCCATCGCGCAGAAGGCTCTGATCAAGTCGACGCTTGACGAAATGGTGCGACAGGGCAACCCGCCTCCAACCGCCGATCAGTTGCAGGCCTGTTTTCAGGCCGTCAGCAAAGGCGACAGCTATTTGGCAATCTCGAAGGGGCCGGACAAGATCGGGTTCTGGCGCAATGGCAGCAGAACCTGCACCTTGTCGAGCCCGGGCATCACGCGCGCATTCATGTCGATCTTTCTTGGCAGCAACACCAGATCGGCCAACTTTACCCGGCAGTTGAAGGGTCAGTGATGCTGTATCCCCGGGTCAGTCTCTATGCGTTGATGCTCGCCGCTGCAGGCATCCCGCTTTACATTCACCTGCCGCGTTTTGCGGCGGTCAATCTGGGTATTGGCCTTGGGGTGATCGGCGCCGTCCTGTTGCTGATCCGTTTGGTTGACCTTGTGCAGGATCCCCTGATTGGCTGGGCGATTGACCGGTGGCCTGGTGGCCAGCTTTTGTTTGCTGCCCTCGCCGCACTTGGGCTGGCGGTTGGCTTCCCGCTGCTGTTCACTCTGTCTGAGGGCGCGTCCGTTGCCAGTTTGGTGGCCATCCTTATCCTGCTGTTTTCAGCCTACAGCCTGGGAACCATCCTGCTCTATGGCCGCAGCGCCACGTTGGCCAAAACGCCCACCCCGTCCGAGCTGATGACACTCGCCGCCTATCGCGAGGGCGGGCAGCTAACCGGCGTGATACTTGCCGCAAGTGCCCCCGCGCTGTTTGTCGCCTTTGGCGCGCAGGCGCAGGGCTATCCTGCGTTCGGGCTGTTTTTGGGCCTCATCGCCATTCTGACCTTTGTCCTGACGGCCCCGATCTGGCGACGCGCGCCGATAACCGGACAAGCCCTGACCTTTTCCGGGCTCGGCGATGCCGGTGCGCTGCGCCTGCTGGTTCTTGCGCTGATCAACAGCTTGCCGGTCGCCATCACCTCGACTCTGTTTCTGTTTTTTGTCGAAGACCGGCTGCAACTGCCAGGCATGGCAGGACCGCTGTTGATCTTGTTCTTCCTCAGCGCGGGGGCAAGCGTGCCCCTTTGGGCGCGGCTCAGCAATCGGATTGGCCCGAAACAGACCCTAATGATCGCCATGCCGCTGTCGATTGCGGCCTTTGTCAGCGCCGCGACGCTGTCAACCGGCAGCCTAGCCGGGTTCGCCCTGATCTGCATTGCATCGGGCGCCGCACTTGGGGCGGATATGGTGGTGCTGCCGGCCATGTTCTCGGTCGCTCTGACACGCGCAGATCTGAACGCATCCGCCGCATTCGGCATCTGGTCCTTCGCGGGCAAGCTGGGGCTGGCCCTGGCGGCCTTCTTCACCCTGCCATTGCTGGAACGCAGCGGATTCACTCCGGGACAGGCAAATTCAGCCGAGGCGCTGCAAACGCTCAACCTCGCCTATGCCATTTTGCCCTGCATCCTGAAACTCGGCGCGTTTGGAATGGTCCTGACGCTGCCAACTGAGGTCTCAGCCAAATGAAACTACTTGCCATTGCCCTGCTCATCATCTTCGCCCTGTCCATCGCAAAAGGGCGCTATCTCAGCTTTCGGGCCCAATCGCCTGAGGATTACAGCGGCACCGGCCCCGCGTTTAAGATGACGGAAAACCTGAACGGGGAGATCCTGTCCGAAGGGCTGATCTATGGCCCCGACGGTAAGATGTCGAACAGCTTTGTCGCCCGTATGGTCGGGGAATGGGACGGCAACACAGGCACTCTGACCGAGAATTTCACCTATTCCAACGGCAAGAAGATGGCCCGCAAATGGTATCTGACTCTGGGCACAGGAAACACATTCATCGCGACAGCAGATGACATCGTGGGCGAAGGGCGCGGCACGGTCTCGGGCTCGACCGTAAAGCTGACCTACAAGATCATCCTGCCCGAGGACGCAGGGGGACACACGCTGGACGTAACCGACTGGATGTACCTGACGGAAAGTGGCGTGATCATGAACCGGTCCGAGATGCGAATGTTCGGCATCAAAGTCGCCGAGCTGATAGCCACCATGCGCCCGGCGCCCTCCACCAAATCGACCTATCTGGACCGGGCGAATGGCCATGACACCGCCGCTGAAACACGGGTGCTGCAATGAAACCACGTCGTCTTGTCATCGCGGGCCTTGCTGTTCTGGGGCTGACCGTTCTGGCTGCCTGCTCCGCGAAACCCCGAACCCCCAAGACCTTTTTGTCCGATCGGCAGTTGAACCTGGAAGAGTTCTTTGAGGGTCAGACTGTGGCCTATGGTCAATTTCAGGATGTTCTGGGCAATGTGCCACGCCGGTTCACTGTTGATATCAATGGTACATGGGATGGCGAGACGCTGACCCTGATCGAGGATTTCGTTTATGACGACGGCGCAACCGAGCAGCGCGTCTGGACCCTGACCAAAACCGGCGAGGATACCTGGACCGGCACAGCCCCCGGCGTGCTGGGCACCGCCAGCGGGATCGAGCGTGGCGATACCTTCAACTGGACCTACAAGATCGACCTGCCCGTCAAGGATGGGACCATGCGGGTCGATTTCGATGACTGGATGTGGCTGCTGAGCGATGACCGGCTGCTGAACCGGGCCTATGTCTCGCGCTATGGCATCCGGCTGGGTGAAGTCATTTTGTTCTTTGAAAAGAAATAGTCAGACAGAAAAAGGGCGGACCCGAAGGCCCGCCCTTAGATCAATATGGTTCAGATCAGCTTAGAAGTTGAACTGAGCACCAAAGTCGGCACGGATCTTGCCGTCGTCATCGCCGTCTTTGATCTCGCCAACTGCACCACGCAGCGATACACCGCCGCCCAGGTCATAGATGGCGCCAACACCGATGTTGCGGGTGTCGTCGTCAGCCGAACCGTCACCGTAAACCAGCTGCAGCGTGGTTGCCGCACCCAGATCATAGGCGACCGAGAAACCATAAGCGGTGCCGTCTTCGGCGTCGTTGTTGACGTCATCGTCAGCCACGAACAGGGTGCCGTAGAAATCGCCCAGTTCTGCACCCAGGGTCAGAACAGTCAGGCTTTCCTTGTCAACGCCTGCGCCTTCATCAGTTTCACCATATGCCAGCGAGGCGGTGAAGTTGTTGAAGGTGTAAGTTGCGCTTACGTCCCAGCGATCACGGTCGTCAGTGATGCCTGCGCCCAGGAATTTCGTGTCCTGGTCATAGGATGCCGAGAATGCCAGATCGCCAACGGTGTAGCGGAAGAACACAGCATTCGCGCCCGTGCCGGTTGAGCTGTATTCTAGGAAGGAATAGTTCACGCCCGAATACTGACCCAGGAATTCTTCCAGGCCCGGCTCGGTACCGAAGTAGTCATCCAGGTTGTCGAACGAACCCGAAACGTTACCGGCGTCAACACGCAGGCCGCCATAGATAACCGAGAAACGGGCGCCATTCAGGCCAGCTTCGTTCTGCTCGCCGGTGCTTGAATCGTCATCCGCCTGCAGACGAACACGGCCCTGGAATTCAACGCCGCCATCTGTTTCGGCACTGGCGTCGATGTTCAGACGAAAACGCGATACCAAAATGGTATCGTCGGTCGAGGCGTTGTTCGAATTGACCGCACCAGACGCGGTCGTTGTGGTGGTGGTTGCTGAACGGTCTTCTTCATAGCCCAGACCAAAGCGGCCATAGCCGCTGAATTTGACTTCCGCGGCAGCAACACTGGCGGTTGCAATCAGCGCGGTCGATGCGATGAGTACGTTTTTCATGGTTAATCCATAAGTTTTGAGAGGAGTAGTGCCACCGAAGCGGCGGCTAAATTCGTCGAATAATTTCAACATGGGCACAATAGCGAGACGGGATTTTCCACGCCCTCTGCCTGCAACGGTGTTGCCACTTTGCACCGGGCAAAAAGGCCGCAGGGCGTAGATATTCAAGCTTTTCGAGCACTTTGTTCGCTCATTGGAAACGTTACAAAAATTTGAACGCAAAAAAGCCAGACCACCTCTTTAAACCGGGAATTATTGACAGGTCGCATGATTCAGGGATTCTCGGTCCCTACCCCTGTTGTGACTGCAGCCCAATTTCAGGTGAGTCGCAATCTGAGAGTCCGCATTCCGGGAATTGCCACGCCCAAGAGCACGCCCAGTCACACAGCATAATGCCCAGCCGCGCTTCGGGTCGGATGCGATCCTGCTACGGCACCATATGCTAGTTGCTGTTATAGAAAAATGACAGGCTGCGGCTGACACCGCCAGGGGGCAACGGGAAAGGTGACGCCGCACGAACCTGCGCCTTGGCAGCGCGGTCGACTTCGGGGGATCCAGAGCTGTCGACCACATCGACAAAGGCCAAGGTGCCATCCGAGTTGATCTGAAAAAAGACTTGAGCGAAACCGCGTGCCGAAACATAGACCAAAGGCGCCCGGTTCAGATGCATGAGCACACGGCCAGCATAGTTGGTTTTGGTGGAATTGCCTGGCCCCCTTCCCCCTGAACCTGCACTGGTGTTGCCGCGTGTGAACGGGTCAATTCCCGCGCGTTTGTACTGCGACAGCGGGGATTCGACTTCTTTCTCTGGGAACCGCAGATCACTGAAATCGTTGGAGCCCGGCAAGACGCCCTGCGGTTTGGAACTAGGTCGTTGATCCGGTAGCTTCGGACGCACCGAAGAGGTTAGTGCCGTCGCTGTCTCTTCTTCCGCCTCAGGTTCGGGTTCGGGCTCGACAAGTGGGATGTCGACGTCGGGTATGTCAGCTATCAGCGGTATGTCGGGAACCGGCGATGGCTCGGGCGTGGGAACTTCGGCCGGGGCCGGGTCAACCGCTGCCTGTTCTTCGGCTTGCACCGGGCTGGCCTCGGGCACTCCTTCGGGTGTTTCGGCCTGCTCATTGGGTTCGGCCTGAGGCGTGGAATCTTCGTCCTGGCTGGCGGCTTCATTTGCGTCCGAAGGTGTCTCAGATGTGGTTTCCGACGGCTCAACCGTTTCCGTCACAACCGGGCGCACGATTTCGGACTTGCCCAGATCGGGTGAAGGGACCTGCTGAGGGTTATCAGAGGCGACCAATGCTTCGCTGACCGGCACTTCTTCGGGTTCGGGTGCCGGTTCGGGCTCCAGCGGCTCTTCCGGTTCCGGTTCGGATTCGGGGGCGGGCTCGGGCTCAACCGGGTCCGCAACGACATCGGCAATCTCTTCGAACTCATTGCCCAGCGCGATGGCATCGGCCGGGCCTGCAGGTTCCGTGGTTTCAGTCAGACGGGGCGCCGTCACGCTCAACCCGACTAAGTGAATTAACAGGGACACCAGGACCGCAATAGCCGCAATGACAACCGAGCGTCTGATCATTCCAGCGCCTTTTCGGTCACTACAAAGACCGACGTCGCCCCCAACCGCCGCAGAGTCCCCGTCACCTCAATCAGGCGGTGGCCCGGTGCTTCACGGTCGGGCACGATGCGCACCGGCGCGGGTTCGCGACCGGCCATATAGGCTTCGGGGGTCATCGGGCGGCCCCGAAAGCTGAGCAATCCGTTCTTGTGCAGAACCAATGCGTCGGGAGGCTCACTGCCATCCAGTTCTGACGTATCCACAAGTTGCAGATCCGGATCCAGCGGCGGCGCTATCGTTCCGGTGATCAAAAAGAAGATCAGCATCAGAAACACGACATTGATCAAAGCAATGGTCGAATCGCGTTTGCGGCGGGGTCGAAGATTGCGGATCATCGCCTCACTCCAACACCAGAACGCTCAACCCGTCGCGCCCACGCAGCCGCACCAGCAGATTGACCAGCCTTTGCGAGGTTGTATCGGGGTCGAGGCTGACCAGGACCTGACCGGTGTTCACCTGTTCGACCACGTCGTCCAATGTGACCGGCACACCGTTCAGGATCAGGCGCTCTGATCCCAGCTGCAGAAACACCCGCTGACCCGTAACTTCGTCGGTCGAGGCGCCGCCGGTCGCACTGCTCAATTCGATCTCGGCATATTTCGAGAAGGTCGAAGTCAGCATGAAGAAAAGCAACAAAAGGAAAATGATGTCGATGAGCGGCGTCATCGACATTGGCCGTCGCACAAATGGTGCCCGATTACGCATGATCTGCTGTCGTTGGGACAGCGGCCATCTGGGCAGGGTCTGACGATCCCCGCCCCGGAACAAGAACGGTCCTCAAGGCCTTGTCGGCGAAAACCCGTTCGCGCGCAGTGCGACTTTCGAACCAGGACAGAACCATCGAGGTCGGCATCGCCACGGCCAGACCAACCGCTGTGGTGACCAGCGCTACCCAGATACCGCCCGCAAGCAGCGAGGGATCAACCGACGATCCGGCAGTCTGAAGGCTCTGGAACGCTTCGATCATGCCAAGGACGGTGCCGAACAGGCCCAGCAGAGGCGCCAGCTGTGCCACGGTGTCCAGCAGGCGAAAGCCGCGTTCAAGGCCCGCCAAGGCCAACCCGGCCTCGGCATCCAGCCTTTGGTCCAGCCCGGGCATGATGGGCGCATCCATGGCAGTTCTGACTAGCGGCGCAAGATAACTGCGGCTTTCCGCCAGCTTGGCCCTTGCGGCCTGCGTGTCACCTGCATCCCAGGCCGCAAGCGCCTGGGACAGGATCTTGTGCCGACCGACACCGGAAACGGTGAACTGCCAAAGCTTGTACAGCGTGACGGCCAGCGTCACGATCGACATGGCGATCAGGACCGCAACCACCGGCCCGCCAAGGGCAACAATTTCACGCAAAGCATCAAGCGGGCTCATCTGAGAAACTCCACATCTGTTCGGTTGTTTAGCGTAAGGGCTTCGTCGCAAAGATCGCTTTCGGCGCCTTCGACCGTACATGTATTGGATCCGTTGATCAGAATCCGGCCAACATCGCCGCAGCTCATGTCCGCGATGCTGAACTGCCGCACCCGCAGACGTCCCGCAGGAATATCGCGGAAATTATACAGCGACAGGCTGACAACATTGCCCTCGGCGTTGAAGATCACGGTTTCATAATTGGCGGCCTCAATCTCGGCACCGGTCTGATTTTGCAACAGAAATGACAGTCGGCAGTTGCCATCGACCTGTTGCAAATTGTTCAGTTCCATCAACAGCCCAGCGCTTGGGTCCTCGGCGGATTGCGCAAGGGACATGGTTGGAATGCCAAGACAAAGGATCGCGAGTTTCGCCAGGCGGAAAGACGTCACAGGTATTCTCCCGGTAATTCAATGAAGACATCGAAGGCCGGCGTTTCGGTGCTGGCGCGTTATTCTTTTATCCAAGAGCTATGGCCCGCGAAAGGGCTCGCGACGCATTTGTGACCAACCGGCATATTTACGGCCATCCGGTCAGACCACTGGTTTCCGGCCGGATTAACCTGAACCCCTGAGGCCTTGTACCTGGTGCCAATTAACCTCGGACCGACCGAAATTGCGTCTGAGTGGTGCGACCACACCGGGCTGGTTCCGATTTGACAACAAAACCATTCATTTGGGAGGCTTGACCGCAATATCATAGCAATTCGGCCTGACATCTGCCACACTTGTTACCAAATTGGTCTGATACCACGTCAATCTTTTGGATTCGGCGCGATATTGACGCGAAAGAGGCATGCAACGATGTGCCGAAGAAGTACCAGGGGGCAAGCGCTGATCAATGACGACTGTCATCGGGAAATCCACACGCCTTTCAACTATTCTGCAAAACGCCGATCTACATGACTTCAGCGCGCGGTTTCTCGAAGAAGGGATAGACGACGTAATATTGGACGAATTGACAGACCCGGAACTTCGAGATCTGGGTTTGACTGTCGGTCAAAGGAAACGTTTTCGGCAAACACAGGCACAACTGAAGCTTCAGGAAGCGTCCGACAGACCCGCAATGTCCCGCGTTGCCGAACGGCGACAGCTGACGCTTGTATTCTGCGATCTGGTCGGGTCCACGCAATTAGCACAGCGGCATGATCCGGAAGAGCTGATGCAGATCATGAATCTGTATCTGGACACCGCCATCGGCACGATGAAACAACACGGATGCCACCTGGCTTATAAGCAGGGCGATGGCATCATGATGTATTTCGGATATCCGAAAGCCACTGAAGATGATACCGAGCGCGCGGTGCGTGCAGTTTTGGAAACCATCGAAGCGGTTCAGAATCTGGAAAACAAGTTCGGTGAAAACCTGGACCTGCGCGCGGGAATCGCAACCGGAGTTGTCGTTGTCGGGGTTGTTTCCTCTGCCAGCCTGGGAACACAGGATTTCATTGTTGGCGAAACGGCCAACCTTGCCTCACGCCTTCAGGGATTGGCCAATCCCGGTGAAGTTGTCGTCTCGTCCGAGACATGGCGCCTGACAAAAGGGGCCTTTAACTTTGAACCGCGCGGCAATCACGAATTGAAGGGATTTGATGGTGAGCGCTCGGTCTTCCGCGTTATTGACGAAAAGATCGCCGCCAGCCGGTTCGACGCACGCACCGGCAAGTCGACGGTCAAATTGGTTGCCCGCGAAGACGACCTGACCGGCCTGACAGGGCTTTGGGATCATGTGCTGCGCGGATCGGGTCAGGTTGCGCTGGTTGGTGGCCCGGCCGGTATCGGGAAATCGCGGCTGATCAATTCCCTCAGCAAAACGCTGGGACAAAGGCCTATGACCCTGCAATGTGTCCCGCATCTTGCCAGTTTGCCCCTGCACCCGCTGCGTGCCGAGCTTCGGCGGTTTGCAGGGGATGAGACTGATACCGACAAGGTAACCGAGTCGATCAGGGAATACGCGAAAAACGCCTCTCGTTTGACCGAAGAAGATGCTGCGCTGCTATTGGATTTGGCCGGGTTTGAAACTGACGCTCCGGTCGAACCCGATCCGATCAAGAAAGCCCGCAAATCTTTGGATTTGCTGATCCGCTGTGCCGGGAGCATCTGCGATGAACGCGGGTCATTGCTGTTGGTATTCGAAGATGTGCACTGGGCGGACGCAACCACGCTGGATGCCTTGGACGCGCTGATCGACGCCTTGGATCAGTTGCCCATCCTTGTGGTTCTGACGCACCGCCCTGAATACGAGCCTCCGGAACATTTTGAAGGCCGCGCGTCAATCGTCGAATTGACACCTCTTTCGGTTCTCGAAGCGTCTGAACTGGTGCGCCGTGTTGCCGTACCGCGCAGCCTGCCGGTCACTTTGGTCAGACAGATTGTCGAAAAAGCCGATGGTGTACCGCTTTATATCGAGGAAATGACCAAGGCGGTTCTGGATCAACTGCCGCAGGACGTGCCCATCGACGCCGGGGTAATGGGAACCCTCAGTATCCCCGCAACTCTTCATGACTCGCTGATGTCGCGGCTGGACCGGATGGAAAATGCGCGACCTGTAGCGCAGTTGGGATCCGTGATTGGCCGCAGCTTCACGTCGGCGATGATCCATGCGGTAGCGCCCAAGGAAACGGATGTGGAATCGGCATTGATCCAACTGATCGGTGCAGGTCTGGTATCCATCACCAGCGAAGCCGGGGCGCCGACTTACACGTTCCACCATGCGCTGGTGCAGGACACAGCGTACCAGTCGCTTTTACTTGAAGACAGGGAACAGATTCACCTGAAAATCGCCAAAGAATTGCTGGCCGGTCACAAGGCTTTTGGTAACCCGACACCGGATACCGTGGCGCATCACTGCGATCTAGGCGGTCTTAAGGGCGAGGCTGTTACCCACTGGGTTCTGGCGGGTGAACAGGCCCTCAGCCGCCTTGCGAACCTACCGGCGATTGCCGCTTTTCAGGCCGCATTGCGCAATATCGAAACGATGCCCGGCGGTCCCGAACGAGATGGAGTAGAGCTTGGCGTCCAGATGAATGTGTTGCCTGCGTTCATGGCGATACACGGTTGGTCATCCACACAGGTTGGGCAGACCGCAGCCCGTGCGATGCATCTTGCACAGGCGCTGGGTGCGGGCGAAACCCTGTTTGCCGCGACCTTCTGCCGATGGACGCATTTCTTTGTGTCGGGCCAGATGAACCGCGCACTTGAGATGGCGCAGGCCCTTGACGGCATGGCCAGCCTTGCACCGGATCCGGTTACAAACGTCCTTGCTGCTCGGGCGCTCAGCTATACTCATTATTTCCGCGGCGAGTTTGCCGATTGCGAAAGACAGCTTGAACGGGGCCTTGCCCTGATCACGCCCGAGCTTGACATGGCCATGATGCCGATGACCCAGTCCTCGACCAGCGCGTCGTTCTTTGCCATTCAGGGCTGTCTTCTGTGGCAGCTTGGCAAATTCGACGAGGCCGAAGAGGCCCGCTTGAAGTCGATCGAAATCAGCAAGCCGTTCGAACACGCCCCCAACCTTGTTTACATTATGGGCGCGTCGTCGATGTTCCTTCCGTATGCGGGCGAATGGGACTTGCTGGACGATACGATGAACGAAGCGCGTCGGATCGCGGACGAAGAAGGGTTCCTGTATCTTCACGCAATGCAGGATATCTATCTGGGTCTGGCTCAGGCGGGCAAAGGTGACGTGATCGGGGGGGCTGCTCGTGTCGGGACCTATATGGACCTTGTGTCCCAGGCTGGCGGCAACTTTACCTTCCCGCAAAACCAGATTGTCCTGTCGGAGCTGTTGATCGATCAGGGTCATATCGAGGTTGCCCTGAACCGGCTTGAACATGTTTGCACGCCCGGGTGGGAGCGTGGAGAGATGCTGAACAAGCCGGAATATCACCGTGTGCGCGCCAAAGCATTGGCCGCCCGTGGCGACCTTGACCAAGCTGTCACTGAGGCAAATCAAGCCCTGCAGCTTGCACATGACATCGGGGCAGTTGTTCAAGAGAAACGCGCTCTGGATTGCCTGAACAAACTTGCTAAAACGTTATGAAATTAGATAGCTGCCAGATTTAACCGCGCAGTGCCATCCAGAAGGGGGAGACGATGACCGAAGCACTTGAATTGGACCAGCAGCAGTGGGACGCTGTGAACAAGGCCGTCCACGATGAAGCGTTGCGCGCGCGTATTGCTGCCAGTTTTCTGCCGCTCTACGGCCCGCTACCGGCTGATACCCAATCGGTTCCTCTGAACAAGCTTGAACTGGTTCCCGAAGCGACCGGTCCAAAGATGCGCTTTGGCGTGAATGATTTTGATACGACGCGGCTGTCGACAGTGTCCGTGAACGTCCATGTCAAAGGCGCACAGCTTGCAGATCCCGAACTGGCCGCCGCGCTGATTATGTTCCGCCGGGCGGCTGCCATTGTCGCACGGGTTGAGGATGAGATCATTTTTAACGGTCAGGCCGGCACCGGTGAAGGCCCCCAACCCGCGCCCGGCACACCCGTCACGCTGCCCCCGGTTTATACCGTAAGCGGTGGTGGAAAATACGAAGGCCTGCTGGAAGCGGGGGAGGCACAACCCATTTCCAGCGGTTCCAAGAAAAAGCCTACCGGCCCCGAGGTTTTCGAGGCCGTGGTTGCGGGGATCAGTCAACTGGAATCCCTGGGTCATCTTGGACCCTATGCTTGTGTGATGGGTAACGGCCTGTTCCAGGCGGTCACGACACCGATGGAAAACTCGATGGTCCTGCCCCGCGACAGCATTTTGCCATTTCTGGACGGGCCGCTGCTGCGGTCTGGCGCATTTCCGGTGAACAAGGCCGTGCTGGTGTCTTTGCAGGGCGCACCGGTTGAGATTGTTGTACCTTCTGACATTGCGGTCAAATATCTGCAGACCTCGGCAGATGGCGATCATATCTTCCGCGTTCAGCAGAAATTCCGCCTCAGGATCAAAGAAGCTCAGGCTATCTCGACCATCACGTGCTGACCGGCGCGATGGGTATGCGGGAATTCAGCGACGGCGGGGTCACCCTGCGCTGGTCCGAGGCCGCCTTTCAGGCAGCCACCGGGGTACAGCGGGTTCTGGTTGAGGCCGGGCCTGCGATATCTCCGCATGACACGCTGCGCCTGTTCTATCGCGAAGGCGGCGGACCTGAGCGGGCTGTCCGTGGGTGGCCACTGGGTCAGGATCAACAAACGGGGTTGCAACAATTTGCAGCGGCCCTGCCCGTTCCCGCTGTGGGAAAACAGATGACCTGGCGGCCGGTTCTGACCTCGGGCGGGCGCGATTATGACCCCGGAAACGCGGTCGCACCGAAACCAGAAGATCGCGCGCCAAAACACGAGACATCCAGTCCGGTGCTGGATCATATCGCCCATTTTGAGGTGCCGTTTTCGGGCAACTTCAACCCATCGGGTGAAACTCCCGATGGCATATGGCTGCATTTTGCGATCAAAGAAGGCGGTACCGTGACCGGCCCGAAACTGAACGGAACGATCGAGCCCGTGGGCGGAGACTGGATGCGCGTGCGCCCTGATGGCGTGGGTATTCTGCATGCCAAGGCGCTTATCAATCCGACAACCGGCGGTGCCCCGGTCATGTTCGACGATACCGGGATCTGCGATTTCGGTACGGATGGCTATGCCGCCCTTGCCAAGGGCAAGCTGCCACCCAGTGCCCCGGTTCGGCTGGCACCCCGGTATCTGACCTCGAATCCGCGTTATATGTGGATCAACCGTTTGCAGGGTTTCGGGATCGGAGAGGCCAGCCTGTCCGACATCACCCTGCGATTTGACGTCTATTCCGCGAAAGGAACATCCGATGGCTGAAAAGGTGGTCATATTAGGCGGAGGCGTCGGCGGGATGAGCGCCGCGCATGAGCTGATCGAACGGGGTTTCGAAGTCGAAGTCTACGAGCGCCAGCTTATCGCTGGCGGCAAGGCCCGCAGCATTCCGGTGCTTGAAGGCGAAGACGATCACGGTTCGAAAGAGGAACATATCAGAGCGCTGAAAGACTGGATCGGGATGCACGGCTATGACCTGCCACCCGGTGTCAAACGCCCCTGGTTGCCCGGTGAACATGGGTTCCGGTTCTTCCCTAACTTCTACCGGCACATCACCAATACGATGTCGCGCACGCCCTATTATGACAAGGGCACCTGCTACGACAATCTGGTTCCGACAACCCAGGTATTGGTCAGCCAGTTCGACCACCCCGGTATCATCGTACCCGAGCGGTTTCCACAATCGCTAAAAGAGGTCGCCAATGCGCTCAAGACCTTTGCCTATACAATCTCGCCGCGCAACGAAATCGACTTTGAGGATATCGAACATTTCATTGGTTGCATGTGGCGCATTGCGACCTCGTGCAAAGAGCGCCGGTTCGATGAGTATGAACGTATCGGCTGGTGGGAATTCATCGGCGCCGCGGAGCGGTCCGAAGCCTATCAGAAGTTTCTGGCAATCGGCCTGACCCGGTCACTGGTGGCGGCCAAAGCGACAACCGCAAGCACCAAGACCGTCGGCGATGTCGCCATTCAACTGCAGCTTGGGATCGCAACACCCGAGGCGACCAGCAACAGGCTGCTGAACGGGCCGACCAACTTGGTCTGGATTCAGCCTTGGTTGGAATATCTGAAAAGCCGGGGTGTGGTGTACCATTTCGATTCCAAGGTCACCGGGATTGAATGCCGAAACGGCCGAATTGCCAGCGCCACCGTTGAACAGGACGGCACGCAAAAGCAGGTCACCGGTGATTGGTTCATCAGCGCCTTGCCCATTGAACGCATTGCACCTTTGGTGACGCCGGCCATGACAAAGGTAGATCCGGGTCTGGCCAAGCTGCCATTGCTTGCCGAAGACGTGCAATGGATGAATGGCATACAGTTTTACCTGACCAAGGATGTTGAACTAGCCCATGGCCATGTGATCTTTATCGACAGCCCTTGGGCGCTGACGGCTGTTTCGCAAAAACAATTCTGGTCCCAGATAGATTTTGAAAACTGGGCCGATGGTAAGACCAAGGGATTGCTCTCGGTCGATATTTCCGAATGGGACAAGCCGGGCACGAACGGAAAAACCGCGCGCGACAGCTCTCGTGAAGAAATCGCCAAAGAGGTCTGGGAACAGCTCAAACGCAGCCTGAACGTTGATGGCAACATCGTCCTCAGGGATGAAGAACTGCATTATTGGTTCCTGGATCCCGACATCGTTGAGGACCCCGATCATCCTGCCCGAGAAAGCAATGTCGAACCGCTGTTGGTAAACCGCATTAACAGCTGGCGGCTGCGGCCCGAAGCGGCGACGCTGATTCCGAACTTTATGCTTGCGTCCGACTACGTCCGGACCAACACCGACCTGGCCACCATGGAAGGCGCAAATGAGGCTGCCCGAAGAGCCGTCAATGCCATCCTACGGCGCAGTGGTTCTGAGGCGCAGCCCTGTGAAATCTGGGATCTGCATGAGCCCGACATCCTGCAACCCCTGCGGGCCTATGACTATGCCCGATATCAGGCGGGTGAGCCCTGGGATGAACGCTTTGCCATCGCTGTCGAGGCCGCTTTGCGCATGGGACAAGACGCCACCGGCACCAAACGTGGTGGGCAAGGACCGCTGGCCGCGATTGGTCCGCTAACGGCCGAATACTCCAAGCCCGGCGGAATTGTCGAAGACCCTGCGATCTCGGACGCGTTGCGCATGGTCGCGGCACCTCCTGAGCTCTATAATCTGATGGCCGCGCATCTGCCGGGCCGGGACACACCGATCCCCGGCGCGGACTTTGCCGAAGATCTGGCGATCGGCATTGTTGAGGCGACCTCACCGCCAACCGACACGTCCGGTCGCAAAGTCATCATCACACAGAAGGGCTGACAGGTGACTGTTCCCAAGGCGCAGCCGGCATCCGCGGCCACGCAAGGCTTCCTTGACCAACTGACGCGTTATGGCGATCAGGCGCGCAAGGTACTGTTGGACAAAATGCCAACGGGTGAGCCGCAAGCCTATCTCTATGGGCCTATGCGGGACTATATCGAAACCTCGGGCAAAGGGCTTAGACCTGCCCTTCTTTTGGCCACGTGTGAAGCATTCGGCGGAAAAGCCGAGGATGCCGAAATTGCTGCTGCGGTCATCGAATTGCTGCACAATGCATTTCTGGTTCATGACGATATCGAAGACCTCAGCGATTTCCGACGGGGTCGGGAATGTATGCACAAACGTCTTGGTGTGCCCTTGGCGATCAATATCGGCGACGGCATGCAATCTCTGGCGCTAAGCCTGCTGCGCCAGAACCTCGGCCCTCTGGGCCCGATTACCGGCGCGCGTGTGGTGGACGAATTTGATCACCTGCTGAAAGAGTCGATCGAGGGCCAAGCCCTTGAATTGGGATGGATAAAAGACAATCGCCTTGACCTCAGCCCGTCCGACTATCTGACCATGTGTCTGAAGAAAACCTGCTGGTACAGCTTCATTCACCCGATGCGTATAGGTGCCCTGATCGCGCGCCCGGACGATGTCGCCTCCGGGGCGCTGAATCTGGATGACTTCAACGCGTTCGGCTTTTTTCTGGGGGCCGCCTTTCAGATCCAGGATGACGTTCTGAATCTTGTGGGAAGCCAGGGTAAATACGGCAAAGAGATCGGTGGGGATATCTACGAAGGCAAACGCACGCTGATGCTGGGACGTCTTGGGGCGCAGGCGGATCGGCAGGAACAGTCCCGACTGTCAGAGTTTCTAGAAAAGCCAAGAACGGCCCGTTCGGAGCAAGAGGTCGAATGGGTATTGGCGCGGATGAACCACTATTCTTGCATTGAATATGCTCAGGCCGCAGCAAATGACCTGCTTGCGGCGGCCCGTCGGGAATTCGATGTTGTATTTGCAAATACCAACGCGGCGCCGCGCGCGTTTCTTGGTCAGTTCATGGATTATCTGGTGGCGCGTCAGGTCTAACACTCGCCCTATTTTTTTGTAGATATTCAATATCTTAAATTTCGAAATCCCGTGAATCCACCGCCGAATCCAATACGCATTCCTTTCAAGTTTGTCATTTACTAAACGCTGTAGGCTGTGCACATTGAGCTATGCCTTATTTCGAGCGAAAACCATTTGTCAGCGCTCTCCGCACGGCCACCAAGGCCGTTCCGGAGCAGGATACACTTCCGATATCTCAGATCGCACGGGGCATTCTGAATGCGGAAAACAGCACCACACAACAGCTGGACGGACCCTTTCACTGCCGCAAGCCCTGCAGGCCCGGTGAGACAGGAACCATTCTCTTGTCCTTTGCTGCACCTGCCGGAGCAGACGTTGTCGACTTGCAGTTCGAACCGGGCGACATGATCAGCCGCGACGGCAACGTGTTGCCAACCGACAAGATGAGCATCCAACCTTCCGCAGTCCGTATTCCCCCGGGACAGGCCGTCGACGTTGCCGTAAGCCTCACCATTCATGATCTGGCAGAACCCGGCCAGTATCAGGGGCGCGTATACACCAAAGGCAGCGAAAACACCGCCATCGTTGTCACCTTTGAGGTTGTGGCTGACTAAAGTGATCCTGCCCCGAAGGTAGGGTGCAGTATTGCCCGTGGTCGGAGTTTTCTATTTCGATTTGTAATCATCTGCCTCATACGAAGCTGGCACCGGGCGAGGCTAAACATGCGCCTCATAGATAGCTTAACTATTCCTGCCATTGGGCTTTTAGGTGCCACAGCCAACGTGAATGCCGAGCAAGAACAAACAGCTTTTTAAATCGGGTGAGATGGGTCGCCTTGGCACAAAATTCGACCAAAAGATTACCGGCAAAACGATATAAACTGCTGAGCAACATCGACGCGCGAAGCGAAATGACCAGCCAGAATTGTCCCCTGTCTCTCGCATACGGAATCGAAGGCGGTCAGGCATCGCGCTTTGCTTCAGCCACCTCACGCAACCAAAAAAATGACGATGCCCTGAACCCAAATTGCGCGCACTCGGTATTGCCGCGATTGTCCTGTTAGAGAACGCGCTTTGCTCGATTCTCAACCGCTCAAGTCTTCGACGGCTTGGCGCACAGCAGCGATCATCTGCGGCGCCAAACCGTTGTGACCCAGTCTCTCAATCTCCTCAAATTGAAGCTTTCCAGCTTGGGCAAAGGCACGGGCAGGTTCAATCGGGCATATTAGGTCATCCGCCCCATGGATCAAACGATGTGGAAGTACGGCGATTGTATTTGGATCTCCGGGGCCGGTAGCAGGTAGGAAGAAATTATTAAGCCAGTACCAAAGGTACACGCGGGTGCGATTTATGTCGCTTTGGGTGACGGCTGCCGGAAGCCGCACAGTGCCGGGTTGCGGTCCATGAAACGCATCTTCAAGGGCCATCACACGGCGGGCTGCCTCACGTGCTTGCGCGTCATTATCTTCCATACGGGCAAACCATGCTATGGCAGGATGGAGCTGTTCTGTCTCATCGAGAGGATCGAGAAACAGGCCGCGCGCACGCTGCCCGGCTTCGAAACGCTTTGCCCTATCGCGCAACATCCACTGGTCCATTGAAGGGCGGCAGATATGCGTGCTGCGCACGATCAATGCGCGTACCCGATCAGGATGAGCGGATGCGTAGGCCAATGCCAGTGCGCCACCCCATGAACCACCCAGCACTATCCAATCTTCATATCCCAGGGCCATCCGGATAGCCTCGGCATCGCGTAGGGTGTGCTGGGTCGTGTTTGCAGTGACCCGACCAGCTCTGCCCGACAACCCTGTTCCGCGTTGGTCAAGAAGAACCACCCGATGGCGGTCGGCGTCGAAATAGGCTGTGTGCTGCGGGTTGAGACCCGACCCTGGCCCCCCATGGAAAAGGAGCGCGGGCGTATCGCCATGCCCCCAAATCTGTACGTTCAAGCCGTCTATTGGGACAGGTTTAAAAGTGTTCATCGGTAGGACTGCGACCTCCTTTATCATAATCTCGCGACTGTCTTACTGGTGATGCTCTTCAACGAAGTTCGACGCGAAAGCCAATACGCCACGATGGCCAATACCCCGCAGATTACAAAGGTGAGCTGCATCCCGTTGGCAATCGCTTCAGCAGATGCTGCCTCGACGGTGCGGGCCCCGATCCCAAAGGAAAAGACCGTCCCCATGACAGAGGCGCCGAAAATAAGGCCCAGATTGCGCGACAAGCCAAGCAGCCCTGAAACTGTCCCCCGCTGATCTGCCCGAACCCCCACCATGATCATGGTGTTGTTGGCGGCCTGAAACAACTGGTATCCCGGTGTCAGGATGCTGATAGCGCCAATGTAACCAATGACACCGAATGCGACTGGCAGGACCGCAAGCGCAAAGGTCCCGGTGGTCAGAGCAATGAGCCCAAGCGACAGAACACGCGCCGCCCCCCATGCATCCACAAGGCGACCCGATGGGACGCCGAGGAAGATCGATATGATTGGTCCGACCGACATGACAAGCCCCACTTTCGCCGCGCTCAGCCCAAGAGACTGCCCCAGAAAGAAGGGGCCTATCAGCAAAGTGGTCAACATCACATTTGCCACCAGAAAATTTGCCGCAAGGCCGGGGATTGCGCCGCTCTTTCGCAGTGCAGTTAGTCCGACCAGAGGTGTTATCCCAGAGGCAACACTTGCGGGCAAAAGCCGAACGGCCAAAACGGCCGTAGTCAGGCTCATCGGCACCAGGACAAAGAACACTCCTTGCCACCCGAGTTTTCCAATCAGCACCCCACCCAACGAAGGTCCCAGTGCGGTTCCGACCGCCGACATCGTGCCCAACAGGCCCATGGCTTGCCCGACACGCTCTGTTTCAAAAATATCGCGAACGAGTGCGACGGTCAGCACCATGAGGAATGCAGCACCAATTCCCTGAAGAGACCGCGCGGCACTCAACACCTTAAGGTTGGGCGCCAAGCCGCAAAACGCAGAGGCCAGCGCGAAAAGTATAAGCCCGAAGATCAGCATCTGCTGTCGTCCAAAGCGGTCCCCAAGTCGTCCAGCCAGCACAGAGAACAGCGTCAGTGTCGCGAGATATGCGATCACCACCCATTGCACTTGATGTACCGGCGCCTTCAGGTCCTGGGCGATTGCAGGCAAGGCAATATTGGCAATGCTGGTGCCCAATGAGGCCAGCAGCATGGACAGGGAGAAACACAACAAAGCGCCGGGTCTCGTTGTCTTCAATGCATTTGATTTGATGTGCACCACTATTTTCCTCTTGTCGGAATCGCTACAGAAGGTGACGTTACGAATTCAAGTCGACTTGAGGTCAAGCATGAAACTTTTGGATATAGGCGAGGTGTCGAAAAAGACCGGCACCCCAACTTCAACGCTGCGTTACTATGATGAGCTTGGCCTGATCTCGTCTGTTGCGCGGCACGGGCTTCGTCGGCAGTTCACGCCGGATGTCTTATTGCAACTAGCCCTGATCACGATGGGCAAATCTGCGGGGTTTTCACTTGAGGAAATCTCGGGGATGTTCGGCCTTGATGGAACTCCGAATATCCCCCGGCAAGAGTTTCACATTCGTGCGGATGCGCTGGATCGGCAAATCCGCGAGCTGACGGCGCTGCGCGATACCCTGCGACATGTGGCGGATTGCCCGGCGCCATCGCATTTGGAATGCCCAACATTCAGACGGCTCATCGACCTCGCCCATCACCGGGGCACGAAGAAAGCCAGTGGCAGGTAGCGGCAAGCCAACTACGAATTTTTGGTATACCGCTGAGGGGTATGGTCGGCCCGCACGATTGGATGCAATGCCGATATGTAAGTGTCCGAAATACACTAATTCAGATCGAAGTGAGCGGCCAAACTGTCAATTATCATGTCAAGAACTTGGGCGCGGTCCGTTCCCCCAGGATCAGTGCAAACAGGATCGTCCTGCTCTTCGATCAAAATCGCTTCACCGGCGGGCTTACATAATCCAAGCGCGGTGAAATGCGTTGCGGGCGCGATCGTCATCACCGCGGCCTGAGGAACCAGCGCCTCAAAATTGCTTCCCAGGGCGCTCGTGTCTGTTGCATTCAGCCTGTCGGCCCCGTCACCCAATCCAATCAGAAAAAGCGAGGCTGTCACGTCCCGCACATCCTTATGCGCAAGATCCCAAGTTAGTCCCGGATCAATGGCTGCGACGGCACTGACCCGTGGATCCTTGTAAGATGCCTCATATTTTTCCTGATCGATTGCGGTTACATCGACGCCCTCTGCCGTCAGCTTTGCGCAAAATTGTGACCCTGCCCCTGCGGCCTCGCAATAATCGAAAAATCCGTCACGATTGCCCTGGACGCCCGCAAGCGAAAGGGCTGTCCAGCCACCATAAGAGAAACCCGTTGCGTAGATCCGTGAAGTGTCGATGAGGGGGGCGAAAACCGGGTCTTGCAGCGCGTGATCCAACGCGGTGGACATGTCCTGGGCGCGGGTCCAATGATTAAATGCGGTATCGAAATCCAAATCTAAGGTCGTGCTGCCTGGATGGTTTACTGCCACTACGATTGCACCTTGCGAGACCAACCCCGCACTAAGCCACGCCATTCGTGCATAATTGCCGCCCCATCCGTGTGAGAGAAGAACAACCGGATGTTGCCCTGGCACCGGCCTGGCGTTTTCGACTACTGCTGTTCCATAGAACACTGCATTTTCTGCAAACATAGTCTGGCGCTGACCTGCCGCAGGGAACATGACAGCCATTTGCATGTCCTGATCATGATGAGGTGCGGCAATCGTCAATTCGACGAGGCCGACATCTTGTGCAGCAATTTCCGTGCCCGCCGAAAGGGTCATGACGAGGGTAAGAAGAGGAAGTTTCATGGCGCGCCTTTTTTGTAGGGTGGCATTAGTGTCGGCCTACATTCAGACGCTGTCGGGATTTCATACGACCTGAATCCGGTTTAAGGTCGCGCAGATCAGGATTTAGGTCCTATGACAGACGAAAACGGACCCCCCTGATGCCAGTTCTACCAATCCCAATGATTACTGCCCTGCTGCTTTCGGGCTTTCTTTTACATCGCTTTCTGACCCGCAAAACCCATCCCACGCTTTTGGTCCTCATCGGATGCTGCGCAGCACAAAGTGCGGTTATCGCGCTTGTGCAATATTATGGCTTTACGGGTCTCAGGGTCGTTCAGCCCATTCTTGCGACTGTAATTGCCGCATCCGCGTGGCTGTCCTTTCGTCAGGCCTCGGTGGGTTATCTGCGCAGACAGGACTTGTATTTGCATGCGGTAGGTCCGGCCCTTGCGATAAGTTTTCTGGCAACCCAACCCGAAGCGCTGGACGTGTTGATCCCCTTTCTCTTTGCGGCATACGGTATCGCCATCGCGTTTATGCTCTTGCGCGGCGAAGATTGTTTGCCCCATAGCCGCTTAGAAAACGGGCGCATGATTGTTTGGGTTTGGCGTGTTCTGGCCATCGCTTTGATCGCCTCAGCAGGCAGCGACATATTCATTGCAGTCCGCCTTGCATCAGGAGACACCGAGGTCTTGCTCTGGCTGCCAAGCCTGTTTTCCGCAATCACATTGCTCATATTAGGGGCGCTCAGCCTATCGCATGCAATCGAAAGCCAGAGCATTGGTTCTGACACGCGCGATGCGTATTCCAAGCAAGATAAAACCCGTGACACCGCTATTGTCGAAAAGCTCGACGCCTATATGGAAACACATAAGCCATATCTCGATCCCGATCTCACACTGGCCCGGTTGGCCCGAAAATTGCAGGTTCCAGAAAAGCAGCTTTCAAGCGCAATCAACAAAGGCAAAAGCGAGAATGTGTCTCGCTACATCAATAGGCATCGGATTTCTCACGCTTGCGCCGTAATGAAGACTGGAAAATCGGTGACCGAGGCGATGCTGGCCAGCGGGTTTAACACCAAGTCGAACTTCAACCGCGAGTTCTTAAGGGTGATCGGCGTCAATCCGCGTCGCTGGTTGAGGTGTCTTGTGGAAGTGCCCGATGAAAGGGTCAAAACCTAAGACGTTCCGGTGCACCAAGCATCCTTGCCACAGCTACCGAACCTTGATTTAGGACATCGGCGTCAGAGCCGTGAAAGCCGTCAAACAGTGAGAATCCGATCTCTATTCTGTTTTCTGTCAGCTTGATTATATTACTATCAGGAAAAACTGATGCTATGGTAATCCGAATTGAATTGGGTATTGCGCAGGGCCTGCTTGCAGAACCGGTTTGGACACGTGTAGCAAGACGTTGAAAGAATGAAATTGAAAAAACGCGACAAAGAAATGGCAGCAAACCTGACGCAGGACCCACATTCCGTTCGTTCGGGTGACAGAGAGAAAGTTCTTGAAGTTGCCATCGGCCGCGAGGTTCGTGCCTTTCGCAAACAGCAGAACATAACGGTCGCAGAGCTGGCCCAGTTGACCGGCCTGTCGATTGGCATGCTGTCCAAGATCGAAAACGGAAATACGTCGCCGTCATTGACGACTCTGCAATCGCTGGCGGATGCGCTTTCGGTTCCTTTGACAAGCTTTTTCCGACAGTTTGAAGAACGCCGCGAGGCGGTTCATACAAAAGCAGGAGAAGGCGTCGAACTGGAGCGTGAAGGAACACGTGCGAACCATCAGTATAACCTGTTGGGACATATTGGTGCCAACGGATCCGGCGTGATCGTAGAACCGTATCTGATTACCCTGACCGCTGAATCAGATGTGTTCCCAACTTTCCAACATGGCGGGATCGAAACGATTTACATGCTGGACGGTGAGGTGGATTACCGCCACGGGGACCAGATTTACCCGCTAAAACCCGGCGATACCCTGTTCTTTGATGCAGATGCTCCGCATGGGCCCGAACGGCTTGTCAGTCTGCCGGCGCGGTATATATCAGTTATCAGCTATCCGCAGACAAACTGATCGGTTTGCGCAATAAGAAATCTGTGGGTCTGTCATAGCCTTCGCGACTGCCCGTGCTTACGATCGTGAACCCCAGCCTCGAAAATACGCGATGGTTCTCAGTAAGTTCCACGCGTGTTTCCAGTTCCAGCGCAGGTAAGCCAAGCTCTGCTGCACGGCGTGCAGCATGATGCACTAGCCTGCGGCCGATACCCTGACCCCGCAATCCATCCTTCACCGCAAGCTTTCCAAGGTACAAACTGTCGGGCTTGGGCGTCAGAAACATACACGCGAAAAGTGGCCGCCCAACGGCCCAGATTTCGCCGCCACCCTGACAATGCGCCTGCATTCCTTCCACGTTCAGACTATGGATAGAAGACGGAGGGTCGATCCGGGCATCCATGTACTGAAATGACGCGCGAAGCAGCGCAAGCACGTCATACAAAGCAAAATCGTCACTCGAGATGAGCCAAGGCGCTTCGACCGGATCAATCATATGAGTTGAGAAATTTCGCAAGTCTCGCTTACTTAGACAAAGGTGGTTCCGTTTCCAAATCCGGCCAGATCCCCGGAGACGTGGGCAACCCGTCGTCAAACTGGCTGAGATAGTCCAACATCATGGGGCGGTTATCGATGAACCCTTTATAGGTTGCCAGCTCGACCGGCAGGTCCCGGATGACCCGATGCAGACGACGGCCCCATTTGGGAACGGTCATCAGGTCCTGAAAACTACACAGGTAGCAGCGGATCGGGAATACCAGGGCGTTGGATCGCGGTAGACGGAAAAAGGTTTGCAACTCGACCCGCAGATACTGTTTGTGCGCTATGTTTTCAGGTGTCAGCGTCGTCTTCTGGATACCCCATTTGTGATAGTTTTCCGGGCTGGTATCCAGCAGCGGATTCACTGTCATAGTCCAATTCAGACGCCGTGCCGGGGCACCCTGTTGAATGTTCAGCAGGAATTTCAGGGCGCGTTGGAAAATGCCCATTTCATGGGCTTTGGGAACCGGCGCGTGCCATTCGAAAAAGTTCATTCCGATGTCAAAATCCAGGCTCCAATCCGCTTGGGTCGTCACCATTCCCGCGTCCATCCACAGCATCTCGTCACGCTGATCCAGCACGGCGAAATCACCCTGTGCCTGACGGGTGATGTATTCCATCGGCCCGTACGGAAGCGTGGTTTCGTCCATGAAGGTAAAGCTGTGATCAATGCCCATCGGTTTGTTGACCCAGCGCCACTGGTTCCCATTGCGATGCAGTTCGAACAGATCGGGATAGTCTTCGGATTTGCTGACCATGATCAGCTCCAGCAAGTCCCAACCGGCCAAAGTCATATGCGGCAGTGACTGGCAGCGCAGCGGGTCCTGATCCAATACCATGGCGCGGTCTTTCATCTCGGACACATAGTGTTCGTCGACGTCAAACCGCATCTCGTAGACCGATCCTTTGGGCCCGCCGCGATGCTGTTCCATGTTGACCGAATACATATAGCTGTCTTCGTGAAACGGAAACGGAAAGCGTTTGATCGCCCAGTCCGAGTTGTGAAACGTATAGTCGTCGCGGAAGGATTCTTCGTTGAATTGAATGGTCATGTTGGGCCTCCTCTCAACGGTCCAGCACGAGGGACTTGCCCTCGAAACGCGATACACAGGGCATGATTTTCTTGCCCGCAGCCTTTTCTTCGCCGGTCAGCCAGTGATCGCGGTGAACGAAATTACCTTCATGGTCGAGCACAACGGTTTCGCACTGACCGCAGGCCCCACCGCGGCACAGATATGGTGCGTCCACGCCTTCACGTTCGATGGCCTCCAGCAGGCTTTCGTTTTCACCCACATGAATGACCTTATCCGATGCCGCCAAGCGCACCTCGAACGGTTTGCCGGGCTGAGGCGCCAGGAACTCTTCGTAGTGCACGCAATCTTCGGGCCAGCCTTCGGCGGCAGCCGTGTTTCGGACCCAGTCGATCATGCCCTTTGGACCACACACATACACATGCGTTCCCAGGGGTTGCCCGCTGAGTAGATTTTTCAGATCAATCGCCTGGCTCTGATCGTCATAGTACAGATGGGTTTCGTTCGGATGTCTGTCTGTCAGTTGCTCAGCATAAGATGCCAAGGCAGTGTTTCGGCACGCGTAATGCAACTCCCAATGCCCGTGCAGCAATTCCAACTGTTTAATCTGTGCCAGAAACGGGGTGATCCCGATGCCACCGGCCAGAAACAGATGCTTGCGGGCGCGCAAGTCCAGTGAAAACAAGTTGACCGGATAGCTGATGGTCATCTCGTCGCCCAGCTTGACCTGGCGGTGCATGAACAGCGAACCACCCCTGCCCTCATCATCGCGTCGAACCGAAATTGTATAAGATGACTGATCAAACGGATCTGACATCAACGAATAGGGGTTAAGCCGTGTAATGGCACCATCCTGCATTTCGACCACAGTATGTGCCCCGCCCGAAAAGGTTGGTAATGGCGCGCCGTCGATACGTTCGAACCTGAACCGCGTCACCAATTCGTTCAGCGGAGTGATCTCGGTCACCTTGACTTGAATTTTCTCAGCACCGCTCATTCGTAAATCCCCTTCGACTCGGGCACATTACCATGATCCTCGGCGTCGATACGGACGCCCTGATAGGCGGCAAGACGGCGGGAGTAGTGATCGCGCACAAACAGGTTTAGGCCGCAATGTGAACAGACAAACGGGTCAATCTCGACGTCTTCGGTGATGCCTTTGCAATGCACGCATTGCATCCGACGGGCGACCGATCCGCGATGTTCGGTCTGGATCGCCGTGTGTGGCAGACCCACAGCCATCACTTCATTCATGGCCTGCCCCATCATGCCTTCGGTGCCGGTCAGGTAGACCTGCAATCCCATATGCGCGTCCTCCAGAACCCTGCGAATGCGCGGCAGAGACGCCTCGAAAGACGGGCCTTCATAGAACTGAGCAGGGTTCAATGCCCTTATCTTTTCCGCGAAATCCGTGCCTTTCGGGATATAGATCAGATGGGTTTTGGCCATCAGGTCAGGTGTTGCGATGTCGAGAATGGCTTCGGCCCCTTGGGCCTCGGCTATCATGAGATGATGTTCGCCCTGGCGAACCTCTAGCGCGCCCCAGACCGGGCGGCTTGCGATTGACTTGGGAAATTCGAACTTTGACATTGTGCCCTCAATAGGAAAAGGGCGCCACGGTGTGTCCGTCGCGCCCCCTGAAACTCAGCCCTTTGCGGTTCTGATCGATTTGTCCTGATCGTAGAACGGCATCTCTTCCGCAGTTGCCGTTATTTCTGTCCCATCGCCGTTGCGCACCGTCAGCTTGGTGCCGGGTGATGCACATGCGACCGGCATCCGCGCGATACCCACATTGTGACCATTGATATCAGAATACATGCCGAAGGTGACAACGCCGACTTTCTCGCCGTTTTGCAGCAGATCCGCGCCTTCATCCGCCGGCGTCGTGCCGTTCAGTTTGACGCCATAGATCTTGAACCGCTCTTTGCCTTGCGATGCATAGTGGTTCTCGGCGCCGATAAAGCCGGTTTTTCCAGGTGAGACAGTGAAATCCAGGCCCAGTTCCCACAGTGTATCGCCGCAGGTATCGCCATCGAACGGATAGGTTTCGGAATTGTCGCCGGGGTAAAACAGCAGGTAGCTTTCGGTGCGCAACAGGTCGAGCGTCGAGAACTGGACCGGGACGATGCCCATATCCTTGCCATCAGCCAGAATGCTGTCCCACAAGTGAACGGCGTGCTTGGCCTGACAGAATATCTCATACCCGCGCTCGCCGGTATATCCGGTCCGCGAAATCATCACCGGGCAGCCATAGAGTTTGGTCTGCATGATGCCGAAATAGGCCAGATCCCGAATTCCGGGGATGTGCTTGGCCAGGAAATCAACAGCCACTGGTCCCTGCAGCGACATGTCATGCATGTCGTCATCAAAAATGACCGAGCAGTTCTTGCCTGCCGCCACCGATGTCAACTGCTCCATGCCTGTGCCGGTGCCGTGCACAACAAGCCATGTGTTCACTGACAAGCGATAGATGATGCAATCGTCAACGAATTTGCCTTCGGCATTCAGGATCGAGGCATAGGTCGAACGACCCGGCATGATCTTTTCGACGTTCCGCGTGGTGACCCGATCAATGACATAGGCTGCATCTTCGCCGACCACGTGAACCTTTTTCAGGCCGGAAACATCCATGAGGCCAGCTTTGGTTCGAATTGCCTCATAGTCAGCTTTGGCGCGCTCTGGGCTGTGGTCATAGAACCATGCGGTTCCCATGCCGTTCCAGTCCTCAAGTTCGCCGCCGATCTCGGCATGGCGCTGCGCAAGGGCGGACGTCCTCCAAAGAATGGCCATGGTTCAGCTCTCCCGTTGATTGCTTTTTGTTGCCCATATTGAGGCCGATGTTGAGTTGAAAATCAACACTTGTGTGCAGAATTTTTTCCTGTTGGGAATATTTGCCTGCAATTTTTGCACCCTAAGAACATTTGGGAATATTGATATTTCTTTTCTTTATCTGTGGCTTAGTGCGGTTTTGGACGTGTGAGGACATACATCATGCACAGACCTTAAAGATGTTTGCCCCACATATCTATTGACAGGTCGCCAATGAGATTGTCCCCTTAGTATATAATTATTCCCAGCAGGAAATGCTTCGCAGAAAGACCTCCTGCTGCAACAACAGGGAGACTACGAAGTGGATGGCAATCTAAATGCACTTACGACGGTCTTTACCGAGTTTTATTACTGGGTAACGGTCGTCTTCATGTTCCTCATCCATGTGGGCTTTTGCATGTACGAAGTCGGCGCCAGCCGGGCCCGTAACCATATGCACACATTGATGAAAAACATCATGATCATCCCGCTGGTGACGGTCACGTTCTTCTTCTTTGGATGGTGGATCTACTGGGCGTTCCCGAACTTTCCGTTCTGGGGCGGTCTCGACACCGAAGCAGGTGCCGCAAATCTACCGTGGGCGAACACAATGGCAACCAATTTGGACGACAGAATCACAGGGGTCTTCTGGGCCGCGTTCCTTCTGTTCTCGTGGACAGCCGCCTCGATCGTTTCTGGTTCAGTGATCGAACGGATCAGGTCATCGGCTTTGTGGGTCCATGCAGTCATGATCGGGTCCGTCTGGTGGATCATCGACGCTGCTTGGGGCTGGCACTATGGTGGCTGGATGGTGCGTATCTTGGGGTATCACGATGCTTATGCGTCAGGCGTTATCCATGCAATCGCAGGTGGTTACGCACTTGGTGTGATCATGGTACTGGGTCCACGACTTGGCAAGTTTGCCAAGGATGGAACGCCGCGGGATATTCCTCCGCATAATCCATGGTTGCTGACCATCGGAATTTTCCTGATCTATACCGGGTTCTGGGGCTTCTATGCCGCCTGTAACGTTCCGGTAATCTCGCCCGAGGTTATCGACGGTCAGATCGTTGGCGCCACCTGGACTGCAACCAACATCTATCTGGCTCCGACCACGCTGTCGGCGATTACCTTTAACTTCCTGATGTCGCTGTCGGGTGGGTTGATGGCAGCCTATGTCGTCTCGAAGGGGGATGCCTTCTGGACCTTCTCGGGCGGTCTGGCCGGAATCATCACCGCGTCTGCTGGAAACGATTTGTATCACCCGATCCAAGCGATGATCATTGCCGCAATCGGCGTCGTGATCGTCTATAATCTGCACTACTGGGTAGAGCGTCGGTTCAAGCTGGACGATGCCGTTGGTGCCGTTGCCGTGCATGGCTATGCAGGTGTCGTCGGGCTGGTCATCGCGGGCTTTGTCCTGTGGGGCGTGCCTTCGTCACCATATGAAGGTTATGCAACCATCAACCCGATCGGTCAGATCACGGGTGCGGTCATCATGTTCTTTGTCCTTGGGTTCCTGCCAGGCTGGGCTCTGGCGAAAATGCAATCCGCTGCCGGCGTACTGCGCATCCCGGAAGAAGTTGAACTTCAGGGTCTCGATTACGCTGAACACCATGCCTATGAGGACGCCAAAGCTGCCATTATCGAAGCCGATAAAGAAGAACTGGCCGCCCGTGGCGTAGCAGTGAAATGAGGGAGTAAGATATGTCTACGAATGGTTATACAAACTGGGCCGTGGATCTGGCCGAAGTCGGGCCGGTCTATCCCTTCCAAGGTTACGAAGTTCTAATGGTCATCATTGGTGTCGTCTTCTGGGTTGGCTGGCATCGCATCCAATTCGTCCGCGAAGCTGAGCACCTGGAAAAGGCGCGCCATACCGGTGACGAAGAAAAGGTGAAAGCACAGTTGGAGCGATATTGATCCAGCCTTGAATGCTTGCAATGGGCGCGAAAAACACAGGTCGCGCCCATTGCCTCTTAGGAAAAAAACTTTCCTATGATTATTGATGTCCCACTGATTTGTTGGTACCGTCGAATCATAATGAAACACATAAGGAGATCTGCCAGCCATGTGCGGAATTGTTGGATTATTCCTCAAAGACCAGTCTCTTGCGCCCCAACTGGGCAATATGCTGACAGACATGCTGATCACGATGACAGATCGTGGCCCCGATAGTGCCGGTATTGCAATCTACGGCTCTGAGTCCGATGGCAAAACCAAGATTACAGTTCAGTCCCCCAACCCCGAAACGGACTTTGTCGATCTGGCTGATGAGCTAGGCAAAAGACTTGGCGTGACGGTTGGTCAGGCAGACAATGATACACATGCCGTCTTGGAAATTCCCGCCCGTCAGTTCGAAGCCGCGCGCGCCGCGCTGGCTGAAATCCGGCCGACGGTTCGTATCATGAGTCGTGGCGAAAGCCTCGAAATCTACAAGGAAGTTGGCCTGCCCAAGGATGTTGCAGACCGCTTCAGCCTTAGCGGCATGAGCGGCACTCATGGCATTGGACACACACGCATGGCGACGGAATCCGCCGTGACAACAATGGGCGCACATCCGTTCAACACGGGGTCCGATCAATGTCTGGTTCACAACGGGTCGCTGTCCAACCACAACTCGTTGCGCCGCAAGTTGCGCCGCGAAGGCGTTACCATCCAGACAGAGAACGACACCGAAGTTGGTGCCGCATACCTGACCTGGAAAATGATGAATGGCGCCACTTTAGGGGAAGCTCTGGAATCCAGCATTGATGATCTGGACGGGTTTTTCACCTTTGTAGTAGGGACCAAAGACGGGTTTGGCGTCGTACGTGACCCAATCGCTTGCAAGCCTGCAGTGATGGCAGAAACAGATCAATATGTTGCCTTTGGCAGCGAATACCGCGCCTTGGTGAACCTGCCAGGAATCGAAGACGCCCGAGTTTGGGAACCTGAACCGGCCACCGTATATTTCTGGTCGCACAACGACAGTCCCACAACCCACGAAAAGGCCGCCTGAAATGCAGACCTATGATTTAGAGGCAGACGGACTGCGTGGATTGAACTCGTCCCTGCAGGAGCAAAACGCCGAGACCAACCAAACCAGCTGGGAAATTGTAAATCCAAAAGGCAGCCATGCGATTGCTGTCGGACTGGACGCGCCGATCGAAGTGACGGTCAAGGGGTCTACCGGATACTATTGTGCCGGCATGAACCAACAGGCGACCATCAAGGTTCAAGGCTCAGTTGGTCCGGGTGTGGCTGAGAATATGATGTCCGGCCAAGTCATCGTCGATGGCGACGCCAGCCAGTATGCCGGGGCCACAGGCCATGGTGGGTTGCTGGTCATCAAGGGTAACGCAAGCTCGCGCTGCGGTATTTCGATGAAAGGTATCGACATCGTGGTGCATGGCAATATCGGCCACATGTCCGCCTTCATGGCACAGGCAGGAAATCTGGTCGTCTGCGGAGATGCGGGCGATGCGCTGGGGGATTCACTCTACGAGGCACGGCTGTTCGTGCGTGGTTCGGTCAAAAGCCTCGGTGCTGATTGCATCGAGAAAGAAATGCGCCCTGAGCATCTGGATATTCTGAGGGATCTGCTGGACCGCGCTGGCAGCGACGCCAAGCCGGAAGAGTTCAAACGCTATGGCTCGGCTCGTCAGCTTTACAATTTCGACATCGACAATTCCGCAGCTTACTGAGGAAGAAGGGTATGAAAGATATGGACGATCAGATCCCCCGCACCCTGCCGATTCAGTCGGCGACATTTACCAATCCGATCAATGCTGAGATCCGTCGCGCCGCTGCGACAGGTATCTATGACATTCGTGGCGGTGGCGCCAAACGGAAAGTTCCTCATTTCGACGATCTACTCTTTCTGGGTGCGTCGGTGTCGCGCTATCCGTTGGAAGGCTATCGGGAACGTTGCGATACCTCAGTAACGTTGGGCACGCGCTTTGCCAAAAAGCCGATCGAGCTGGATATCCCGATCACCATTGCGGGTATGAGCTTTGGCGCGTTGTCCGGTCCGGCGAAAGAAGCTCTGGGCCGCGGCGCATCCGCAGCGGGCACGTCAACCACCACCGGTGATGGCGGCATGACGCCCGAGGAACGTGGCCACTCAACCAAGCTGGTGTATCAATACCTGCCCTCACGCTATGGCATGAATCCCAACGATCTGCGTAAGGCTGATGCGATTGAGATTGTGGTTGGCCAAGGCGCCAAACCCGGCGGGGGCGGCATGTTGTTGGGTCAAAAGATCAGTGACCGTGTGGCCGAGATGCGGACCCTGCCCAAAGGCATTGACCAACGGTCCGCTTGCCGCCATCCAGACTGGACAGGGCCGGACGACCTTGAGATCAAGATCCTCGAACTTCGGGAAATCACTGATTGGCAAGTGCCTATCTATGTGAAAGTTGGCGCCACGCGCCCCTACTACGACACTGCATTGGCAGTGAAAGCCGGGGCGGACGTTGTCGTCATGGATGGCATGCAGGGCGGCACCGCTGCGACGCAGGACGTATTCATTGAACATGTCGGGTTGCCAACACTGTCATGCATCCGCCCTGCCGTTCAGGCATTGCAGGATCTGGGCGTACATCGTGAGGTTCAGTTGGTCATCTCAGGCGGCATTCGCACCGGGGCCGATGTGGCCAAGGCATTGGCACTGGGTGCAGATGCAGTTGCTATTGGCACGGCTGCTCTGGTGGCCCTTGGGGACAACGATCCCAAATGGGAATCCGAATACCAGAAGCTGGGCACAACCACTGGCGCTTATGACGATTGGCACGAAGGTCAGGACCCGGCAGGGATCACCACGCAAGACCCCGACCTGGCTGCGCGTCTTGACCCGGTTGCTGCGGGTCGCAGGCTGCGCAACTACTTGAAGGTGATGGCGCTTGAGGCCCAAACCATCGCGCGTGCATGTGGCCACAATCACCTGCACAATCTCGAACCTGAAGACCTGTGTGCCCTGACAATGGAGGCGGCCGCCATGGCGCGTGTCCCCTTGGCGGGCACCAGTTGGTACCCGGGCAAGGAAGGGTTCTGAACCGATGCTGCGCGGCTCCCTGATGGGGGCCGCGTTTTTGCTTTGAAAAACTAGAATTCAACAGGGAAAGGAAAGCAATCGTGACGACAGATCTCGCAGCTTTCGCAAAAGAAAAAGGCGTCAAATACTTCATGATCTCGTTCACCGACCTGTTCGGTGGACAGAGGGCTAAACTGGTTCCTGCGCAGGCGATTGCCGACATGCAACAAGATGGTGCAGGCTTTGCCGGGTTTGCCACCTGGCTGGATATGACACCGGCTCATCCTGACATGCTGGCAGTTCCAGACCCATCATCGGTCATTCAGCTGCCCTGGAAGCCCGAAGTGGCTTGGGTTGCTGGCAACTGCGTTATGGAAGGCAGCGATGTCGCGCAAGCCCCTCGTAACGTATTGCGCCGCCTGATCGACGAAGCTGCAAGCGAAGGAATGCATGTCAAAACCGGTATCGAAGCCGAGTTCTTCCTGATGACGCCGGACGGAGAACAGATTAGCGATCCTTTCGATACAGCTGAAAAGCCTTGCTATGACCAACAGGCCGTGATGCGCCGGTATGATGTCGTGCGTGAAATCTGTGACTACATGCTGGAACTGGGCTGGGGACCTTATCAGAACGACCACGAGGACGCCAACGGCCAGTTCGAGATGAATTGGGAATTTGACGACGTTCTGCGCACTGCTGATAAACACTCTTTCTTCAAGTTCATGACCAAATCGGTTGCTGAAAAACATGGGCTGCGTGCGACATTCATGCCGAAACCGGTGGAAGGCCTGACCGGTAATGGCTGTCATGCGCATATCTCGGTCTGGGATGCGCCAGGCGATGCGGCCAAGACCAACGTGTTTGCAGGCGAGGGCGACGGCCCGACCGGTGAAGTTGGTCTGGGAGAGCGTGGCAAGCACTTCCTCGGTGGCATCATGAAGCACGCGTCAGCACTGGCCGCGATCACCAACCCCACGGTGAACAGCTACAAACGCATCAACGCGCCGCGGACGATGTCGGGTGCAACATGGGCGCCCAACACCGTGACATGGACGGGCAACAACCGGACTCACATGGTGCGTGTGCCCGGCCCCGGGCGGTTTGAATTGCGTCTGCCGGACGGAGCAACCAACCCCTACCTGCTTCAGGCCGTGATCATTGCGGCTGGACTGTCAGGTATCCGATCCAAAGCAGACCCTGGCAAGCGCTGGGATATCGATATGTATGCCGAAGGCCATAAAGTGCGCGGAGCACCAAAGTTGCCGTTGAACATGCTTGATGCACTGCGCGAATACGACAAAGACAAAGACCTGAAGGGCATGATGGGCGCCGAATTCTCGTCTGCTTTCCTGAAGATGAAGCATCAGGAGTGGAATTCCTTCGTGTCGCATTTCTCGCGCTGGGAAAAGGAAAACACGCTGGATATCTGATCCGGTAAAACTGGAAGACATCGAGGTTGCGGCCTGTGCCGCGGCCTTGTTGTTCATTCACCAACAACGATCACGCCGGGATGTTCTTTTCAGTCAACACGCGCCGGGCGAAGATCGAGGCGCGTCTTTTGCACACATATCGTCAAACGGGGATTCCGTTGAAATTGTGCGCCTTTAAGACGGGAACCCAATCCCCGCATTGCACAGCTGCTTTGGGCAGCCCCTTGGTTGTCTGGGAAATCGGAACCATCCCTGGCTTGCGGCCGAAAAGCAGTCAATCAGGGCATGGGCTAAGGGTGCTGTGCAAAAGATGACACACCTAAACGACGATATCGCGATCGAGCAAATCTTTATGACGTTCAATACTTAAGACCAGCTCCATCTAATCTGAACGGTCGGTTGTTTGACGACTGATTTCGAGACCCTGCAAATAGCCTATTCTGGGACTTCTTGTCCTTCTTCCCTATCCACCTCGATGCGCCAGTCGGGAACGTCGTTAACAAGCATCAATGCCGCACGTCGCAGGGAGGTTCGCATTTTATCCACCGCCGGGCCGCGCAGTTCACAATCTTCCAAAGCGGCGTCAAAGGTTTCCAGCCAAAGCTCTGCATCGGCCTCGCGAATAGGCACATGGGCATGTATTTCCCGTAAATCCATGTGGCCAAATCGTTCCCGGTAATAAGCTCGGCCGCCCAAAAAACCGCTGAGGAACTCGAACTGTGCTTGCCTTGTATGGTTCAATCCGTGACCCCGAAAATGCAGCCGGTGCAAGGAATACACAGCCGGATCGGCCTCCATTCGATCATAAAATTGTTCGACAAGCGCGCGCAGGCTCTCTTCGCCTCCAAGTTGATCCAAAGCCGAGGACATAGTGGATTCTCCGGGTCTCCATTGCCTAATTTATTGCATAACAGGAATATTAGTTTATCAACAGTGACATCTTGGCGCTGTTGATATCTGGGTCCGAACACATGCCAATATGGTCGACACTACAACAATCTTCCCTTACATGAGCGCCCTTGCACTCGGGTTGCTAGCTGCGTTGTGCTGGGGCATTCATGATCTCTCGGTCCGCTATATCAGCCAGTCTGTCAGCGTGGTCGCCTCTTTGATGTTTGTGTTACTCTTTGGTGCCATCCTGCAGATCGGGATGGTTGCAGCCTGGGGCGACATCAACCCCATGTCGGGCAACGCGATGGCTTATGCGATTGCAGCAGGTTTTTTTTACCTCTTGGCCGGGCTCAGCATGTACGAGGCTTTTCATCGGGGGCCCGTGCGATTGGTTGCGCCGCTAGTTGCCAGCTATCCGGTCTTGTCCGTCACCGTCGCAATTTGGCGCGGCTCGACTGTCAGTGCATGGCACTGGTTGGCCGTAATTGCGATCGGCCTCGGAGTATCCATCGTCGCAGCCCGCTCAGACAAAACCGAGACAACCTACCCTGCCCGTGGCCCAACCATTGTCTTGTCTTTGCTGGCCGCAACCGGGTTCGCCGCAGCATTTGCCCTGGGGCAATACGCGGCAGAGATCAGCGACGAATACACCGTGTCTCTAATCGGTCGACTTACGGCAATTCTGGTTCTGGCAGCGATAGCTTTTGCGTCTCGCAAGTCGATCTGGCCCGGCACAAAAGCACTGCCCCTTTTGTGCTTAATGGGTTTACTGGATGCGGTCGCAATTCTCAGTGTGGTCGCGGCCGGTAGGTTGCCCAATGCCCAATATGCATCCGTCGCGGCTTCGGTTTTTGGACTACTGACTGTTGTCCTTGCCTGGGCAATCTTGAAAGAGCGTATGTCACCAAGCCAGTGGCTTGGTTGTGTCGTCGCGTTTGCCGGAATCGGCTATCTCGCGCTCTGAGGACGGCCTTGCGAATTGACGTGCCTGATGGGCTGCAGCCGGGCTGTTTCGCAGGCACTCAATCTCGCCTGAGCGTGGCGGTCCGGATTCACACAACGCTCGTAGTAGGGGGGATCGGAGGGAATTGGTAGGCGACACGCCAATGGATACGATCACCATGCACAAGTTACGACCTAAAAGGTCGCCAATACCTACCTAAATCAGAACGGAAAAAAGAACAGCCGCAGTTTGAACAGCGGCGGCCTCGTTTTAAGCCGTCAGGCCTTCTGGTTCGGGGAGTTTGTTTGCGCGGCATGCGGCGGTCAGGGTGTTGGCCAGCAGGCATGCGATTGT
>NZ_JBXWMT010000013.1:0-100601 GCF_059609985.1 Ruegeria sp. YTSA219
CAAAGGTATTCCTCTCGGCCATCGCTCTCGCTGCTACAGTCCTATTCTGGCTGTAAATCAATGAGTCTGGAGCCTAGTCGTACGTTCCCAACCAAGTTTTCTTTTGGCTCGACCACATTTACTTGCTTCGGAACTTAGTCGGTGTCATTCCGGTTTGACCTCGGAAAAAGCGAGTGAAATGGGACTTGTCGGAATAGCCGAGCATCAGACCAATCTCCGCAATTGTCATCTGGTCTTCTTTGAGGTGCTCTTTGGCGACATCGACACGCAGCCGTTTGATTTCACGGGGTAGCGTTGTGCCTTGTCGCTGAAGCGCTTTCAGAAACCGTTCCGGTTGTATTCCCAGCATTCCAGCCACCATCTCAGGTCCCAAATCGGTTTCATCTAGTTTGTCGCGTAAGACAGAGCGCAAAGCTGCCACCACGGTTACTTCTTCCTCTTGTTGAGGTGAAGCTATGGGCTTGGCAGAGCCCTCAGAGACATGGTGCAAAAACAACCATCCCACAGGAAAACTAATTTGCATTCCGGGATCAGTCCCAAGGCCAACCTCGATCCCTTTGTAGTCGATAGGCAGCCCATTGATGTATCTGCTTTCCCATCGCACACGCGAAGAATCCCAAGAATCTCCGACGACGGTCTGCAATAGGCGTACATAGATTGCGGCACCAAAACCGGTCACCTGAATGGGTGGGACAGTTGGTTCCTGTTGCCTCTCGATACGATAAGTCGCCTTGTCTGCTTCAATCACAAGGCTGTGCCGCACAGAATTGGACTCCTGCGGTACGAGCCCAACAAAGCGGGTAAAAAACTCGAATAACGTTTTCGTAGATTGCAAGGCTTGAGCGAAGGGCGGCCATCCTTGTAGGTCAAACACCTCACCTACATTCAGTCCTAGGTATCGATCCTCTGATACTTCTGAGAAGGCATTCACCAAACCGTAGACCAGCTCTGAGTGAACGAACACAGATGGGTCAGACAACAGTTCAGCTTTCAAGCCGACCTGATCCAATGCTGGTTGCGGATTGATTTTACGTTCGGTGAGATATTGCAGAAACGGAGCTGCTAAGGAGAGGCGAATAAAGCCCTCGCTATGCTCTTGAGAGGTGGAGTTGAAAGGCAAGCTCGTCACCCTTGTGATGATTAGTAGTTTTGACTGGTGGCCATTTTTACGATCACATTCGAACATGCCAATTCAAAAGTGGCAACCGAGGCAAATTTTTCCGGACTACAGTTGGCAAAACATGAATATGAAGGGAGTACTTATGTCCGGTCTACGAATGTCGCTTTGCTCGACGGTAATTGTCGCTGCAGGACTTGCTTTTTCAGCGTCCGCGCAGGCTCAGGATCAAGAAGAACCCCAAACGTTGTTTACCAACGTGCACATCTTCGATGGAGTGAGTGAACAGCGCATCGAGAATGCCAGCGTATTGGTCGAGGGCAATCTGATTAAGGCCGTATCAACCGACGCAATCGATGCCCCCGACGCTACGGTCATTGACGGAGAGGGGAGGACACTGACCCCCGGCTTCATCGAAAATCACGCACACCTGATGCTGCCAGGACCCACCTTGCCCGCAATGGAAGCCAACAGCACTTGGGAAGACCTCGCGATTCACGGCACTCAAATGGCTGAGATGTACTTAATGCAAGGCTTTACCACCGTAAGAGATGCAGGTGGCGCTAATGGAGGTCTTCGCCGCGCAATCGACACCGGGACCATTGCCGGGCCGCGTTTCTACCCTGCGGCTGCTTTTCTAAGTACGCGTGGTGGCCATGCTGATTTCGCCAACTTTACGGCGCCTGTTGGCCAGTCTTCGAACTTCAGCCGTCTGAATATGGCCCAAGAAGTCGACAGCGTCTCTGACATGTACAAGTTTGCTCGTAACAACTTCCGGATGGGAGCAACACAACTGAAGTACATGCAATCAGGCGGTGTAGTTTCAGTGTTTGACCCGTGGCAGTTATTGGCAGGATCGACGGCAGAGTTAGAAGCGGCCGTGCAGGTTGCCAACGAATACGAAAGCTACGTCATGGCCCATTCCTACCGCAAGGAAACGATCATGGCGGCACTGAATGCTGGTGTGCGATCAATTGAACACGGGTTCATGTTTGATTGTGAAATATCAGCGCTGATGGAAGAGAAAGGAGCCTACATCACGACCAATCTCACCGCATTTGATCCAAATCTCTTCGATATTCCTGCCATTCGAGATGTCCCAGCCAGCTTACGAAAGGCACAGTCAGCTACGCAGGCTTTTGGCGACTACATAAAAAACATGAATGAGTGCCCAGCTAAAAGAGGGTTTCACACGGATTGCGTAGGTTCTGTAGCCGCCTGCAATATTCAAATTGCCTATGAAAAACATCTCAATAATGAGTTCTTTGGCTCTCACGCCTCGTTGGTCGCAATGACATCTACTGGCGGTGAAATCGCCGCTTTGTCCGGACCATTCATGAACCCCTATCCCGAGGGCAATCTGGGTGTGATTGAGGAAGGAGCCTATGCGGACATCCTGCTGATCGATGGTAACCCCCTCGAAGACTTCTCGGTCGTTGGCACGGGTGATCAGTGGTTTGGTGCCGATCCGAGGCCGGAAAGCCCTGAAACGATCCGGCTTATCATGAAGGACGGTGTGATATACAAAAATACACTGAATTGACCCCAAAACTCGACTGGAGAGTATTCATGTTCCTTTGGTTTCGTTCCGTCTTGCTCGCGGGTTTGGTCTGTTACGGTCATTCCGCCATGGCAACGCCAGGAGCAGCGCTGGATTGGGCAGACCTCCCGGACCCATCTGTGCAGGTCTTTGAGGATCCCTATCGGGAGCTCAGCCCCGAACAGTTCGACGACGTCCTATTCGTTGTGCGGATGCGTGGCAGGCTGCAGCAAGACACTGGCAGCGCGGAAGAAAGACTGAATTGGCAGGAGCTTCTGACCGAGACCGAGGATGCCTTGGCGGGAGTTGGCGTTGATGTCGATTGGCTGCTCGATCAAAGAGAGCTTGTGAAAGAACGGCGAAGAAAGGCAGGAACAAACGGAAATCCGCAATTCGACGGTCAAACAATAACAATCGCGGGCTTTGCCATCCCGGGCCCGAGCGATCCAGACGGGCGATCTGTGGCGTATCTAGTGCCAGAACGAGGAATGTGTAGCCACATGCCCCCGCCCCAACCCAATCAAATGATTCGCGTGCGGTTGAATGGCGACTGGACGCCCAGCTATTTCCACGAACCCGTTCGGCTGACGGGCACGCTGACTATCGATCCCACTGTTCAGAATATGATGGTTGTGGACGGCCTCATGCCTATGAGTGCGACATTCCAGTTGGAGACGGAACGTGTCGAAACTCTGGAAACCGAAGCAGACAGGCTGGAATGGAAGCAGCGTGCCGCTGATCGTATCCGAGCGGCGGGCAATCGCAAGACCGGCGGGGCAAAAGCGTCTGAATGATAAGACTTCTCGTTGTCGTACTGAGTATTGTCTTTGCCGGCGCGGCGTCGGCTCAAGGTCTGTCCGGGCCCTCTTCGGTCGAAGCTGATCTTGAGCCCGGAGATGGACTGACCGATCCACAATATCGTTCCGATTTTCCGCGCAATACCGCACCGGGTTGGTTTCAGTGGAAAGACCGACTGGCGGAGAATGGGTTTCGGTTCAACATTGATTACTTGGCATTGGGCCAAACCACGAACGCGGATCTGGGGGAGGGCGAAGCTGCCAGCGGAATTGCGCGGTTCTATGGCAGTTGGCAGGCGACTGAACAGGGGTCTTTGACATTCAAGATCGAAGACCGGCACAACTATACCGATGTTGCCCCACAGTTTCTTGGTCTGGATGGTGGAGCCCTTTCGATCACGGGAACAGCCTTCAACGATAATGGTTTGCTATTGACCAACCTGTTCTGGACCCAAAGGGCCGAGAACGGTTCGTGGACGCTGCAAGTCGGCCAGATTGATGTAACGGACTTTGTGGACATTTATGGGTTGGTAAGCCCATACAGTGGTTTCCAAAACCTGTCTTTCAATACCAACCCGACAATCAACGCACCCAACCAAGGCCTTGGCATTGCGGGCGGGATAAAGCTGAGCAAGAACCTCTACGCTGTCGCGAGCGTCTCAGACGCAAACGCCGACCCGTCTGATCCAAACTTTGATGTGTTTAGCGACGGCAATCTCTTCAAATCACTCGAACTTGGTTACACCTCTGGCTTTGATCGCATTTACTTCGACAATATCCATCTGACCCTCTGGCATGCGGATGCGGCTGACGATGGTAGCCGTCCAGAAGATTACGGTGCCGCGTTCTCAGCAGCATGGTTTATTGACAATAAGTGGATGCCGTTCTTCCGGGCAGGGGCCTCAAAAGGGGCAGCAGCACTCTATGATCGGTCCGTTTCTGCGGGTATTGGCTACTACGGTCGCAATACCGATTTGGCCGGGTTGGGCCTGAACTGGGCCGAGGCAAGAGGCATAGATGGCGATCAGTTCACACTCGAAGCATTCTACCGTTTTTCAATCGCACCCGGACTGCAGATCACGCCATCGGTACAATTCATTTCCGACCCGCTTCTAAATCCCGATCAGGACCGGATTACCCTGTTCGGTCTAAGAACCCGGATCGTTTTCTAATGCGGGGTGAATGCAATAGGTAAGTGGCAGTGCCAAAGGGCGACTAAGTGAGATCAACAGGACTTAGCAAAGCCCGCTTTCTGCGCGTTGCCACCGTTAGCGCGGACTGCAGCACCCGGTAGCTTTGGGCTCTCCTGGCACCTTCGCCGCGAGATCCATGAACGACCGTTTCGCGATGGAGCGCCTTTCGCGGCGCGGCGCACGAACTGGCAAGACGCGGGACAAATCTGCCATTCGGCCTCGCGGTCTGAACGGCAGGTTTTTTCCAAGCAAGTTTGATTAGCTCATAGCGTTATGCATAGTCAGGCGCGTCCAACGTTTCACCGTTCATGTTCCCTTCGACGGCAGCGACGTAGGCCTTTGCAGTGTCTGCCGCCGATAAGCCCGTGCTTGAATCCATGCCCATCATCTCCATCGTTTCCTTGACGAAGACCGGGCTGACGGTGTTCACCCGTAGTTCGCGATCAAGTTCGAGTGCTGCTGCCTTGGCAAAGGATTCCAGCGCCCCATTGGCGATGCTGATCACCACCGAGCCCTGCATCGGTTCTCGTGACAGTATGCCGGCAGTGAGCGTGAACGATCCAGCATCGCTGATATGTCTCTGTCCAACGCGGACAAGGTTGATCTGGCCCATCAGCTTGTGGGGTCGATTCAGGCTGAGTGCAAAATAGGGCGGTAAGGAGATTTCTGAAAAGGTTGGTACGTAGCCGACCCTTCACCGCGCCAAGCCCGAACTGGAAAGACGCGGACAAAACGGACATCCGACGCACAAGGCCGAATGTCCGCTTAATCCAATCAATCTCAGTTGATATCCTGAACATCCATGACCAGGTTTTCCCAGTTCCGCTGGTTTTCCATGTCGTGCTCTAGGCCCTGCTCGTCTGCGATCGTGAAGCGTTTAACGGCTGATGTTTTGCTCGTTGCCTGGTAGAGCCAATAGGCCTCGGCCTTCAGGGCCTCATCGATAGGCTTGTCGATCGACTCGTAGACCATCTGCTTGCAGGCATTGATGGACTCTGCCGGGAACTTGGAAATCCGCTGCGCCAAGGTGTTTACGTAGTCGTCGATCTCATCAGCATCCAACGCTTTATTGATCGTGCCCATTGCCTCGGCTTCATCGGCGTCAAAGTCTCGGGCACTCAGGATGATTTCCAGCGCGCGGCCCAGACCGGTCTGACGGGCCATGCGGGACGCACCGCCGCCGCAGGGCAGGATACCCATGCCGACTTCCATCTGCATGAACTTGAATTTGCCACGCGCCGCAAAGCGCATGTCCAGCGCCAGGGCCAACTCGTGGCCACCACCGCGTGCGAAGCCTTCCAGCTTCGCGATCGTGGCCTGAGGCACCTTGCTGATGCGTTCGCAGACCGCTTGCAAATCGAGCAGCTGGGCTTCATCGCGGGAGACAGCTTCGGTCGACATGTCCTTGAGCAGCTCGGTGTCGTAGTGGCAGACCCAAACCTCGGGGTTCGCGGATTGGAAGATGACCACCTTGGTATCGCGGTCCCGCTCCAGCCGCATGGCAAGGCTGTTGAGGTCGGCCAGCATTTCCTGGCCTTGCACATTCACTGTTCCAAAATCGAATGCCACCGTTGCGATGGCGTCTTGGACCTTCACGTCAAAGGTTTGAAAATTCTCGTATTTCATCAGTCAGTCCTTTCTTGGGTCCGGACAACGCATGTCGCCGGAGGGTTGCAGCTTCAGGTGGTGTAAAAGACGCCCGACGTCAGACGGGCGTCAGTGGGATCAGCTGAGAGATTTCAAAGCATCTTCGATGCCTTGCATCACCTGCGCCGAATGAGTTGCGTCCAGTGCAGCCGCATGTGGCTGCGCGAACTGGCCGCTGTCATTGTCAAAATACTTGCCCGAAACATCCGCGAACGACGACCCGAGCGCCGCTTCACGCAGGATGTTCGCGCCGATGGACAGATCGTTGCCCGCGACGCCGTAGCCTTCCTTGACCATCTTCGAAGCCAACAACGATCCGGGATTGACGGCGACGACGACGGGTCCGTCGGTCAACTCCTTCGCCAATTCGCGGGTCCAGATCGTGATGCCGAGCTTGCTTTGCGCGTAGGCGTCATTGTGGCCAAGCTGTTTTTCCCCGCGCATGGCAGCCAAATCAATCGGCGCTTGCGCGGCAGAGGATAGATTCACGATCCGCCCGTCTTTCGGAATGATCGGCAGAAGCGCGCGGGTCAGCGCATAGGGCGCCAAGGTGTTGACCATGAACCGCACATCATGGCCGGCCTCGGTCTGGGTCTCCGCGACTTTCAGCACGCCCGCGTTATTGATCAGCACATCAAGGCGGTCGTGTTTCTCGCGCACCTCTGCCGCGAAGGTTTGGATATCGGCCATACGCGACAGGTCAGCGGCATAGGTTTCGACGTCGCCGCCGACCTCGTTGACGGCGGCTTCCAGTTTGGCTGCACCGCGTCCATGAAGCAGAATTTTGTGCCCCTCTTTTGCGAGGGTCTGCGCCGTCAAAAGACCGATGCCGTCTGTTGATCCGGTGATAAGAATTGTCTTGGTCATGATTGTCTCTCTCCGTTTGCTCGTGTTTCGTGGGTCCGATGATGGGAACAGGCAAAACGCACTAGGGTGCGGCTCTCAATGCTTTTGCGGATGGTCATGACGTTTGGGTCTTCGACCATGTCCAACGCGGAGTGCCCGATGGAGGGCCGTCCCTGATTGTCGAAGATGTTGAAGTAGGCGACCTCATCCGGGGTCATCTTCGACATGTAGATCCACTGATGATTCGGGTTTGCCGCCAACCCCATGATCTGTCCTTTGCGGTCGGGATAGATCAGATCAAGCAGGATCCAGTCTTCCGGGGCGACGCTCGACGGCAGGATAAACCCGAGCGGGGCTGAGTTGATCGCCGCCTCGATCGGTCGCCAGATGTTAATGAAGGCGTAGTGCCCCGCGCTCCATTTTGCCGCTGTATCAGCACCAAGAATGTCGATCAGTCGCTGTTCTGCGCCGTCAGGGCTGTAGTCGCTGTGGACGTTTCGTGCGGGCTTGCGCGCGGCGTCAGGGTCATCCACCCGGATCGTGTGATCAAAGATGATCACCTCCTGCGCGTCCAGCTTGGTCGTCAGAAGCGACGTCAGCTCTGCGTCGTACTCCGCTTGCCAGGCATCATCGTTTTGCGCGAACGAGACCGCTGTGGGGGCGAAAGAAAACGCGACAGCGTCATCCTCGAATGATGGGTCTGTGGCTGACCTGCGCGCGTCGCGCACTTTCACTTCGGTTGGGGCGAGTTCTGGCGCGATCAGATTGCCAACGATGCCACCGGCATCAAGCTCGAACGCCTGACGCTCCGGTTTGTGGACGTGATAGTTCACTGTCGCTGTCTGAGTCATTCCGCTCTCCGCTCTGTCTTGAGCTTTGACCTATACCGCTGCGCAGATATATAAACGGTAGATAATCGAATTCAGTTTTCTGGAAAAATATACAATATGGATACGCAAAGCCTCCGCCTCTTCGTCCTTGCTACTGAAACGCTGAACATCAGCGCGGCGGGCCGAACGCTAGGGATGGCACCGGCGGTGGCCAGCGCGCGGCTCGCAAAGCTTGAAAAACTGCTGGGCGCCGAATTGTTGCATCGATCCACTCGGAAAGTCTCGGTGTCCCTAGAGGGGCAGGACTTCTTGCCGTACGCCCGAGAGATGATCGAACAGGAAGAAGCGGCCCTCGCCGCATTCGGCAAAGGCAAGGCCGAGGTGAACGGGACATTGCGCTTTGCCGCTCCAAGCACCTTTGCCCAGCTCTATATCGCGCCCCTGTTGCCCGCTTTTATGGATGCCTATCCAGACCTGACGCTCGATTTGCATTTATCAGATACCCAGTTCAACCTGATTGAGGGCAGCTATGATCTGGCCCTCCGCAATTCTATTCTGGAGGACAGCAGTCTGACGGCGCGCAAACTGGCAAACGACACACGTATTCTTTGTGCAGCACCAGACTATCTTGAAACACATGGGGTGCCCGGCACACCGGATGACCTCGCGGCGCATCGTCTGGTCGCCTTCAAGGATCTGGAGCCGCGCGCCTTGGTGCCAGATGACGGAGCCAAAGCAACATTCGACCTCCACAAAGCCTCCCACAGGCTGATCGTGAACGACGGGCTGACACAAGTGCGTGTCACGCTCAAGGGTGCCGGCATTTCGATTAACTCCCTCTGGGCGGTCCACAGCGAGCTGAATGATGGGTCCCTTGTGCAGGTGCTGCCCGGGTACACACTGGCGGACAATCCGGCGCTTTGGCTGATCTACCCCAAAAGCAACGTAGTCTCCGCAAAGGTCCGCGTCTTTATGGACTATCTGATCCAACAGATCGGACGGTCAGCGGCTTGGGCCGGGTCCTAGGCGCCACACCTCTATTATGTAGAGAAAACGAATTCTGTTATCAAAAATATGTCCATTTATACGCAATCTAAGGGTAATATCTAATGTCTCGGAAGCAACAGGCTTGACCATCAGAAAGTTGAGACAGGACATGACACAATCTGCATTAGAGCGCGCACGCGCCGTGGAACGCCCCACACGCGAAGCAATGCTGCAACGCGCCCCGCAAGTCGCGCAATTTTGGAATGACAACCAGGAGCTGTTCAAACACGCATGGAAGGAATGGGAGCAGGCCAATCAAACCGCCTTGGATGCATCTGTTCATGACGACCGTCTCCGCGCAGCGGTCGAGGGGGCTTGGAAAGACCCGGCAACCGAAGGCGAAGTGAAAAAACTATGGGAAGAGGTCTTCCCCGGTGTCTACAAAACCCAGTTCTTTGACCCCGAACGGCTGTTCGTTTTGCGCAGCTATCTGGACAGTGCCGCCGATGCAGGCATTCCGCTGCGCCCGCCCTATGGCATTTCCCTCAACCGGGGCGGTGCAATGCTTGACCCGCGCTCGGAAGGGCATCTTGGGGCCTCAGCCTTCCAGACGTTCTACCGCGACCTGATGAACACCTATATGCGGCCCATCTCACGGCTCTTGTTCCCGGATGTGATGGGATACGACACGCAGACCTTCGGGTTTTCCATCCAGTGGCAAGCAGATAACGACACGTCGCTCCGGCCTCACTCAGACGCATCATCGGTCACGCTGAATATCAATCTAAATCTACCGGACGAGGCCTATTCTGGCTCCGCTGTCAGCTTCATTGATCCCGCGTCGCGACGGGTCGAAAAACTGCACTTTGAGCCCGGCACGGCCTTGATCCACCACGGCAGCGTCCCCCATGCGTCTGAACCGATCACCGAAGGTCAACGCTCCAATTTCGTGCTGTGGCTCTACGGTCAAAACGGCCAGATCCCGCATCCTGGTGCGTTCGCGCCCACAATCGATCCGCGCGCGCGCTGGACGGTCCCGACCGATCCATCGGACAGGTTTGCGCCCTTCTGATCCGCGAACCTCGACAGGTTGGTTGGGTGATAGACGTCGCCCAGCCAACATAGCGGAGGCTCGTTGGCCGCTTTTTCAGATAATCTCGAAGCAGCCATTGGTGCAGGTTGCAGCATTCGTTGTTTTGGGCTCTTTCAAGACCTTGGGTGCAGCGCAGCATTTCGGTTCAAGAACCACTCGCCATCAATTTGAACGGCCCATAGCCGACATCCATCAGCCCTTTGAAATACTGCGTTAGCAGCCCGCATTTCAGACATTCGCTGCGATTGCGAAAGCTAGTCTAGGTGAATTCTCACTCCGCGGTCGACAGTGGAATCGCTACCTCAGACTTGTCTCATTCATTGCTAGATTTCTATGGCTACAACAAACTCCAGCCAGCTATCGATGCCGGGGGTCAAGATCTGGGGCCAGGCACGAAAACAAATCTGAGGGCACATGCGAATTTGATTCTCTAAACCTTTTTACAATTGAATCGCGCCAATCAAACGATGTTCGTAACATCACAACCTTGTCTCGGGTTCGCCAACAAAGAATTTTAGAACCGATAAGTCGCGCCTAGCACAGGCCCCGACTGATCAAATGTAAAATCGTTGCCGTTGATTTCATGATCGAATGAGATATAGCGATAGCCACCGCGGATCAGCCACCTGTCGTTGATTGCGTAATCTGCCGTCAGCAGAATCTGCCAGGTTTCACTGTCGCTGCGGAAGCCTCCGTAGTCGACAAAACCGGAGCCCGACCACTTATCCGAGAACTGTACCCGTGCTCTGGCGCCGATGACAGGGTCGGTCCAGCTATCATCTGCCGTTGTTGTGCGCCCCGGTGCCGCGCCGGGTAGAAGGGTAAATTCCGTTTCAGTGCTGAACCACCGGAAACCCCCGGCGACGTCAACGGTGATAGTTGGCGCTTCATACACTCTGTAGCCAACATAGCCACTTAGGTATTGTGTGGTAAATGATGTCTCCAGACCCGAGCCGACAGGTCCAGGAGCGCTGTTACTGAAAGATAAGTCTGTGTAGTTGTAATCTGCAAGTATCAGCCAACGTCCGTTGGTGGCCGAGAACGCACTCATAAAGGCAAAATCGAGGTTTTCCAACGCATCCGAAAAGCTGAGCGTACCGTCCAGAGTGCCCAAAGGTGTGTCCAATGTAGTCTCTGTTTCCGGCATGAACAGGTAGATTGTGGCCTCATATGACCAATCGGATTGTTGAGCCGAAGCCACTGTGGCCAAAGATGCAAAAAAAGCAACTCCGCAAGCGCAGCTTTTCACCCAAATTGACGAAGTCATTCTGTCCCTCCCGTCAAACAATCAAGTTTGAATAAATGGTCTTTGGTTTGTGGTTGTTTAGCCATGGGCCTCATTCTACAGTTCCTTCGGTTGCCATGGAACCGCTGCCGACACGATTAATATCAGTGTTCGGGAAGAACTCGGACCAGACATGCCAGAATGCGCCTGCGCGCAGGGTTTCGACACGTTTTAGCTGACCCTGATCTGAATGGCCCCAAAAATCGCAATGGCTCACAGGTTGACCAAAGTCGTTGTACCAAACGCCTAGGCTTTCATACTTTGGATCCAAGCTGACCACGACATCTCGTCCGCCGACATTGGAATTCACGATCCACTCGTTCTCGACGATGAAATCATCAGTCCAGCAAACCGCATCCTTACCGATCGTAATTCCCCAAACGTAGGTTTTATTTGGTAACCGATCGTCCGAACGATCCATGTTGTCCATCACGGGCGCGTCTTCCTGATGCTGGCGTCCGATGCCCCAGCCAAACGTGATCTCGGTCATCATATCCAGCAGGCGCAAAAATGGGTTCGGGGATGGCTTGTTCAGAAATACCTCACCGTCAGGATAGGCCTTCTGAAACCCGCGGAACGTCATTCGAAAGGTTGGCCAGGGCTCCATTTGCGCTTCGGGTCGAAGGGGGCAGGCAGGACCGTCGGAGTTAGGGTCGCGGTCCGCCTCGCGGAAACCATAGATGTGCTGGATCGGCTCGCCCATGTCGTTATCGCGCAGGATTAGGTTATTGCCATGCTGGGCCAAAACCTCGAGATTCAACCGTCGTCCTTCTATTCGCGGAATGTAACCCTGACCCAGATTGGCCATAGCGCAATAGGTCATGACCACGTCTTCGCCACCCAAGCCATCTACATTCCCGGCCAGATGAGGGCGCATAATCTGCGCATCCGGGTGCGCGCGGGCTTGGCCGTTGTTTTCGATGACTACGACGGGCGCAGTTGGTCCGACATATTTGCGGGCTTCTTCAATTGGAAAGTACTGTGCGTCATTGAGCTGGTTCCTTAGACCCAAATGCACCCAAACGTAGGGAAACCCATAAAGAAGAAGAGTAAGCACAGCCGCTATGAGCCAAAGCCAGAAAGGGCCAGCGCCCAAAAGGAAATGCGCAAGTGTTGCCGCTGCAAATCCGCCAAGTCCGATACCGATCAGGCGATATTCATTGCGGATAAAGCGCACCATATTCTCGCGCTTTACCTTCAGCAGCATTTGAGAGACGTCGCCAAGGTCTCTGAAATAGACAAAGCCGATCCCAAGGGATGTGATCAAACCCAGTGCAAAGAAAAGTAGTCCAATCATGTGATGATCCTAAAGGCTTTGGTGCGTCGCTGCCGTTATCGGTGTTATTGCTGCGGGGCTTGGCGTTTGATCAGGAACGCCTCAACCGCTTGTCGCGATTCTGGGCGCGTGTTTTCAATCCCTTCATAGGGCACGCCATAGGCCGGCGGACTATCTGGATATTTCTCTTTACGGGCCATGTGTCGGCCCAGAATTCGCACAAACTCCTGTCCACCCCAGGCGCCAACCTCGGTTGAGACTGAAAATTCTTCGCGAGTGTCGCGATATAGGTCAAAGAATTCGGCGGCGATGGGGTTTTTGCCAGGTGGCGGCAAGATGAGTTTGAGTTGATCTTTGACGACGGCTTCGGGTTTTTTGTCTGAATAGATGATCACGTGGTCGCGGCGCGATTTTGCTTCGTCGTCGAAAAGCAATGCAGCAGATTGATCCACGCCGTCAATCAAGCGATCGCGTGGGACAAACTGATCGGCACCGGCGAAGCGAGCCATCGTTGTATAGAGATCGGAGATGTGGATGATGCTGTTGAGAAGGCCATCTGCTGTGATCATGCCGGGCCACCGGATAAATGCATCAACCCGTACACCGCCCTCGGTGGTATCGGCTTTACCGCCACGAAAGATCATCGGAGTGAACCCTGATTGCGGTGAGTACTTGGTGAAATGACCGTTGTCGCCCATTACTATAACGATTGTATTCTCAGCTAAGCCGAGCTCGTCAATTCTGGTGAACAGATCACCAAGCCATTGATCCAGCAACTGCATCTTGTCGACATAAAGTCCGCCGTTAGCGCTTTTAGGACCCGTTCTGCCGGTTCGTGTGTTGTCCAGCGGGATCATGGGCCAGTATTGCAGGAAGAATGGTTCTTCATCGCCAGCCAAACGCTCCAATTCGTCCATGGTCTTGTCCTGGAAGGCTTGGTTCATCTCGTCATACTTTGCGGCGTTCCAGCGCTCGCCAGGTTCCATTCGGATTTCGCGGATCGGGCCGCCAGCTTCGCCTTCAATAACGGTCATCATGGCCGAGGCATCAGGACGGAACCACTGGTCGATGGTGTACTTATCATCGTAGTCCCGAATAGCCACCGAAACCTGTTCCTTGATCGCGTCGTCATGGAAGATCGTTAGTTGCCCCTGTTGGTGGATTGCATGCTGGGCATAATCGAACCCTTGATTCATCGCCCAGCTTTCTGAAATATCCCCCATGTGCCATTTGCCAACGTGGCTGGTAGAGTATCCAGCCTGTTTTAGTACTTCCGCCAGTGTAACCTCTTCTCCTGGAAGGCCTTCCCCGGCGATATCAACCTGCGTGTTGCCCATTCCCATACGGACGGGTAGCCGCCCGGTCATTTGGGCAACGCGGGTCGGGGTGCAGGACGGTTCGGTATACATCCGAACCATACGCATCGCTTCATCAGAGAAATCATTGATGTTGGGCGTCTCATAGCCCCGGACGGCATTCAACTCGGGTATTCCCATATCTCCGAAGCCAAGATCATCGATCAAGACACTGACTATGTTTGGGGGTTGCCCCTTGTTCCTATCTCGAAAAGCCGCCAGAGCCTCATCAACAGCGATGTCATCTTGCACCCATTTATCCGCGTGTTGTGCCTGCAAAACATAAAACTCAGCATCGTGTTGAATTGGGTCTTCCTGCGCCTGCAAAGGTGGTGCCGTAACGCATGCACAAAAAACCAGAAGCCATTGTAGTTTCATTCCGTCTCTCCCAGGTTTGAAGCCGAGCTTCGGTGTTTGATCTTAGATGCGTTAACCACTTGTAACATCGTTATATTCAAATATTTACTTAAATTTGCGACGTCACTGCCAGCTCATGAAAACATCACGGGTCAGTTCAGTTTCCGGACGCAGGTTTTCGATGCCCTCATAGGGGGTGCCTTTGCCGATCTCTGAATGTGGATATTTGGCGATCATCTTCTGGTGGCGCTTTATCATATCCTGAAAAGATGCACCGGCCCAAAGCGAGTAGCCAACCAACGGGTGTTCCTCACGAGGGTCCCGATAGATGTTATAGGTTGGAGCAGCCGCCCCGGGTTGACCAGGGGCAGGAAGGTGCATCTTGAATTCTTGTTTAACGACCGAGCGCAAGACAGGACCTTCGTAGACATAGACATAGTCGCGCCGACCGTTCCCCTCGCCGTTCAACAGTAACGCCGTCTGGTCAATGCCGTCTATCACTCGGTCCCTTGGGATAAAGGCGGTGGCTCCGGCAATTCGCGCCATTGTGGTGAAGATATCTGAAACATGAACGATGTCGCCAGCTGCAGTGTTGGGTTCGATCACACCGGGCCAGCGAATGAACGCATCGGTTCTTACTCCGCCTTCAAGATGCTGAGTTTTGCCTCCGCGATAGATTAGTTGGTTCAGGCCGGATGAGCCTTCATAATGATACATCAGACCATTATCTGCCATCAGAACAACAATTGTGTTGTCCGCCGTGCCGGTTTCTTCAAGCTTGGCCAAGAGATCTCCAATCCATCCATCAAGCAGTTGCAGCTTGTCAGCATGAAACCCGCCATTTCGTGAAATTGCCTGATCCGGGTAGACGAAGTTCAACGGGTACAGCGGCCAGTATTGCAAGAAGAACGGCGCATCCTCGGAGGCTACACGTTCGAGTTGCTCCAGCGCCTGCCGTTGATATCGTTCGTTCATCTCTTCATATTTGGCCTGCGTCCAAACCTCACCGGCTGACATGTCTACTTCCAGGGCGGGCCCACCGGCTTCGGCCTCGACACCGGTGACAAGACCATATGGCTTGAAGCGCTCATCCAGCAGGAACTGATTGTTCTGCCCCTCGGGCACGTAACCGAGCATGGCGTTGGACCTCATTGCCTCGGGGATCATGAGGCTCAGCTGCACTTGCTGGTGTAGTGGAAATGCGGCCCAATCGAATCCTTGATTGTGTGGGTACGATTGCTCAATGTCACCTTGGTGCCATTTGCCGATATGCGCCGTATTGTAGCCGACTTGTTTCAGTATCTCCGGCAGTGTCACTTCGCTGGTCGGAAGACCTTCTCCGACCAAAGCCACTTTGACCTCTTCGACACCGGCGCGTATCGGGTGGCGCCCTGTCAGCATGGCGGTACGTGTGGGAGTACAAGAGGGTTCGGTATACATGCGCATCAGCGACATGCCTTCGGTAGCCAACTGATTGATGCTGGGTGTCTCGATCCCCATGACGTAATTCATCTTGCGGTCACCCATCTGACCAAAGCTTACATCATCGATCAAGATGTAGAGGAAATTAGGAGGCTTGCCGCCATTGGCCGCACGAATTTCGGTCAGCTTTGCGTCGACTTCAACGTCTTGCGCATCCCATGCCTCACCAAACTGCGCGCGAAGGAATTCGAACTCGCCGTCATGAACAATCGGGGTTTCCTGAGCAAGCGCGGAGCCGGCACCAATCAACAACGCAGGCAAAATGTATCTAAGTCTCATGTCAAACCTCCAAATCTTTGTTCCGTACCGATTCCGAATCAAGGCGATGCGCCTGCAGCCGTCCGTCAATACTGCTGCGCAGGTCCGAAAGGCTTTCTGCCAGATCGGCGAGATAGCGCATCTGAAGAACAGACTGCGACCTTGGCGGCACCGCCAGTTCGGCGAAGACCTCTTTGTAGTCGCGGCAAATTCGATCAAACTCTTGGTCTTTTGCCCGCAGGTCCCGCAGCAGGCGACCCGCTTCGGGAAATTGGGATTCAAAGAACTCATCATCCGTCATTGGCAGCGCCCTTCAGGCATTCGTTTGCCAAGCATGCACCCAACAGAAAATGTATTGAACGTATAAAGCCGCATGCTACCGTAGCACCATGGCGACAAACCCTTATTGCGAAAGGATAGTTCTTTGACCGTCAGCATGGACGATCAGGAACAGAATGACATTCAACAGTTCTCGGCCGAGCAGGTGCGCGATGCGTTGGATAGGGTTCAGAAGTCAGATGAATTCAAAGGGTCCGCCCGCATGCGGTCTTTTCTGTCTTATGTTGTGATGGAATCGCTCGAGGGTCGTTCCGAACAGATACGCGCCAAAACCATTGCGATGGATGTTTATGGATACGACGCGGATGAGCTATTGAAACGCGAAGGCGTCGTACGCGTGGATGCGGGACGTGTTCGGCGAAAACTCCAAGCTTATTATGAAAGTAAGGGGATTGCTGACGAATTGGTAATCTCATTGCCTGTCGGGAGTTACGCACCCGAGTTTTTGCCAGGCTCCAATCGACGCAGCCAACCATTACGCGGAAGGCGGCAGGCTTACGCAGCCGTTATCTCGCTTTCACTTCTAGTAGCCGGTATTCTAGTCGGTGTTCTGATCGGCCGCGGTTCGCAATCTGTTGCTCCAATAACTGGCAAAGCTGCGATCTACGACGTGTCGCCAGCCCGCGTCGAAGCAATGAACCTAAGCAACGCAGGCCGGGATCTGATTTTTCCGGTTACAGATTTGGCAGGCCTTCAACCAGCGTTGTTGATATTTCAAACAGCAACTGAACGAGATCCGTTTTATTACGGGGGGTATGCTGGCGCTTCTCAGGTCGAAACCATGTTCGCCATCATGAAATCTGGCGATCCCGGTTCTGATGAGTTTTTGCACGCGGCCGACAAGAATAGTGCTTATGCTTTGGAATTGGCTCCGGATGCAGCATGGCCGCTTTCAGCGCGAGCCTGGTTTGAATTTGGGGTGGGCAATTACGATAGCGCAGTTCGATTATCCCAACGGGCCGTAGGTTTGGCACCCGATGATTCACATGTTGCTGAATTCGATGCCTTGATTTCCCTTTATACATCTGATTTTGAACGAGTTTTGTCTCAATCAGCGCGATATAGAGTCCTGGCCTCACAAGGAGGGGGACTTGTATTTGACAATGCATTGGGTGCGGCTCAGTTCCATACGGGAGACTATGCTGCCGCAATCAGGACGTTTGATGAAACAATATCGCGTGGTGGGCCGTTCGGACCAATTTCCGCAGCTTACTTTATGGCAGCCCACTGGAGGAACGGAGAACAAGCAGAGGCACAGCGGCTTGCAAAAGTATTTTCGGACACTTGGCCAAGCTTCCCTCTCGAAGCACTGAAGGCTCGAGTGTTTGTAGACCCGCAGCCAGTTCAAGAGCTGATCAGTGCAATGAAGGCTGCGGGTTGGTCAGGAACCGTCAGGCCCTGATTCTACGCAGTAGGATGTGTCACAATCAATTTGCTTAGATTGGAATGACATAAAGACCAGCGTAAAAATGCCAGCGCCATGCCGCGAAGTAGAGTTTGTTTGCGCCGCCCTCGGACAGCGCAGGTGTATCGGTAATAGTCATTTAGTGGCCTCCAAGCACAATCGCGCCGCATCCAGCGGGATACGGGCATCTTTGATTTCAATAGAAGGTAATGAAATCAGGCGTGAGGCAGGTCGCGGGTCAAACGCGCGGGATCGAGATCATTGCGCTCGGCAACGCGCTTGGCGATAAATTCGAAAGTTTGCGTTGCTGTGGTCTGTACGAAGCGTGGACAACTGTCTTGAATCAGAACGGACGTGTTGCTGATGCGGCAAGCTTCGCAATCAACGGTCACTGGTGCGCTGTCGCCATCTATATTTCCGCAGATGCCGCTCAACTGCCCGCCTGCCGCAATATAGGCGGTGAGTTCCGGGGTCGTAGACATGGGAGCTGTCCGATGCGCAAAGCTCAGCATTCGTGACTTTGGGCTCAGAGCCGACCTCAGATGCGGCGCGGCATCTGCCAGTTTCGCAGAACTAGCATCGTGGCAGAACGGCCCAAAGCTGCCCTCTATAGCGACAGACGTCGCTGCGATGCAGCTTCCCCAAAGCGGAAGTTGATCGATTGCGCAGCATTTCCAACATTAACGTACACTCATCGGACAAAACGAACTCGTGCAAGCGCAGCTTCAACTATTGCCACGCGACCTTACTTGCTCCGGGTTCGGCGCTTTTGCACCTGTTAATCGCCACCACTTCGGCGCTTCGCAACGTCTGACAGACCCCGGGCCAGCAGGTCGAATACGATCCGGATACGACGGCTGGTCTGTAACTCCCGATGGGTGACCAGCCAGATTGGAAACTCAAGCGAAGGGAAATCCGGCAAGACCTTCTCTATGCCAGATTCAGCCTCGCCCAACGTTTCGGGCTGCATAGAGACGCCGTAGCCCGCTTTCACCAATTCCCATGCGACGACACCGCTCTCGCTCGACATCACGAAGCTCTCTGCGCGAACGGGCACGCCCATGTTGTGCAGTGGGGCCATTAGCCTCTCGGGGTCGGCATTGCCGACGAAATCGAGTGCAGCCACATCGCGCGGTGTCCGTGGGCGGCTTGCACGATCGAGATAGTCGGTCGCGGCATAGAGAGTGGCGCGAAAGTCGCCCAAGTGCCGTGCGATCAGGTCCGGCTGATCTGGGCGGACGTGGCGTATCGCGATGTCTGCCTCGCGCTGCGTCAAATTCTGCATCTCACTCGACGCGAGAATGCGGACGCGGATGCCCGGCGCCATCTGTCTCAACGGCTTGAGCACGCCCGGCAGGATCGCTGCTGACAAGAGGTCCGTTCCCGTGACCGTGACCTCTCCGGTGACATCCTGAGATTTACCGTCGGCCACCATCGAGATGAGAGTCGCAGCCTCGCCCATCGTGCGCATGTGATCAATCAGGTCGCGCCCTGCTTCCGTCAAGGTAAGACCACGGACGCTGCGTTCTACCAACGTGACGCCAAGTGCCTCCTCCAACGCACCGATCTGCCGTCCTATCGTCGGCTGTGTTGTCTTCAGCACGCGCGCCGCGCCGCTGAACGAGCCTTCCTCCGCTGTCGCGAGGAAGGCGCGTACCTGGTTCCAATCGAAGGAAACGGCCTGCCAGTTCATTCATGAGCGTATAGCAGGTGGACGAATTTAAGCAATCGACCTTTTATGAGCGCATGGATGATACCGGCTGCGAAACGAGATCGGCCCGGTCTCTGCAATCGAAAGCGACACAATGCATTCCGCAGTTTCTTACGACTGGCGCATCCGCGCTGCTTCAAACCTGAAGTGCAACGCGCAAAGGAAACCGACATGACTGCCCAAGCCTTCTGGGACCGGCATGCGCCCAAGTACGCCAAGAAGCCTATTGCCGATGTCACCGCCTACGAAGAAAAGCTGGAATGCGTCACTGCGCTTCTTCGATCGACCGATCGCGTTCTTGAAATCGGCTGCGGCACAGGCGGCACGGCCAGGAAGATCGCGCCTGTCGTCGCTCATGTGACCGCAACCGACCTCTCTGCCGAGATGATCCGGATCGCCCGGTCACGATCAGGTGGCGATGCCGCGGGAAAACCAGAATTTCTTCAGGCGGAGGCGGCGCAATACATTCCTGGCCAACCGTTCGAGGTCATTTGCGCGTTCAGCCTGCTTCATCTGGTGGATGACATACCCACCGTGCTGGATTCAGCATTCCACCAAATGAAGCCCGGCGGTCACTTCATATCAAAGACGGTTTGCCTGAAGGACGCGCCGCGCTGGATGCGAGCCATGGTTCGTTTGCTCATGGCCGTGCGGATCGCGCCTAATGTGATCATCTTGAGTCGCGCTGAATTGACCCGGCACCTGATCCGGGCCGGGTTCGAAATCGAGCAGACGCGGTACTTCGGAAAGAACCGACTGAGCCCCTTTATCGTTGCCCGCAAGCCCGCCTGAGGCAGACCGACACCTCATTCTGAGAGACTGAAGCATGTACTTTATCAGCCGTCGCGAATGGGCGTTCCTTGCCCTCGTGTTCCTCTACTCTTTCATTCCGGCAGTCGTCGGGCTGGTCCGGATTCCGGAACTTTTCGGCGCTCCGGCGATCATACCGCCGAACCCGCGTGCGGTGATCGAGCCCCTCCCGATCACATTGCATATCCTCGGCAGTTCAGTTTTCTGCCTTGTGGGGGCTGTGCAATTCCTGCCGAGCCTGAGGCGCTACCGCCCGGCCCTGCACAGGACCCTCGGGCGGATTGTGGCGGCAGCGGGATGCATCAGCGCACTAACCGGGCTCTGGATGACCGTGTCCTACGCATTTTCCGACGCCCTGCAGGGACCAGTACTTTACGGGGCAAGGGTCACGCTCGGCCTCGCGATGGTCACCCTCATCGCATGGGCCATCGTCGCGATCCGGTCGCGAAACGTCGCCGCGCACCGAGCCGCGATGCTGCGCGCCTATGCCATCGGCCAAGGGGCCTCAACGCAGACCGCGCTCTTTCTGGTCGCAATGGCCCTCTTTGACACCGAACTGCAGGGGTTTTCGCGAGACCTCCTGATGGTTGGGGCGTGGGCCATCAACCTTGCGATTGCGGAACTCCTTATCCGCCGCGCCTTTGCGGCGCGCACATCCGGTGCCGTGATCTGAACCCGACCGTGCTCCCGGCCTGACACCGGCAAACTCCAGAAACACAGAAAGAAGGCACCAAAATGAGACGGCTCGATTCCCATATTCTTCTGTCGGCCCTGTGGCTGTTCACACTGCTCAACATCATCTTTCGCGACATTCACCAGTTTGTCCTCGCGTCCCATATCGAGATGCCGCTGACAGGCCATTACAACGGCATCGAGATCGCCGAAGGGCTGATGCTTCTGGGCGGTTTCCTCGTCCAAGTGCCGATTGCGATGGTGCTCTTTTCGCTGCTGCTAACCCGCAGGATTGGTCGCCCTGTCACCTTTCTTGCAGCGATCGTCACAACCGGTACGCTCCTTTCCTCGGCCCCCACCGACATGGATGACACCTTCCACCTCGCCATCGAGATCGTGGCTCTAATCGCAATTCTCTGGACCGTATGGACGTGGCCTGAGCACGAACACACCGCGCCGCAATCCGACGCAAGTTCTTCGTAAAAAACGTGCGCGCACCGCGGACACGATGAATGAATAATAGGACCAAATAGATGTTGGAAGAAACGCCTTTAGACGATGCGGTTGATCTTTATGACAAGCTCGCACCTCGCTACGACATACTTCATCATCGCTGGCTGCGTCATGCAGGCGGCGAGGCGCAGGCCGCCCTGGAAGGTCTGGTGCGTGCACTTGCGACGCCGAATTCGATGTTTTTGGATGCTGGCTGCGGCACCGGCAACCTGGCACGTAGATTGATTGCCGAGGGTATGCCGCCGAATATGATGACCCTTCTCGACCCTTCTGCGGCGATGCTTGCACAATGCGACGACATTCCTGTGCCAAAGATACAAGGACGGTTAGAGTCCCTGCCGTTCGAGGATGGCACCTTCGATCTTGTGACGTGTGCTTGGGCTTTGGAAACCGTCCCCGATCCCCATCTGGCTTTGAGTGAGCTTTGCAGGGTTGTTCGAGCCGGCGGCGCGCTTTGTCTCGCGTTCTGCGCGGATGAGCCTGCCCGTGGTCTTGCCGGCAGCCTCATGCGCCAGGCGCTTTTGTTTCGCGGGACCGGCCGATTTATGTCCCGCTCCCGATTGATGCAGGCAATCGAGCGTTTCGAAAATTTTGAAGTGCGGGCAATTCCGAGCCATGGTCCCGCCTCGACCCTGCTTGCTAGGCGGTCTGGCGCAGCAACCCAGGGGTCTTTGTAGCCGGGCTTAGAGTTGAAAATGACGACCACAGAATTACGGAGATCAAGCATGATCGGATATGTTACCCTCGGAACCAACAACTTCGAGGCCGCGCTGAAATTCTACGACGCCTTGTTTTCGAGCGTGGGCGCAAACCGTCTTTGGAAACACGGCGATATGGCCGCATGGGGCCGCTCAAGGGCCGAGCCTGCGTTATGCCTTGCTTGTCCATTCAATGGGGCACCGGCAAGCGTTGGAAACGGGGTGATGGTCGCTTTGAAAATGACCAACAGAAAAGCCGTCGATACGCTTCACGCCAAGTGCCTCGAACTTGGCGGAACAGATGAGGGACCCCCCGGCACACGCGGAGATCATGGTTTCTACGGAGGGTATTTCCGGGATCTGGATGGCAACAAACTGAATGCGTATGTCCCAGCGTGACAGCAGGCAAAGAGTTGGCTGTTGAAATATCGCGTCCAGCGGACGATGAGAGACGAGCACATCGAAAGACGCCGCAATGAGATCTGAAATAAAATTCGTCCGATTGTCGGAAATCGACCCAACCGAAATCTTAGCGCACATGTCCGACCCTCGTGTCGCCGAGCATATGCCGCTTCTGAGATTTACTTGGAATGCCGAGACAGTGGCGCGGTTTGTCGCCAAAAAGGAAGAGTGTTGGCACCGTGACGGACTTGGACATTGGGCATTCTTGTCCGATGACCGATATGTCGGCTGGGGTGGATTTCAAAAAGAAGGAGCCGAGTGGGATTTCGGACTGGTCTTGCGGCCCGACACGTTTGGCCTCGGGCCGCGCATCTCGCGAAAGGCGATCGACTTTGCAATTTCCGATGAACGCATCCCGTATGTGACCTTCCTTTTACCACCGTCACGCACGAACCTGCGGGCACTCGACAGACTTGGTGCTTGGCGGGTTGGCGAAGTCGACTATGACGGGGCGACCTTCCTCAAATTTCAACTTGCGACAGAGTGACAGCATTGTCCGATTTCTGGTACATCGCCAGCTCCAGAGTGTGTTGTAACTCGCGGCCCAGACCTGCCGTTGACCTACTGGTCAAGTTGCTGCAATCGCAGCCCGCTTAGCAGTCATTCGCTGCAAGCGCGAAATCCGGGCGTCGTCGAACTCACACATCGCGGACAAAGCTGCCCTTGATGTTTCCAGCCCGAACGGCTGCATTGTACTCGTATGCGACAGCCGCGGAACATAGCAAGGACAGGCAACTCAAGTGCTCCGCAACCGGCATCAGGATTCGCTTCGCGTATCGGTGTTCTCCGGCACTGACAGCGCCGTCGGCTATCTGTGTTGTTTGCCCTCAAAAGAGAGACTATCGCAAATCCAGTTTGCAGCGTCGCCGTGAGTTCGCGAACTCAACCGTAATGCATGAATTTGCGACACAACCCGATACGTCTCAGGCGCAATCTCGACAATTTCTCCTCCGTTCTTTTCCCAAATTGCAGCGTAGTGAATGGGGATCAAGCCTACATGCGTCCCCGCGAGGGTCAGATAGGTCGTTGATTCTATGTTGCCTTGAGAGATTTCCGAGTTTTGTTCGAGCAGACGGATATCTAGGCTTTCATCAATCGGATTGCTCAGGAAGCTATGGGCCGAGATCTTGCTTCGCCGAAGCATTTCCTTCAATGCGCCTGGGTTTTTGGTTCCGTTGCAGGGGTGATCCACGTGACAAAAAAGACCGCTGGGCTCGTCGTAGAGATGTCGAGCTTCAATGTCGCCGGGCAGTGTCTCGCCAACTCCAATCCCAACAATCGCAATATCTAGGCGACCAGCACGCAGCTCAGTCAGGCAATCAAGATAGTCGTAAACGCCAACTCTGATATGAAGGTCTTCAAACTCTCGACTTGCAGCACGCAACGTTTCTGCAAGTGGGTTGGCTGGGTCTGTCACAAGGCAATCGACAACCCCGATCCTGACCAGTTGTTCGGTTTTCCGGCCGATCTCATTGAGACGCGAGGCATATGAATCCAGATGCGACAGCAGCTGGTTGGTTTCGTTCAGAACCTCTTCACCATCCGGTGTCAGAGAAAATCCCTGTCGGCCCCGGTTGCAAAGCCGGACATTTAGTCGCTGTTCAAGGTTGGCAATATGTGAACTTATCGCTGGCTGGCTGATTCCCAGTTCGTCCTGCGCTTTGACAAAGCCCCCAGCCTCGGCGACGGCTTTGAAGACGCGCAGCAAACGCAGGTCGATATCGGTCAGTTTCATGTCTTTCCCCGGCGCTGATCTTTCTGAAAGCAAAGCAAAAAACTGGATGCATGTCGATTGGCTTATGCATGTATCACCAGAACAATATGGTTCGGGGGGCGGCGACTGCCTAAGGTTAAAGCAATCAACGATCCGCCGGGGGCGACCCGTGGCGGACAGACCAACAATCGGGAGCCCGAAAGATGAACCTGCGTAAACCAATTGCCCTCGCCGCCAGCGTGATTGCCTTTACTGGCAGCGCCGTGATGGCCGAAGAAATCACCGTCAGCGCGTGGGGCGGGTTCTTTGAAGAAACCCTGCGCGACGTGATCTATCCGGGTTTCACCGAAGAAACCGGCATCACCGTGCGCTCGATTGCGCAGCCCGCCGACCAAGCGTGGCTGACCCAACTGACGAACGCCGCCCGAGCCAAAACCGCCCCCGCCGACCTGTCCCTGGTCGCGGACGAGGTCTTTTTGCGCGGCCAGTCCATCGGGCTGTGGGCCAATCTGAACGCAGACAGCATCCCCAACACCGCCACCCTTCTGGACGGCTTCACGAAGACCAGCGAAGCGGGCGATCTGAACGCCGTGGGGGCCCTGTCGTGGTACACAACTTTCGTCACCAACACCGAAGCCGTGGCTGACGCCCCGACCTCGTGGGCCGATCTGTGGACCCGCGATTGGGACGGCAAGCTGGGCCTGACCTCGAACGCGAATAGCGGGTTGATGGAGGCCACCGCCCTGACCTTCTTCGGTGGCTACGAGATCATGGAGACCCGCGAGGGGCTGGAACAAGTCATCGCCAAAATCGCCGAGCTGAAGCCGCAAGTGCAGCTGTGGTATCGCGACGAAGGTCAGTTCCAGCAAAGCCTTGAAGCAGGCGAGTTGGTGGGCGGTCTGTATTACCATGACGTCACCATGCTGTCGGCTGCCGATGGTCTGCCGGTCGTGTCGACCTTCCCGAAAGAAGGCGGCGTCTTGGGTGACGCCTATTGGATCGTACCGCGCGATTCCAAAAACATCGAGGCAGCCGAGAAATTCATCAACTACATGATCCGCCCCGATGTGCAGGCCGCAATGGCCCGCAACCTTGGCATCGCTCCTGTGGGCAAGCGTGAGGCGATGGACCTGACGGACGAAGAGTTCGCATCCGTCGGCAGCGCAGGCACCCCGATCCGCACCCAGACCCATATCCACCTGCGTGAAGGGGATTGGCTGTCCGACAAATACCTCGAGATGATCTCGCAGTAATCGGTCTCTCCCTGCCGGGTCTGTGCGTCTGCACGGGCCCGGCGCTTATGAAAGTGTTCCGTGATGGCCCAGCTTTTGCTTCAAAACATCCAGAAATCCTTTGGCACTTTCCAGGCGCTGGAAGATGTCAGTCTGGACATTGCCTCGGGCGAGTTCATTTGCCTTCTTGGCGGCTCTGGCTGCGGCAAGACCACGCTTCTGCGCATCATCGCAGGGCTCGAGGAACAAAGCTCGGGTGACATGCTGCTTGACGATGCCGACTTGTCCGCCGTGCAATGCCACAAGCGCAATGTCGGCATGGTGTTTCAAAGCCTCGCGCTGTTTCCCCACCTGAATGTGGGTGAAAACATCGCCTATGGGCTGGAAATTCGCGGCGTCGGCAAGGACAAACGGCTGGAGCGCGCGCGGGATTTGCTTGAGGTTGTCGGGCTTACGGGGCTGTTTGATCGTCCGGTCTCGGCCCTGTCTGGCGGTCAGCGTCAGCGTGTCGCCATCGCGCGCGCCTTGGCCATCGAGCCCGCCCTGTTCCTGATGGACGAACCCTTCAGCGCCCTTGACGCGGGCCTGCGCGAGCACCTTCAGATCGAGGTGAAAAAGCTGCAACGCAAGCTGGGCGTCACAACAATCTTCGTCACCCACGACCAGAACGAGGCGATGTCGATCGCCGACCGGATCGTGATCCTGAACGAAGGCCGGATCGAACAAGCCGGCACCCCGACCGAGGTCTACGCGCGTCCCCAAACCCGTTTCGTGGCCGACTTCATGGGCACCAACAACATCTTCAGCCCCGAGTTTACGGCGGGCGGTCCCGTGATGCTGGATGGCGTCGATCTGGGCGCCGCCGTAGGGGATCTGAGCGGCCTGACCGGCAAGCACACCATCGCCGTGCGCCCCGAGTATGTGCGCTTGCAGACGGCATCCGAAGGCGGGTCCGGCCTGATCGGCACCGTCGATTTCACCCGCCACCTTGGCGCATCCATCGAAACCGAACTTAGCGTCGGGGACCGGACATTCATCCACACGATGGTGTCCGACCGCGCCCCCGAATTCAAAGTCAGAGACCGCGCCGAAATCAAATTCGACCTCGATCACGCATGGGTCATCCCGTCATGAAACACGCGCTTGCTCCATATCTGATCGGGCTTTTTCCGCTGGCGATGATGACGCTGTTCTTCCTCGCCCCGCTCGCCTTCATGGTGGTGGTCAGCTTTTACGAACGTGACCCGCTGGGCTTTTACAAGGTCGCCTTTGTCTGGGACAATTACGCCAAGTTCTTTACGTCCTTTTACTACACAATCTCGATGCGCTCGCTGTGGTCGGCGTCGCTTGGCGCCGTGGTCGTGGTGCTTCTGGCCTTCCCGGCCATGTATATCATCGTCGACATGCACCGCCGCTGGCAGCTCTTTTGGGTGATCCTTTTGCTGTCGCTCATGTGCCTGAGCGAGGTGATCATCGGTTTCGCTTGGCTGATCCTATTTTCCGAAAACTCGGGCATCCCTAAATTCCTCGGCTGGGTCGGGCTGTGGAGCGACCCGCGGTCCCTGTCGCCCAGCTTCGGCGCGATGCTGATCGGGTTCATCACGCTGGGTTTCTCGCTGGTGGCGCTGATGTTTTTCCCGCAGATGGCGCAACGCGACCGCAGCATTGAAGAGGCCGCTCTGACCCTTGGCACCCCGCCCGCCCGCGTGTTTTCCAAGGTGGTTCTGCCCAACTTCCTGCCCGCAATCCTATCATCCGTCGTGACAATGTTTGTCTATTTCCTTGGCGTCTTCGTCATGCCCACCATGCTGGGCCGCCCGCAAGACTGGAACATGACCGTGATCATCACAGACAAGGCCGTGGGCGACGCCAACATGCCCTTGGGGGCCGCCCTGTCGGTCATCATGCTGGTCTTCACTTTGCTGATCATCGGGGGCCTCATGCTGGCCTCGCGCAAGAAAGGGACGCCGTCATGAGCACCCTTCTGAAACGCCTTTTCGTCACCGTCATCGCCATCGGGCTGATCCTGCCGTTCCTCATCGTCGCTGGCGTCTCGATCAGTGCGGAAAGCAACATTTCCTTCCCCCCAAACGAGCTGTCGGCGCGTTGGTATACCGAGCTATTGACCCAGAAAGACTGGCTGATCCCGATCCGCAATTCGCTGGTGATCGCGGCCTTTGCCGGGCTTCTGGCCGTATCCATTGCGCTGGCCGCGAACTATGTGCTGTGGCGGCTGAAATCGGGCTTCGGCAAGCTGGTCTTCGCGCTTGGCGTCGGGCCCTTCATGCTGCCCCCGATCATCATCGCCATGGGCGCCAGCGTCTTTTGGGCCGAAATGGGCTGGTATGGCCGGGCCGAGGCGACCGTGATCTCACATGGCGTGTTCTTCGTCACCCTGCCACTGGTCATCATCGCGCGCGGGTTTGCCGCCCTGTCCGATGACGTGATCGAGGCCTCGCGTACCATGGGCGCGACCCCGTGGCAGACCTTTGCCAAGGTGATTTTCCCGCTGGTCCTGCCCTATGTCATCACCGGCTATGCGCTGGTCGCCATCATCAGCGTCAATGAGTATCTGATCTCGTATATGGTGTCCGGCTTCGCGGTCGAGACCCTGCCCATCCGCATCTTCAACAACGTGCGCTATGGCTATACGCCGGTCGTCGCCTCGGCCGCGATGGGCTTTGCGCTGCTGACCATCGGCGTGTTGCTGGCCCTGTCCATGGTCACCGATCTTCTGAAACTTCTCGGGGCATCGCGCGACTGACGCGCGTCCCATTCAACAGGAATATAGCCATGCAAAAACTGTCCCGACAGGATCTGGAAGACATCCTTTACGGCGCGGCCATCCTTGGCACCGGCGGCGGCGGCGAGCTGTCAGACGGGCTGGCGATGATCGACGACGCGCTGTCGAAGGGCAAAGAGTTCATCATGGTCAGCCTTGATGAGGCTCCACAAGACGCGCTGGTCTGCACGCCCTATATGCTGGGCGCGATCTCGGCCTTGCCAGAGGAAGAAGAGCGCAAATACGCCCGCCTGCCCCGCACCGGCATCCCCTCGATCCTGGCGGCCTATGACCGGTTCCAGACCTATCTGGGACGCGAATTCTATGGCACCATTTCGTGCGAGCTTGGTGGGTCTAACACAGCCACGTCCTTCTATGCCGCCGCCATGGCCGGGGCCTATATCATTGACGCGGACCCCGCAGGGCGCGCGGTGCCCGAGATCACCCATTCGACCTATTATATCAACGGCCTACCCGCCGCGCCCATCGTCATGGCCAACGAATTTGGCGAGGCGATCATCTGCGAAAACGTCATGGATGACGAACGTGCCGAGCATATCGTCCGCGCCCTGTCCAAGGTCAGCCGCAACGACATCGCCGCCATCGACCACGCCCTTGAAATCCACGAGATCCGCGACGCGGTCATCCCCGGTGCAATTTCTTTGGCCATGAATATGGGCCGGGTTTGGAGAGAAACGCGCGCGCAAGCTGGCAATGTAGCTCAGGTTATTGCCGATCACGGGGGGGGCGTCGTTGTCTTCCGCGGCAGCGTGGATGACTGTGATTGGGAAACCAGAGACGGATTCACTTATGGAAACATTTCCATTTTAGGAGACAGTGGGTTCGAAGGAGACACCTACAAGATCTGGCTCAAAAACGAGAACATGGTTGGAAGACTGAATGGTGAAGTTCATACAACCATTCCCGATTTGATCTGCCTAATCGACACCGAATCCGGAGAACCGGTTACCAACCCGAACTACTTCACCGGCCAACAGGTTGCCGTGGTCGTACTACCTGCTCCGAGACCCTTCACAACGCAAAAGGGACTGGAGGCATTTGGACCTGGCTATGTTGGCCTGGATGAACCTTACCGCCCTACGGTCTCCCAACCATAGCAACAAGTTTGGTGAATTTGTTAGAACTTGATTTGCTCGCGAAGTCGTCAAACGGCATATAAGAGACGCGAAAACAGGGTTCTCGGCATCTGCGCTCTGCGCAATATCCCAAAGAGGTTCATTGCTACGAGCAGTCATCCAGCTTGAACAGTGACGGCGGGTGCCTTCCCACTTGCATTGCGAGATTGACGAGAAACCGGTTGCTACACCTTTGCAGCATATAGCCGACGTTTTCCCTTTCGTGAGATGAACGTCTAATCTGGGCCGTCCTCAGGAGTCGCTATGTCCGCCTACAGAGCTTCGCCACCGTTCGTGCAAGCCGCAGCATTCGACACTATGGGCTCACCGCCGACCTCGGAGGCAGCGCAGCATTCACAAGAAAACGTTGTCTGTACACTTCACTAGCGGCCCATAGCCGACTTTGAGCGCTTCGTTGGATTTCGCAGCCGCAGCCCGCATACCGGTCATTCGCTGCATTTGCAAAATTCAGCCCAGCTGGAACTAACAGATCTCGAACAAAGTGAGCTTTCGTTTCTGCTGCGCAAAGATTTGTTCTTGACGCGACCGCAGAACCAGCCCCAACGATGCCGGTTTGTCAGTTTGGCATGGTTATGTTGATCTACTACCGATATGCAGGGGTGGGAGGAACAGTGTGGAGCGCCAACTTGCAGCAATTCTGGCAGCTGACATGGTCGGCTACACGAGTAGGATGGAACAGGACGAAGCTGGCACTCTTTCCGCTTTTTCCGCCTATTTTGATGGCACAATAACTCCGCTAATCGATCGTCACCGTGGGCACATCGTCAAACTCATGGGCGATGGTCTTCTGGCAAGTTTCAGCAGCGCTGCCGATGCGGTGGCCTGTGCAGTCGAGTGGCAACAGACACCGGCAAAAACACCAGATCCGATGCAGTTCCGGATCGGCATCAATCTTGGCGATATTATCATGCAAGATGGGGATGTCTTTGGGTCTGGCGTTAACCTTGCGTCGCGTCTAGAGCAGCTGGCGCCACCCGGAGGTGTGCTCGTGTCCGACGCTGTTTATCGCGTGGTCGGCAACCGTATCCCGGTGATATGGAAAGACGCTGGAACGCACTCTATTAAAAACGTTGTAGAGCCGGTACGCGCGTGGCGCATTGGGGGAGAAAGACAAACTCAACCCGAACCGCCGCAGCGAAAAACAACACGCAAGGCGACTATAGCTGTTCTTCCTCTGCACTGCATGAGCGACGACCCCGAGCAGACGTTTTTTAGCGATGGAATCGCGGAAGACATTATTACTGGATTGTCGCGCTTCCGTACGCTTCAGGTCATTTCCAGAAACGCGTCTTTTCGGTTCCGAGCACAAGACAAGGATCCTGCGGAAATTGCCGAGGCGTTGGGCGCCGACTATCTTGTTGAAGGAAGCGTTCGTAAGGCTGGAAGTCGGGTTAGGATTTCTGTGCAGCTCGCCGAAGCCGCTGGTGGGACGCAGTTGTGGTCGGAACGCTTTGACCGCGAATTGGAAGACATCCTATCCGTTCAGGATGAGGTCACCCGCAGCATCGTAGCGGTCCTCCCAGGCCGTGTGCAGCATGACTTCGTCGACCGCTCAGCGCAGAAACCGGCAGATGAGATGAAGGCCTATGAACTGATGCTGAGAAGCAAGGCGCTCCGCGACGGCCTGAATGCCAGAGATACGGCCAAAGCGCGGGCTTTGCTGGAGCGCGCGGTGACACTGGATCCGTCCATCGCTCGATCGTACATGTACCTCTCTGACACCTATGTTATTGACCTCTGGCTGGGACTGGCTGACCCGGACGCTCCTGACCACGCGCTGCATATTGCGCGCAAGGGCGCGGCGCTGGACAACCGGGACCCCTACATTCAAGACCAGTTGGGGTTTGCCTATCTCTGTGCAAGGCTTTGGGACGAAGCCGACACACAGTTCGAAAAGACAATTTCTCTGATCGAAAACGAAGCTGAATCTATGGCTTGGTGTGGCTACGGGTTTCTATTGCTCGGACGTCATGAAAAGGCACGAGAAGTGGTCTCTGAGGCGATGCGGTTGGACCCATTGCACCCACCTGCCATTGACTGGATTATGGGCCAGGTCGAATTCTTCTGCCGAAACTTCGATGCTGCACTCGGCTTGTTGATTGGAGAGGCGCGGCTTAACTCTTTGGCTGCGGCATTCGTGGCCGCCTCCTATGCGCATCTTGGCAGGCAATCGGAGGCGGCGACAGCCTTGCAGAATTTTATCGCGGAACGTCGAGATGAGTTTGGTAGCCGGGGCATTGAGGTGACCGAAGAGAACATCTCGTGCCTTGCGCGCGGATTCAAAAGCATGTGGCGCCGACCGGAAGATTTCGAAGTCCTGACGACGGGTCTGCGGACAGCTGGTTTGCCCGCCTGACTCATTTTATCAAGGGCCCGTGCAGCGCATTATGCCAGTCGATTGCGGTTTCTGACAGACCGGATTCTCTTCGTTCAACCCTGCTCATTCGCGTAGGATCGTTGCGTTTTGTGCAAAAAGCACTGAGCATACCTTTGATCTTTTCCTGGATGGCGAAGGGTTGTTCCGAGCCGGAAACCCTGGTCTTCTGTTGTGATGTAAACTCGCTTGGTTCTGCGTATATCATGGCTCTCTCCTGTTTTCAGGCGTAAACCTAAAATCGGGATCATTATGCAATTCTGCAAACTCAGTTTCTTGACATCTATTGTTCCAAAAAGTCACAATATATGATGCCAAGACTGTTACCTCCGTTAAATCCCCTGCGCGCTTTCGAGGCTGCCGGACGGTTGGGCAGCTTTACCCGGGCAGCGGAAGAGCTGAACGTCTCGCATTCTGCAATTTCCCGCCACATTCGCGGGTTGGAAAAACGACTGAATGTGCATCTCTTCCGGACGCAAAAATCTGGTGTTACCCTTACCGAACATGGGCAAACTTATTTGGCGCAGATTACGCCTGCCTTAGACCAAATTGCCTTCGCTACCGAAGCATTGACCCGTGCGCCCGAAGGCGTCGTCACCATGACGACAGAAAGTGCTGTCGCGCAAAAATGGCTGGTGCCGCGGCTCCCACGACTGAAAGCGGCGCATCCCGAGATAGACTTGCGTCTTTCGATAACAACAGATGTCATGGACATTGAGGCGCACGATTTCGATCTGGGTCTGAGGTATCTGCGAAATCAAAAAGACAATGGATATGACCTGCTGTTTCCGTGTCGGGTCAGAGCTTTTGCTGCCCCAGGTTTTGCGCCAATCTCTGGCTCAAAAGTCGACCTTGCGTCTCTGGCGTCCGGACCATTGATAGAAGAGGCCACATTCCGCCTTTGGCCGGACTGGTTCTTGAAATCCGGTCTGAAAGAGGTTCCCGCGCTTGAACTTCCTCATCCACTGGGAGCGCTACTGTCAATTCAATCGGCTGTGGCTGGCTTGGGTGCAGTTCTGATGGATGAGCATCTCTGTCAAATTGAGGTTGAAACGGGTGCCTTGGAACGTATCAATGACGTAGAACTTCGTTTTGGCGGATATTACCTCGCCACGAACCAACGCGCAGGACGGGGTCGAGCCGTTCGTTGTGTGAAAGACTGGTTGCAACAGGAGGCGCAACTTGATGAAGAACCCCCCGTTGATTAGCCGTGCTGGGATAGCAGCACCAAACAGAATGTAACACTTTGCGGCTTCTGGCTCACTGCAGAAGACTCTTGTGCCGTGCATGAATTACTACAATTCGGAGTGAAGCCGCCGACAACTCATGGCGTAACGGCCAGAAACTTGTCTGGCCTTTCGCTGCAATTGGTTCTGATGGTTTGAGGACTGAGCACCGTGACCGAACGCGGTCATTCAGTAGCTGCGCAGCATTAAGCATTTTGGGCTCTTCGCGGCCATTGGTGAGCGCGCGGCATTTCAGTGCTATTCTTAAAGGTAAGGTTTGAAGGACGGCCCATACCCGACATCCAACATAGTCCGCCGATGCTGCGGTCGCGCCCGCATTGCCGACATTCGCTGCAAGTGCAAAGTCTGATGCGGGTTGAACTCACATTCTGCGGACGAAGCCGCCGTCCAAGGACTATGTGTGAATGGCCGCAATGAGAGTTTGACCACTTTGCTCTCAAGGCCTTAGCTTGATGTAGCGCAACTGAAGGAATGCTATGATGGCGATGGAAACGTATCTAATCTATCTGGCAGCTGTTGCGGTTTTCTTCGCGACACCGCCGGACACCAGTCAGCTGCTCATCATATCGAACAGCGTCAGACATGGGCTGAAGCGGAGCGCCTACACCATTGCCGGAGACCTGACTGCCAACAGCTTGCAAATGACCGGTGCAGCTTTCGGACTTGCTGCAATCATCGCGACGTCAGCGAGCGCGTTCATTTGGATCAAATGGCTCGGGGTGGCCTATTTGGTGTGGATTGGTGTTCAGCTTATTCTCTCAAAGGACCAAAAAGACGATGTCGCTGCCGCTGAATCTGGCCAATCGTTTCGGTTGTTTCGTCAGGGTTTTGTGACGTCGCTGGCTAACCCTTTTGCTGTCGTTTTCTTCGGAGCGCTCTTTCCCCAGTTCATCGATCCGGCATTGCCTGTGCTGCCCCAGCTTCTGATTTTAGGTGTCACTTACCTGATCGTAGACGGAGCAATTTTGCTGGTCTGGGGATGGCTTGGCGTCCGCGCGGCAACCGCACTAAGGCGTTTTTCCTTTGGCTTGGTGAACAAGATTTGCGGCATACTTATGATCGGTGCAGCGGCGTTGCTGGCAAGCAAAGACTTTCAGCCTCAGCGTTAGTAACTGGATCGCATTTCTGACATTCGTGCAACGCGCAGCATTCGGAAAAATGGGCTCGAACCAGACATCGGAGGCGGCACAGGATCCTGAGTGGGAGATGGTCTTCAGACCACCACTCACGGCCCATACCGGCCTTTGGCCAATGGGTAAATATGCTGCGGTCGCAGCCCGCATTGCCGACCTTCACCGCGAGCGCGAACCCTCGGCTCGCCGAACGCACACATCGCGGACAAAGCTGCCTATCGCGGCAGCGCAGCAAGTGCTCGCTGAGGGAGATCTGCCTGCAAAAAACCTCTGCATTCTGAAAAAAGTTGCATAAGTAGGTGTCATTTCTGTGAAAAGCAATGCGGACGTTTGACCGCCAAAAATCAGCCTGTGGTTACAGCGTTTTCTTGATTAGCGTCCCGTATCTAAGCATGATCCCGTTATGGCGGTTGAAATCGACAAATGGCTGAACGATCTCGAACTGGGTCAATACTCAGACGCTTTTGCACAGCATGATATCGACGCGCGCGTACTGCCACTACTGTCAAACGACGACCTTAAAGAGCTTGGGGTTAGTCTGGGCCATCGAAAAATCATCCTGGCAGCGGTTCAGGAATTGACTGGTCAAAAGCACTCGTCTCAATCGCCGCAGGCCGTAGACGTGGATGCAGACGAAGTCGGCCCGGTCCCCATTTCGGATGAATCGCAAGGCGTGACCTTATCCGCAAGGAAGCCTGCTTCATTAGCGATCGCAGAGAGGCGTCACTTAACAGTTTTGTTTGCTGATCTCGTCGCCTCGACTGAGTTGACTAACCGGTTTGATCCCGAAGACATGCGCGAACTGCTGCAGAGTTACCAGGATGCGGTTGCAGGTGCAGTTAGCAGGTATGGCGGCTACGTCTCGAAGTATTTGGGCGACGGTCTCCTGGTGTTTTTTGGCTGGCCTACAGCCTATGAAGATCATGCAGTTCGCGCTTTAAAGGCTGGTCTTGAGGCCGTTCGGCGGGTCAGAGATCTTAAAGCACCTGACGGTGAGCGTTTGTCGGCCAGGTTAGGTATCGCGAGTGGCGACGTGGTAGTTGGCGATACGATCGGTGAAAACACCTACGAAGAAGGAGCCATGACGGGGCCAATTGTCAATCTGGCAGCGCGGCTTCAGGAACACGCAGCACCGAACTCAGTTGTATTATCTGCTGAGGAGACCGAAGAAACTTTGCATCGGCTATTTGAGTTTAGGTCTCTTGGACAAACCGAGCTGAAAGGTTTCAAAGAACCACGGACCCTTTTGACTGTCGTATCAGAACACAGCGCGGAAAGCCGGTTTCGAGCATCTTATAGGGACGAAAGTGGCAGCGTCATGATTGGTCGCGACTACGAAAAAGGTATCCTTTTACAATCATGGCTGCGTGCGCAGAACAGTCAGGGAGAGGTTGTTCTGCTTGCCGGTGAAGCAGGGATCGGTAAATCGCGATTGGCGGAAGAGTTTCTCGCTAATGCTGTAGCGACTAGCGAAGCTGATATTATCAGGCTGAACTGCTCTCCTTACCTTATCAGTAGCCCGTTCCACCCTGTCGCCCAGAGGATTTCTCAGGATGCTGGTGTGGGGACAGATTTTGATGACGACCAAATTCTCGACCTTGTCAAAAAAATGTTGGAAAGCCGAGAGGGCTTGGAATGGGAAAAGGTTCTGCCCGTCTTTGCCGCGCTGGTTGCGCCTAACAGTGCTCTTGCCCGAAGCGTTCTCGATATGTCACCGCAGGAGCAACGTGACCTCACGATTCAGACGTTAATCCACACGGTTCAGGTGCGCGCAAGCACGCGTCCTGTTATTCTTTGTGTTGAGGACGCGCATTGGATTGATCCTTCCACCCAAGCTCTTTTGGATCGCTTCAAAGCAATTTGCGCAGATCTGCCTTTGATGATTTTGATCACCCACAGGCCCGGCTGGGAACTTGCCCATGATGACGGCGAAGCGCACGTACATACGCTCCAGCTGCGTCGGTTTGATACGACCCATGTCTCGAACCTAGTTCTCAATGTTACCGGAAAAGCACCGGACGATGCGCTAATCGCCACAATCATTGAAAAGACGGACGGCGTGCCATTGTTCGTCGAGGAGTTGGCCCGGGCGATTGTTGAGGCGGGTGAGCACGGGCAGGTCCACATACCTTCGTCTTTGAAAGGCACGCTGATGGCACGTCTTGACGCAGTCTCACCAGAGGCCAAACAAGTAGCGTTAACAGGAGCCGTCATTGGACGGGAGTTCGAGCCTAGCTTGCTGGCTTCCGCAATAGGTCTTGCCAGTGCGGAAATTCAATCTCGTATAGAAGAGCTGTCTCGAACGGGTTTGATCTTTGAAAGCGGGCACAATCGAGGGTATTTCGTTTTCCGTCATGCCCTTATTCGGGATACCGCCTATCAATCCATGTTGGGCTCAACCCGCAGGCAACAACACGCAAACGTGGCCCGTGCTTTGATGCAGTTGCGGTCAGCAGAGATTGAACGCCGGCCCGAGTTGGTTGCCCGCCATCTTTCAGAGGCCGAAGAATGGCGTGCTGCGTTCGACAAATGGCAGACGGCAACCGAAATGGCATTGGCGCGATCCGCCAGCCAAGAGGCGATGGTCAACGCTAGGGAAACACTCAAAGCGGCTGAAAATCTTGGATCTGACAACGGCGTCGAAACGATCAAAGCCAAAATCCTGATTGGTCGCAGCCATGACAGCCTGGGTCAGTTGCCAGAGGGGATAGCGGCTTTGAAAGAGGCCTCGGACGCCGCCCGTGGAATACACGATGTGGCGCTCGCCGCTGATGCTGCGAACCATTTTGCGGACTCGTGTATGATGTCGAGTAAGAGACACGGCGAGGCCATTGAACTTTGTGATAGAGCTCTGAACGACCTCCCCGACGATGACGAAGTACGGCAGTGCAGATTGATGAGCCAACTTGCACGGGCACATATGTTTGTCGGCCAGTTTTCTGAAGGCGCTCGCTATGGTCAGCAATCAATGGAACTGGCCGCGAAACTAGGGGACCATAAATCCCAATTCTCGGTGATGATGATGCATTTTGGGGCGCCATTCGTCGCGCGCAAAGGAAGAGAGGTACGTCATTGGCGTGAAAATCTTGATGCGATGCATCGAGTGGCCGAAAACCTAGGGAGTATTGATCAGGGTCGGGACCGGACACTCAGTCTTTTTGTCGGGGCCGAAATGGCCGACCGCGACTTGATGGATCATTCACTCGAATTGCTGACGGAGATTTCGGAAAAGGACAATCATCTGCAACTCTACTGGGTGCAAAAGCACGCACGCGCCATGGTTGCAATTATGGATGGCGATTTTGAGCAAGCGGAGATGCATGCCAACGAAGCGGTGAAAATCGGTCGTCAGACACATGGAGAACATGTTGAGGGCGTATTCGGTGTTCAGATGTTTACCATCCGCCGCGAACAAAACCGGCTGCACGAAGTTGCACCGGTGATCAAGAAGCTGATGACGGATAGCCCGGAAGACATTTCTTGGAAACCAGGATTTGGCCTTATTGCCGCCGAGTTGGGATACAAGGAACCAGCTGAACGCATACTGAATGAAATGGCAGAGAATGGCTTCGATCTTCCGCTTGATGCTATGTTTTCGACTACTTTGTCTTATCTCGCTGACATTTGTGTCGCAGTCGAGCATCTGGGACATGCTGAGACCCTCTATGACATGCTGACCCCATACGAAGAGCTGACGATCACCGCTGGGGCAACAACAGTTTGCGCCGGGGCGGCAGCAAGACGTCTAGGCAATCTGGCAGCGGTGCTAAAAAACTGGGACGCCGCTGAGAGGATGTTCCATAAGGCCATCGAAATAGACACGCGCATGAAGTGCCCACCGTGGATTGCGCACAGCAAGGCCGCGTATGCATCCGCGCTAAGGCAACGGGGCCGAACGAATGATTTGAAACTAGCGTTTCAACTAGAAGGGGAAGCGTTGGCAATTTCACAGCAATTGAGTATGGTTTTCCTTAGGTCAAAGCTCGAGGGAGTAGCTGTTTAAAGTCATTTACATGCTTGGGGGAGCATTATGCCAAGGTACATAATTGAGAGAAATTTTGCCGAGCAGCTGAACGTTAGCGACGACGACAAAATTCACATCAAAGAGATCAATGACGAAGTCGGGGTCGAGTGGATTTTCTCGTTCCTCAGCGCAGACAAGCGCAAAACATACTGCCTGTATGAGGCCCCTGACGAGGAAAGCCTCAGAAAGGCGGCCGAGCGCCTTAACATCCCAGCCGATGTCATTACACCCGTGGATCAGATAGATCCCGGAATATTCACCTGAGTATTCGCAGTTCTAAAACCTAATCCGAGGCGATTTAACTGCGGGACAACGCATCGGAAGTCACAACTATATGAGGCAGCCGCGCAAGAAGCCTGATCTGAAAACAGGGAGGCCTATGCATGTACGACATAAAAACACTCGACGGAAACAAGGCAACTGTGGATCAAGGCGCTTTGGATACGCTTAATTCCTCGCTTCGCGGCGGCGTCTACTTACAGGGCACTCCGGAATATGAAGGCGCAAGAACAACATGGAACAGCATGTTCGAACGTCACCCTGGGTTCGTGATCCGCGCGATGGGGGCGAGCGACGTACAGAAAGCTGTAAACTTTGTTAGAGACGCCAGCCTCATAATGTCAATCCGATCAGGTGGGCATCAAATTGCAGGTCACGCTGTTGCAGACGAGACGGTATTACTCGATCTGTCCCAGATGCAATCGGTACACGTAGACCCTGTCAACAAGACTGCTAGGGTTGCACCGGGTGCATTGCTTGGCGATGTAGATCGCGAAACTCAGGCTCATGGGCTTGCTGTCCCTGTCGGCATCAATTCGACAACTGGAATCGCTGGCCTGACTCTTGGTGGCGGCTTTGGGTGGACGACGCGGAAATTCGGAATGACGATCGACAATCTTCTGTCGGCAGAAGTTGTGACGGCAGATGGGACGATTGTCACCGCCTCGCCCACAAGCCATCCGGAGCTTTTCTGGGCCATCCGCGGTGGAGGCGGCAATTTCGGCGTCGTGACCTCATTCGAGTTTCAGTTGCATGATCTTGGACCCGATGTTCTGTCCGGCCTGATCGTTCACCCGATCGAAAAGGCGCCAGAGCTGCTTGCAGAATTCGCAGCCATTGCAGATGATTCACCCGATGAGCTGACCGTCTGGAGCGTGATGCGAAAAGCTCCTCCTCTCCCGTTCCTACCAGAAGAGTGGCATGGGAGAGAGGTGCTGATTTTTGCAGCTTGCTACAGTGGTCCTATAGACGATGGTGAAAAAGCCTTGTCGGGTTTGCGCGCGCTAGGAGAACCGATTGCCGATGTCATCTCACCTCACAAGTTTGTAGACTGGCAAGCAGCATTCGACCCTTTGCTTACACCGGGCGCTCGGAATTATTGGAAAAGCCATGATTTCGAAGCGCTTTCCTCGGAAGCAATCACAGGTCTTCTCGAGGCGGTTTCCAGCCTTCCCGACCCTGCTTGCGAAGTATTTATTGCGCATGTAGGTGGCGCAATGGCACGCATTGAACCCCACTCAACAGCTTATCCGCAACGATCAGCACACTTCATAATGAATGTTCACACACGTTGGGAAGACCCGAGCAAGGATGATGAGTGCATTGCGTGGGCGCGGGGACTTTATAATCAGATGCGGCCTCATGCGACCGGTAGCGCGTATGTAAACTTTATGCCCGAAGACGAAGCGGATCATATGGCTGGTGCATACGGCCTAAACAGCGGGAAGCTTTCGAAAATAAAGGGCAGCTATGATCCAAAGAACCTGTTCAGGATTAATCACAACATAGTGCCTGAGTAGGGCCATCCGATTTGGAAAGGCCGATCTATTCGGACGCTTAGAGCTTATGCTTGATATTTGACAACGAGTATTCTGTTACGCGTTAAGACCACCAAATATTTTTCGCGTCAAAAATGTCGACACTGTCTTTTCCACTGTCAGGCGAATTCCGTGTTCCGCTGCGACGGCAGGGATTTGTTGACCAATTAGCCGCTTTGGGCTCGATGCTAACGCCGGAGCTATCGTGGCATCTTTTCGACTGCCTGACCTCGCTCAGGTGTGAGCGGCCCAAAGCGGTCACTCAGACAAATGCTGAAGTGCTGCATTCGCAGCCCGCATTGCTGGCATTCGCTGCAGACGCGAATTAACTGGGGCTGCAAGTATCCGTGTTGTCCCACGAAGTTGCCTATGAAGGTTTCGGTATGAAAGACCGGATTGTGGCAGCGGCGAAAGTCGCGGTTTGCCAAAGAAAAGCGTTCTCTTTCTATCTCCCCATGAACCACTTTCTAGGTGGTCCCATCGATACGGCACATTAGCGAACGGTGGTTTCTTGCGATGGCCATAATTGCGAAATGATAGTTGGGTCGTACTTTAAACGTCACCGATAGTCCGGCGGGACGATAACCGGTTTCACTTCACTACACCGAAACACGCTAGGTGCGCTCGCCTCGTTCCATCGAAAAAGTGTGATGTGCCAAAGGCCCGGGCGCCTTCGTGAGGGGTCAATCAATCCAATATGCCCGTCTGCTCTGATCCGATCAGCCGCGAGCCATGAGGACGGATCCCCACCGGCAGCTACGAGTTTGCGCCAGGGTTGACTGGCGAGTGCATAGATATCTGCGGCTTCGGGGCTGCGCAGATCGAACAACGCACATCGTTCCACCTCGAAAGTCAGCACAACCCGCGGGCGATCATCCTTTCTAACGTCCTGTCCGATGGCGACCCTTGCGCTTTCAACATCAGGGCTCAGATACAAAGCGTCTTGCCCGCGGCGATTAAACCGAGCGGGTGGGCGATCTGGTGCGCCGCGCATGAGGTGAACGTCTGGGTCATCGGCCCAAACAATCTTTACGAATTCCCCGGAAACTTCTGTCAGCATAATAGGTGGCACAGATCGCTTGCGCGTCGCGCAATGGGTGAGACGCAATGCGACGGACATTTTCCTAGTAAAGAGAAGACGCATGATACCTTGATTGAAATCACTTACTCATGTTTCCTCGCACTGTGTTGCATTCCCAAAGGCCTCTCGCATGAAGGTTCCAAAGATCGCCCTCCTTGGCGCAATTCTCGAGTCAAATCGTTTTGCACCCCCGGCTGATTTGTCAGACTTTAAGTCTCTGACATGGCTATCAGGCGATGCTTTGATGTCTGAGGCCAGATTCGCGACACCAAAGCTGGCAATAGAATTTGCAGCCTTTGTCAGGGCGATGGATGCTACGGGCGACTGGACGCCGGTACCCTGTATCTTGGCAGCCAGCCACCCGGCAGGTCCAGTACGAAAAACCGTGATCGAAGAGATCATAGTGACTTCGGAAGACATGCTTCGCTCAGCTGGCCCTGTTGACGCAGTCTACATCTGCAATCACGGCGCGATGGTTGCCGAGCATGACCACGACCCCGACGGTTTGTTGATGTCACACATTCGGAGAGTTGTCGGACCGGACGTACCTGTCGTTGCGACACTCGATCTGCATGCAAATATCTCACAGCAGATGGTCGATGCCTGTGACCTGATCGTCGGCTATCGGACCAATCCTCACGTCGATCAGATAGAACGTGGCGAGGAAGCCGCCTTTTCGCTGCGCCGGGTTTTGGCGTCGGGCGTCCGGCCCCAAACCGCGCATGTCAAACTGCCTCTTGTTCCGGCATCCGTAACCCTTCTAAGTGCCGAGCACCCGTATGGCACGCTGATCGACCACGGTCAGCGACGACAAGCCGAAGGCCGAGGTGAGATTCTAAACGTATCGATCTTCGGCAATTTCCTTTTCTCCGACACGCCCGACAATGGTCTGAGCATCGTTGTTACTGCGCGTGAGGACCAGAAGGCGGCCAGTGCACTGGCGGAAGAACTGGCAGACATGGCTTGGTCGTTGAGGAAGGATTTCGTTCGAAAACTGACATCCGTGACGGAAGCGATCTCGATTTCCGCCGACCAAGCGCGCGCGCCTGTGATTTTCTCCGATGCCGGTGACAATCCTGGTGGCGGCGGCAGTGGCAGGACGACAGAACTGTTAGCCGCTCTTCATGCGGCAAAAGCCGAAGAATGCCTGTTCGGTTCCTTTTGTGATCCGGAACTTGTGAACGAAGCCCATCGCATCGGTGTCGGCGGTAAATTCAGGGCACAATTCAACCGTTCTTCCGATTCCAGTGTTTTCTGGGCGCAGTGGGATGTGCCTTTCGAGGCGGATGCGGAGGTCTTGGGTCTTCACAATGGAGATGTGGTCGGTGAACTGGGAATGACGGCCGGTCGGAGATTGGCCCTGGGGCCATCCGCTGCGCTTCGTATTGGTGGCATCACCGTGGTAGTGATAACCGATCGCACGCAGACCGCCGATCCCGTGTTCTTTCACATGTTCGGACTGGATATTGCGTCGGCCCGGACCGTTGTTGTGAAATCCCGAGGCCACTTTCGGGCCGGGTTTTCCAACTGGTTTGGGCCAAACCAGGTTTTTGAGGTCGACACGGGCGGGCTTACGTCGCCAGTTTACGACCGCTGGCCGTTTGCGAATTTGCCACGACCGAACTTTCCGATGGACATCGACGCCTCGTGGTCGGCTCAGTTGCTGCGCTAAACGGGCTCTGAATACTTGTCATGCGGCGTCGTCAATTTGACAAACTGCATGAACTGGCGGGCAAGCTGAGATGGTGGCCTGCCTGATGGAAGAACAAAGCTGGTGTCATAAAAAATGGCGGCGTCAAATGGCCTGACGACGACACCTTCCATCCCCGACGACAACAACGGGAAGGGATTGATCAGCGTCACACCCAAACCCTCGCGGACAAGCTCCAGAGCGGCCATGTTCGTTGCCGTTTCGGCGACTTGTTTTGGACGAATTCCGGCGCGCGCAAAGATCTTTTCGGTGATCGCTCGCGTCCCCAGCCTTCTCAGAAACTCTATCAGCGCGACACCTTCCAGATCCTGCGGCGTCACCACTCGTTTTTCCGACAGCGGATGGTTGCTCGGCATGGCGCAGACCACCTGACTGCGGCGCCACGGCATGAGGTGAACACCAGTTCGTTGGATCATCGCACTCGTCAAACCAAGATCGTAGCGGAGGTCGAGAATGCCGGCGACCAGCACGTCTGTCGCCTGAATATCCAATTGAAGCTGCTTTCCTTCATTCTTCTTGAGAAAACTGGCGACCCTAGAGATGACAAAGTGATGCGCCAGTGTCGGCGGCACGATCAGACGCAACGGCTCGTTATCCGGAGTAGCCCATTCTGCGCCCTCGATATCGGCAAGCGTCTCGAAGATTGGGTCCAGTTTTTCGTTGAGGCGCAACGCTTCGTCGGTTGGGTCAATGCGTCCCGACCGGCGGAGAAACAGCGACCGTCCAACTCGGGCCTCGAGTTGCGACAAGGACCGGCTTACGGCAGACTGAGAAATCCCGAGACGCCGTGCGGCACCGATTGTCGTCCCAGTTGTGATCACGGCTCTTAGCGACTCGAACTCGCGCAGTCTGTGTCGGTGTTCCGTCATGCTGCATTCCTCCCACGGTATGAGCGATTGAACATCCAAACTCTTGGATTGATCTATGCAGAATTGCATTGCATTGAGTATTGGCAATGATTTTTGCGGTAGCTAGCCTTTTTTAATAGGGCGCGGGATCGGCCGAGGATTCGCCTATTCACAAGCGCCAAACAAACAGGGAGTCTTTTTGATGAGGAAACTCGCATCTGCGACAGCTGTCGCTGTCGGCATTTTGGCTTTCGGCGTCGGTGCTGTTTCGGCCGAAAAACTGACGATCGGCCTCGCTTCGGAGCCGACGTCGCTCGATCCGCATTTTCACAACTTGGGTCCGAACAACGCAATGTCCGTGCACATCTTTGACCGGCTGATCGCGCAGGATGAAAATCAGCGCCTATCACCGGGTCTTGCAGAGTCATGGGAGCCGATTGATGAATTGACTTGGGAGTTCAAGCTGCGTGAAGGCGTAAAGTTTCACGACGGAAGCGACTTTACGGCAGATGATGTAGTCTGCACCATGGCGCGCGCGCCGGACGTACCGAACTCTCCATCGGGATACGGCACCTATCTCAAGGGTAAGGAAGTCGTCAAGATCGATGACTACACGGTGCAATTCAAAACGGCCGCACCTTATCCGTTGATGGGCAATGACATTTCCACGATCCCTGTGATCTCAGAAGTGGGCTGCGAGGCAACGACGGAAGACTTCAACGCGGGTACGGCCGCCATCGGCACAGGGCCATTCAAGTTCCAAAGCTACACGCCGGGTGAAAGCATCGTGCTAGTACGGAACGACGGCTACTGGGGTGATGCGCCGATCTGGTCCGAGGTGGAATTCCGCCCGATCACCTCCGGTCCGAGCCGTGTTGCATCGCTTCTTGCCGGTGACGTCGACATGATATCGGGCGTCCCGACGACCGATATCACTACACTTCAGGGCAACGATGATATCCAGTTGAGCCAGGGCGTGTCCAACCGAGTGATCTATCTTCACATGGACCAATTCCGCGAGGATTCACCCTTTGTGAAGGCCAATGGTGGCGGCGATATCAAGAACCCGCTCATGGACGTCCGCGTCCGGAAGGCGATCAGCATGGCGATCAACCGCGATGCAATCGTTGAGCGTGTCATGGAGGGGGTTGCGTTACCCGCCGGCCAGCTTCTTCCCGAGGGGTTCTTTGGCGTGTCCGACAATTTGGACGTCGTGGCGTATGACCCGGACGGTGCTAAAGCGCTTCTGGCTGAAGCCGGTTATCCCGATGGATTTGAAATGACAATCCATGGGCCGAATGACCGCTACATCAACGACGCCAAAATCGCCGAGGCAATTGCGCAAATGTTGACCCGTGCTGGCGTCAAGACAGCCGTCGAAACCATGCCGCGTTCGGTATACTTTGGACGCGCTTCCAAAGGCAGCCCTGAGGGTCTGCCGGAATTCAGCTTTATCCTCGTCGGATGGGGCGCGGGGTCCGGCGAAGCGTCCTCGCCTCTCAAATCGCTGATCCATACCCATGACAAGGATGCGGGCTTTGGATCATCAAACCGTGGCCGACACTCGGATGCTGAAACCGACGCGCTGATCGAAGAAGCCTTGCGAACAGTCGATGACGCCAAGCGACAGGAACTGCTCGCCGCGGCGACAGAGCGCGCGATCGAGAATGTGGCAATCATTCCGACTCACTTCCAGGTCAACACCTGGGCGGCCAAAAAAGGTCTGAGCTACATCCCTCGGACCGACGAATACACTCTCGCGACAGGCGTCGTGAAAGAGTAACCGCAATGCATCCGGGCCGCCTTCGCAGCGGCCCGAAGCCTTTGCCCAGGGAATGTCCTCATGACCGTTTTTGTCATTCGCCGATTGCTGCAAGCAATGCTTGTTGTCTTTCTGATGTCGGTGATTGTCTTTTTTGGCGTCAACATCGTTGGTGACCCGGTCTACATGCTGGTAAGCCCCGACGCGGATCAGGCTGACATCGAAGCTGCCATTCGACGGCTTGGATTGGATCGGCCTATTTGGGAACAGTACTGGTTGTTCCTCAAAGGTGCAGCACAAGGTGACCTCGGCGATAGCTTCGTCTTCGGTGAGCCCGCGCTCAAACTGATCCTGCACCATATGCCTGCCACGATGGAACTGGCCTTCAGTGCACTCTTTCTTGCTATCGTGATCGGTATTCCATTGGGTCTTTATGCCGGGCTCTATCCCGATAGCCCGCTTTCCAAGGGAATCATGGCTGGCTCGATTCTCGGTTTCTCGCTGCCGACCTTCTGGGTCGGACTAATGCTCATCATGCTGTTTGCAGTCGAACTTAGATGGGTCCCGGCGACAGGGCGTGGCGATATCGGCTCGTTTCTTGGAATTCACAGCAGCCTTTTTACGCTCGATGGGTTGAGCCACATCTTCCTGCCTGCTCTCAACCTGGCACTTCTTAAGATTTCACTGGCAATCCGCCTTACCCGAGCGGGTGTCCGTGAAGCGATGGGGCAGGATTATGTGAAATACGCCCGGGCCAAGGGTCTTTCGACCCGACGCATCATTCTGGTGCATGTGATGAAGAACATCATGATCCCGGTTGTGACCGTCATGGGCCTCGAATTCGGCAGTTTGATCGGGTTCTCGGTGGTGACTGAATCGATCTTTGCATGGCCCGGAATGGGCAAACTGCTGATCGACGCAATACTGCAATTGGATCGGCCCGTCGTCGTCGCCTATCTGATGATCATCGTACTGTTTTTCGTGCTGATCAATCTGATCGTCGACATACTCTACTCGATCCTCGATCCGAGGGTTCGTTTGCAGGATCAGGGCGCATGACCGACACCGTCACAGATCATTCACTGACCCCCACCAAATCCCCGAAAGTCGAGACGCCGTTCCAGCGTTTTCGAGCCGAGTTCTTCGAAAGCAGGATCGCGACAGCGGCGCTCGGCATATTCCTGGTCATCGTTCTGCTGGCCATCCTGGCGCCCTGGATCACGCCGCAGAACCCCTACGATCTTGGTCAGGTCAGCGTCATGGATGGGCGCTTGCCTCCAGGTTCCGAAGCATTCGACGGATACACGATGTGGCTCGGCTCGGACGGGTCTGGACGCGATCTCTACTCGGCAATTCTCTATGGCTTGCGTATTTCTCTGACCGTTGGGCTTGCATCTGGAGTGATTGCCCTTCTGATCGGTATGGTGATTGGTCTGGTCGCGGCCTACGCCGGTGGCCGGACCGAAGCGTTCATCATGCGCATCGTGGACCTTCAACTGTCGTTCCCGGCATCGCTGGTAGCACTGATGATGGTTGCGGCACTTGGTAAGGGTGTCGACAAGATCATCCTTGCCCTCGTAATTGCGCAATGGGCATACTACGCCCGCACGGTCCGCGCGACCGCGCTTGTCGAGCGTGGCAAGGAATATGTTGAAGCCGCACAATGCCTCGGCATTTCGCGTTCGCGGATCGTCTTTCGGCATCTTCTCCCGAATTGCATGGCGCCTCTGATCGTCGTTGGCACGGTACAAACCGCCAGTGCGATCTCTTTGGAAGCGACGCTTTCGTTCCTTGGCGTAGGCCTTCCACAGACTGAGCCGTCGATTGGGGTGCTGATCGCAAATGGATTCGAATACATGCTTTCAGGACGCTACTGGATTTCCGTTTTTCCCGGCGTCGCGCTGTTAATGACGGTCGTGTCCATCAACCTTGTTGGCGACCATTTGCGCGATGTTCTGAATCCGAGGTTGAAGAGATGACGGCAGTACTCGAAGTCAGCGGGCTGAAGACCCACTTCTTCACGCATGCGGGTGTGGTCAAGGCCGTTAATGGTGTGGATTTCACCGTCTCCAAGGGCGAGGTCATGGGGCTAGTAGGTGAGTCCGGGTCGGGCAAGTCGATCACCGGGTTCTCCATCCTAGGGCTGATCGATCCTCCCGGGCGCATCGTCGATGGGTCAATCCGTTTTAATGGTGACGAGATCGCGAACGCACCGGAAGAGCGACTCAAATCCTTGCGTGGCAACCGAATCTCGATGATCTTTCAGGATCCGATGATGACGCTCAACCCGGTCTTGCGCGTCGATACGCAGATGATCGAGGCCATTCTCGCCCATGAAAACGTCAACCGCCAAACCGCCTGGGAAAGAAGCCGCGATGCGCTTGGATTGGTCGGCATCCCATCGCCGGAAGAGCGATTGCAGGCCTATCCGCATCAGCTTTCCGGTGGGATGCGGCAGCGCGTGGCGATTGCGACAGCCTTCCTGAACCAGCCGGACCTGATCATTGCCGACGAGCCGACGACCGCGCTCGACGTGACAATTCAGGCGCAGATCATCCACGAGGCCCAGAAGCTGACGAAACGCACGGGAACCGCGATGATCTGGATCACGCATGACCTGGCCGTTGTGGCGGGGCTCGCGGATCGGATATCAGTTATGTATGCCGGACGGATCGTTGAGCAGGGCGGCATCGACGATGTGATAGACCGTCCGCTGCATCCCTATACGGTTGGGCTTCTTGGATCTGTTCCGACCGCTAACCGGCGTGGGCAGCGCTTGTTCCAGATCGAAGGGATGACGCCGAATATGTTCGCCCTTCCTGAAGGGTGCGCCTTTGGTCCTCGCTGTCAGGCTCGGACGGCAGCTTGTTCCGAACAACCCCAGATTAAGGACGTGGATGGCCGCCGCCTTCGCTGTTTCAACCCGCAGCGTACGGAGGAGACTACGCTATGACAGAGCCGCTCGTTGAAATCCGAGGCGTTTCGAAGCGCTTCACCAAGCGTTTGGACGTAGCGGGGAAAATCGCGCAGCGACTTGGCGCAAACATCCGTGAAGAAACTGTCCATGCAGTCGATAATGTAAACCTGTCGATCCAAAAGGGCGAAGTTCTGGGATTGGTCGGCGAGTCTGGCTGCGGCAAGTCCACGCTGGGACGTGTTGTGGCCGGCATTCACGCCGCTAGTGATGGGCAGATGTTCTATGAAGGCAAAGATGTCGCGACGTTGAGCGGCTCCGATAAACGCGCGGCAACCCTCGCTATTCAGATGATCTTTCAGGACCCTTTTGCCAGCCTCAACCCGCGTATGCGCGTCGAAGATATCATCGGTGAAGCACCGCGTATGCATGGGAGCGTCAGCAAGGCAGAGAGTGCGGATTACGTGGACGACGTTATGCGTAAGGTCGGCCTCGACCCGTCGCTCAAGCGGCGCTACGCACATCAGTTTTCCGGTGGGCAAAGGCAGCGGATCGTGATCGCGCGTGCGCTCGCCGTGAAGCCGAAGTTCCTTGTTTGCGACGAGGCCATCGCTGCGCTGGACGTATCGATCCAAGCGCAGGTTATCAACCTGTTCATGGACCTGCGCGAGGAGCTGGGCCTGACGTATTTGTTTATCAGCCATGACCTGAGCGTCGTCGAACACATCGCCGACCGCGTGGCGATCATGTATCTGGGCCGCATTGTCGAGAGCGCATCGACAGAGGAAATCTTCTCTGACCCACGCCATCCCTACACGAAAGCTCTGCTTGCAGAGGCTCCGCGCCTTGATCAGCGCCGGCGTGAGTTTGCCCCGATTGACGGGGAAATTCCGTCGCCGCTCGATCCACCATCTGGATGTACCTTTCACCCGCGTTGCCCGGTGGCGACCGCTGAGTGCCGCACCACCGTTCCTGAACTGAAAGCCGGGCGCGGCGGGCGCGAAACAGCCTGCCTGCTGGAACACGCCGAAACCGTTTGAACGAGAAGCTGGAGAGCCCCTTGAAAAACGCCGATCCGATCTGGGACCACGTTGACCGCCATCGTGATGATTTTATCGCATTGTCTGACCGCGTCTTTGACACGCCCGAGACGCTTTACGCCGAGTACAAGTCCGTCGCTGAACATGTGCAGATGTTACGCGCTCAAGGTTTCAAGATAACAGAGAATGCAGCTGGCATTCCTACGGCCGTGATTGGCGAGGCAGGAGACGAGGGTCCGGTGATCGCCATCCTCGGCGAGTTCGATGCGCTGCCATATCTGAGCCAAGCGCCAGGTGTGGCTGAACATCAGCCGATTGAAGAGGGCGGCAACGGGCATGGGTGTGGTCACAATCTGCTCGGCGCCGCCGCACTCTTGGCTGCCACGGCGGTGAAAGACTGGTTGGCCGAAAACGGCATCAAGGGCCGTGTGCGGTACTATGGCTGCCCCGCCGAAGAAGGGGGCGCGGCCAAGACGTACATGGTGCGCGAAGGACTGTTCGATGATGTCGACGCGGCCATCTCCTGGCATCCAGCAACCTTCACAGGCGTGAATGAGGCCAAATCGCTCGCGAACACCCGGATCGACTTCACTTTTCATGGAAAAGCCGCCCATGCTGCTGGCGCGCCTGAATTGGGCCGGTCCGCGCTTGATGCGGTTGAACTGATGAACATCGGTGTGAATTATCTGCGCGAGCACATGCCCGACAGCGCCCGGGTGCACTACGCCTATCTCGATGCAGGTGGCGTTGCGCCGAACGTGGTGCAAGCCAAGGCCACGGTGCGCCAGCTCGTCCGCGCCAGTTCGCTACCCGACCTCGCCGATCTGGTTACGCGTGTCAGAAAGATTGCAGACGGTGCGGCGTTGATGACCGGAACGCAGGTCACAAGTCAGGTCTTTTCCGGCGTTTCAAACCTGCTTGGAAACCGTCCTTTGGAAGAAACCATGCAGCATGAGCTAAAGAAACTCGGACCCGTCGCCTTTGACGAGTCAGACCTCAGCTTTGCCCGCGAGATTCAGACTACATTGACCACGGCTGACATCAACACGACCTTCAAGCGGATCGGAGCCAAGCCGAAAAAGGATCTCGCACTCTGCGACTTCATAGCTCCTCTTGATCGCCACAGCGATGGCGGCGAAGGCTCAACAGATGTCGGGGATGTGAGTTGGGCTGTTCCGACAGTTCAGGCGCGGGTCGCGACCTGCGCCATTGGAACGCCATTTCATACCTGGCAAACAGTTGCACAAGGCAAGGCGCCCGCAGCGCACAAAGGCATGATCTATGCCGCAAAGGCAATGGCCGCGACGGCCTGTCGATTGGTTGAGGACCCGTCACGCATTGACGCTGCGCGCGCGACGCATCAGGACCATCTGGGAGAAACGCCGTATACATGTCCGATTCCTGACGACGTACGCCCACCTGTCTGAGGGAAGGTGATCATGACCCGCGCTGCTGCCATAGACAACGCCGCCGAGTATTTTGATAGCGGTCGATTTGCAACCGATCTTAGCGAACTGGTTGCCCATGAGACAGAGAGCCAGACACCAGAGAAAGCCGCGGAACTTCCGCTCTTTCTTGAAGAAGCCCTCGTTCCGCGCCTGCGCGGTCTTGGGTTCTCCTGTGCAATCCACCCGAACCCTGTGCCGGATGCAGGTCCGATCCTTGTCGCTGAACGCATCGAGGACGACTCGAGCCCAACGATCCTGTCCTATGGGCATGGCGACGTGACCCGCGCGCAAACTGATCAGTGGCGAAACGGGCTTCACCCGTTTCGTCTCGTCGATGATGGTAATCGCCTCTTCGGACGCGGTACCGCTGACAACAAGGGACAGCACCTCATCAACTTAGCTGCGTTGAGCTCCGTCATCGACGCTCGTGGATCACTCGGCTTCAACATTCGGATCCTTGTTGAAATGGGTGAGGAGATGGGGTCGCCGGGGCTGTCGAATTTTTGCGCCACGCACAAAGAAAACCTTGCCGCGGATGTCCTGATCGCATCGGACGGACCACGCCTTCAGTCAGACACTCCGACGATGTTCATGGGTTCACGGGGCGGCTATTCGTTCGACCTCATTGTTGACCTTCGAGACGGTGCGCATCATTCCGGCAACTGGGGCGGTTTACTTGCCGACCCCGCGATGATCCTTGCACAAGCCCTCTCGACGATCACCGATGTGAGGGGCCAAATCCAAATACCAGAGTGGCGACCGACCAGCCTAACCGAAGAGATCCGGCATGCCCTGCGCAACTTGCCGGTAGGCGAAGATGGCGGTCCGAAGATTGACGAAGACTGGGGCGAGGAAAGTCTGACACCGGCCGAACGGGTCTTCGGCTGGAACAGTTTTGCGATCCTCGCGATGAAAAGCGGTGTCCCCGAAGCGCCGGTTAACGCGATCTCGGGATATGCCAAGGCCGCCTGCCAGCTCCGCTTCGTTGTTGGCACCGATCAATCCGGTATCCTGCCGGCCCTTCGTCGCCACCTTGATGCAAGAGGATTTGAGATCGTTAATATCAAACCTCATGACCGTGGATTCTTTGATGCGACGCGGACATCGCCGGATCATCCTTGGGTGTCGTTTGTCGCGCGTTCGCTGGAAGATACCTCCGGAAAGCAGCCACATATTCTGCCAAATCTCGCCGGTTCCCTACCCAATGAGGTCTTTTCCGATGTGCTCGGCCTCCCAACGGTTTGGGTGCCTCATTCCTATCGTGGCTGTTCGCAGCACGCGCCCAACGAACACGTGTTGAAGTCGGTGTCGCGTGATGCATTGCGGGCAATGGCCGGGCTTTTCTGGGATATTGGTGACCTTGCCAGGCCACTCTGACCGCGCGCCACAAAGGATTTCATCCATACCTGGATCGGGCGGGTATCGCACTCCCGACTGTAAATGACCGCTTTCACGGATTGCGGGAGTTGTTATCGCATATGGAGCGAACGTCTTCTTCCCGCCCTTCAAGTCGGAAAGCTGGAATAACACCATACGCTCAAAGGTGGGCTATAAGGTGGATAGAAATACAGATACCCGCCTTAAGTGATTGAAAAATATAATAATATTATGGAAATTTGGTGCCCAGGAGAGGACTCGAACCTCCACGTCCATACGGACACTAGCACCTGAAGCTAGCGCGTCTACCAATTCCGCCACCTGGGCAGGTGTCGTGGAGGGGCGTTTAAGCCTACTGGCGGAAGGCGTCAACCGGATTCGGAAAGTTTTTTGAAAGTTTTTTAACCACTGCTTTCAACCGTCTGTGCCGCGTTGCTTTTTCGTGGCTGCGCGGCGTTATTGCGCCTTGTTTGAAAGGGCATTGGGCGGTAGATCGGATCAGGACCCAATAGCAGGAGCCCTCAAATGTCCAAACTGGTCACGATTTATGGCGGATCCGGATTTGTCGGCCGGTATATTGCGCGACGTCTGGCGAATGAAGGCTGGCGCGTTCGGGTTGCGGTGCGCCGTCCGAACGAAGCGATGTTTGTTAGACCCTACGGTGCGGTGGGGCAAGTCGAACCTGTCCTGTGTAACATCCGCGATGACGCTTCGGTTGCTTTGGCGATGCGGGGGGCTGATGCGGTGGTGAACTGTGTTGGTGTGTTGAACGAGATTGGCCGGAATGAATTCGATACCGTTCAAACCGAAGGGGCTGAACGCGTTGCGCGTCTAGCAGCCGCTGAAGGTGTAAACCGTATGGTCCATATCTCGGCCATTGGTGCTAATGCCGAGGCGGGGAGCGAATATTCTCGTACCAAAGCGCGGGGAGAGGCCGGTGTTCTGGCGCATATGCCGGGTGCAATGATCCTGCGCCCTTCGGTGATTTTCGGAACCGAGGATCAGTTCTTCAACCGTTTCGCTGCGATGACCCGAATGGGGCCATTTCTGCCGCTGGTCGGGGCCCAGACGCAATTTCAGCCGGTCTATGTGGATGATGTCGCCAAGGCTGCGGTGCAGGGCGTGCTGGGGCAGGCCAGCGGGGGTGTCTACGAATTGGGCGGACCCGAAGTGAAAACCTTCCGTGCGTTGATGCTGCAGATGCTGGATGTGATCAACCGCCATCGGATTGTCCTTGGGATTCCCTTTTGGGTGGCCCGGATCATGGCGGGAATGCTGGACATAATGAAATTTGCGAGCTTTCAGTTGTTTCCGAACAATATCCTGACGCGTGATCAGCTCAAGAATCTGCGTCACGACAATGTTGTCTCAGATAGCGCGCTTGGCTTTGCCGATCTGGGGATCGAGCCGGCGACGCTGGATTCGGTCCTGCCGGATTATCTGTGGAAGTTCCGCCCCTCGGGTCAGTATGATGACATACAGAACTCGGCCAGCAATATGCGGACCTGATCAGCTGTAGGCGATGACCAGAAGGATTGCGCCCACTACTACGCGGTAGATCACGTATGGCGTAAAGCTGACGCTGCGCAACAGGCGCATCATTAGCGACAAGGCAAGCAGCGCAGACAGAAACGCAAAGAACGCAGCAACAGCACTGTCGAACGCCAGTTGGGCATTTGCCTGGCGGATGACCTCTGTGGACAGCAGCGCTCCGGATGCCAGAATCGTGGGTATGGACATCAACATCGCGATGCGTGCACCGTCTTCGCGGCTGTATCCAAGCTGGCGCGCCCCGGTGATCGTGATCCCGGACCGGGATGTTCCGGGGATCAGCGCCAGAACTTGCCACAGGCCCATGATCATCGCATCGCGCAGGCCCCAGTCAGAGGTTTCTTTGCTTTGCGGCCCTTTCTGGTCCATCCAGTAGAGCAATATGCCGAACCCCAGCATCGTCCAGCCGATGACCGTCATTGAGCGCAGAGACTGGCTGAGCCCGGTTTTGAACAGGATCGCTCCGACAATGACGGTTGGGATCGTGGCCAGAATCAGCCCCAGGGCCAATCGGGCTTGTGGTGTATCGGTGCGCCCCAAAAGAGCCTGCGGCAGTCCGGAAATCGCCATTTTCACATCAGACCAGAAATACAGAATTACGGCGCCCAGAGTGCCCACATGCACAGCGACATCGATGGCCAACCCCTGATCGTCCATACCGGTCAGGCTGGGTAAAAGTATCAGATGACCCGAAGATGAGATCGGCAGAAATTCGGTAATTCCCTGAATGACTGCTGCAAGAATCAACTGAAAAAGACTCATTTACCTGCCCGTGCTGCCGCCACGTGTTCTTTGTGATCCCTGCGTATAAGCGCGGTAAGGAAAAGAAAAGGATGCAAATAGGTCCGAATCGGAACTAATATCCTGTATTTCTCACTGGTCATCGGTGGAATCCAGCAAAGTTTTTGAAAAAAGGTCAGCACACTTGACTTTTAATCCCCCTACGCATCTTTTAAAGAGGCGCGACCAAGCCAATTCATGGAGTCTGACCCGTGGCCAAGCAACCGATGCTGAAATTTGTGCAGATCGACCGAGTAATGCCGGAAAAACGGGCCGCAGATGCCCGTACGGAAGACTTTGACGAAATCTATGCCGAATTCGCTGCTGCCAAAGCTGAAGAACAGGCCAGCCGCTGCAGCCAATGCGGTGTGCCTTATTGTCAGTCGCATTGCCCGCTGCACAACAACATCCCCGACTGGCTGAACTTGACCGCAACGGGCCGTCTGGAAGAGGCCTATCACACCAGTCAGGCCACCAACACCTTCCCCGAGATTTGTGGGCGCATCTGCCCACAGGACCGCCTGTGCGAAGGGAATTGCGTGATCGAACAATCTGGGCACGGCACTGTTACCATTGGCTCGATCGAGAAATATATCACCGACACAGCCTGGGAAAAGGGGTGGGTCAAGCCGGTCGTGCCGGGTGCTGAGCGCCGCGAAAGCGTCGGCATCATCGGCGGCGGCCCTGGTGGGCTGGCAGCGGCGGACATGCTGCGCCGTGCGGGTATTCAGGTCTCCGTGTATGATCGCCATGACCGGGCAGGCGGACTGCTGATGTATGGAATTCCGGGCTTTAAGCTGGAAAAAGACGTTGTTCAGCGCCGCAATGACCTGTTGGCTGATGGCGGGGTTGAGTTCGTTCTGAATTGCGACGTGGACGCCGCCAAATTCGCGGAAATCCGTTCCAAACATGATGCGATTATCATCGCAACCGGCGTTTACAAGTCGCGCGACCTGTCCATGCCTGGCAGCGGTTTGACGGGTATTGAAAAGGCCATCGACTTCCTGACAGCCTCGAACCGCAAAAGCTTTGGCGATGAGGTCGAAGATTTCGACAATGGCCGTTTGAATGCCGAAGGCAAAAAAGTTGTCGTGATCGGTGGCGGTGATACCGCGATGGATTGCGTGCGGACTTCGATCCGTCAGGGTGCGACCTCGGTCAAATGCCTGTATCGACGCGACCGCGCGAACATGCCCGGATCGCAGCGCGAAACGCAGAATGCCGAGGAAGAAGGCGTCGTATTCGAATGGCTAAGCGCACCAAAGGGCTTTACCGGCGATGATCAGGTTTCCGGCGTTATGGTCCAGAAGATGCGTCTGGGTCAGCCCGATGCCACCGGCCGTCAGGCCCCCGAGTTGATCGAAGGCGCGGACTATGTCGAAGACGCTGATCTGGTGATCAAGGCGCTGGGGTTCGAGCCCGAAGACCTGCCCACCCTGTTTGGCCAGCCTGACCTGCCCGTGACTCGCTGGGGCACTGTAAAAGCAGCGTTCGAGACCGGCGAGACCGAGATGGACGGGGTTTATGCCATCGGTGACATCGTGCGCGGTGCCTCGCTGGTGGTCTGGGCGATCCGCGATGGGCGCGACTGCGCCGACGCGATCCTTGACCGTTTCAACAACACGGCTGCGGTTGCAGCCGAATAAGCCCCGCGACAGGAGGGACAGAGATGCCCGAATTGCAAGGCCAATGTATGTGCGGCGCGGTCACAGTGACTGCCACCCCGGCGAAAGATTCGTTGGGCGCGTGCCATTGCGACCAGTGTCGCCGCTGGACCAGCTCGATGCTGATAACGTTTCCCGCGCAAGAGGGGTATGCGGCCCTTGGGCCGGTTAAGACCTTTACGTCCTCGGATTGGGCGGAACGTGCATTTTGCGCCGATTGCGGATCGGCCCTTTGGTACCGGATCACGCTGCCGGGTGAAATGCACGGGCATACCCAAATGGCAGCAGGCCTGTTCGACGACACGGACAATCCGCTGCAACTGGAACTTTATATCGACAAAAAGCCTGACGGGTACGCGTTCGCAGGCGAGCGTCGGCAGATGACCAAAGCTGAGGTCGAAGCCATGTACGGCCTGCCGGAAGAAGGAGACAGCCAATGACCAAATATGATGCCGATTGGGTGCGGGCCGAAGAAGCCAAACGTCAGTTCATGGCCGAAAACGGTCTCTATTCCGAGGAAGAAGAGCATTCGTCCTGCGGTGTGGGTCTTGTGGTCTCAGTCGATGGCAAGCCGTCACGCAAGGTTGTGGATGCTGGCATCGCCGCGCTCAAGGCGATCTGGCACCGCGGCGCGGTAGATGCGGATGGCAAGACCGGCGACGGCGCGGGTATCCATGTGCAAATCCCGGTTCCTTTCTTCTATGACCAGATCCGTCGCACTGGGCACGAGCCCAAATTGGATCAGCTGATCGCGGTTGGTCAGGTCTTTCTGCCCCGCACCGATTTCGGCGCGCAGGAACAGTGCCGGACCATCGTGGAATCCGAAGTGCTGCGCATGGGTTATTATATCTATGGCTGGCGCCACGTTCCGGTTGATGTCACCTGCCTCGGCGAAAAGGCCAACGCGACCCGGCCCGAGATTGAGCAGATCCTGATCTCGAATTCCAAAGGCGTGGACGAAGAGACATTCGAGCGTGAGCTTTATGTCATCCGTCGTCGCATTGAAAAGGCTGCCGCAGCGGCCGGGATTTCCGGGCTGTATCTGGCGTCACTGTCCTGCCGGTCAATCATCTACAAGGGCATGATGCTGGCCGAGCAGGTTGCGGTTTTCTACCCCGATCTGATGGATGAACGGTTCGAATCCGCCTTTGCCATCTATCACCAGCGCTATTCGACCAACACTTTCCCGCAATGGTGGCTCGCCCAGCCCTTCCGCATGCTGGCCCATAACGGTGAGATCAACACCCTCAGGGGCAACGTCAACTGGATGAAAAGCCATGAAATCCGCATGGCCAGCGGCACCTTTGGCGATTACGCCGAGGATATCAAACCGATCATCGCTGGTGGATCGTCGGATTCTGCCGCATTAGACTCTGTATTCGAAGTTTTGGTGCGCGCAGGCCGCTCGGCCCCGATGGCGAAAACCATGCTGGTGCCCGAAAGCTGGTCCAAGCAAGCGGTGGAACTGCCGCAGGCCTGGCGCGACATGTATTCTTACTGCAACTCGGTGATGGAACCCTGGGATGGCCCTGCCGCGTTGGCCATGACCGATGGCCGCTGGGTCTGTGCCGGTCTTGACCGGAATGGATTGCGTCCGATGCGTTATGTGGTCACTGGAGATGGTCTTGTAATTGCAGGCTCCGAGGCCGGGATGGTCCCGATTGATGAGGCCAGTGTGACCGAAAAAGGCGCGTTGGGCCCGGGCCAAATGCTGGCCGTGGATTTGAAAAAGGGCAAGCTGTATCGCGATACGCAGATCAAGAACAAGCTGGCCCGCGCACTGCCATTCGGCGATTGGGTCGGCAAGATCAACGATTTGGACGAGTCTCTGGCTGGAATCACCGAAGCGCCGATCTATTCGGGCGAGGAGCTGCGCAAGCGTCAGATCGCCGCCGGATATTCGATCGAGGAACTGGAGCAGATTCTGGCGCCAATGGCCGAAGATGGCAAAGAGGCACTGGCTTCGATGGGGGATGACACGCCATCCGCTGTTCTGTCGAAACAGTACCGTCCGCTCAGCCATTTCTTCCGCCAGAACTTCAGCCAGGTGACCAACCCTCCCATCGACTCGTTGCGCGAATATCGTGTGATGTCGCTGAAAACCCGGTTTGGAAACCTGAAAAACGTGCTGGATGAAGACAGCAGCCAAACCGAAATTATTGTGCTGGAAAGCCCGTTTGTGGGCAATGCCCAATGGGAAGCACTGGCTGAAAACTTCAATGCTCCATTGGCAGAAATCGACTGTAGCTTTGAAGCCGGACAAGGGGCGCTGGGCGCAGCTTTGGCCCGTATTAGAGCCGAAGCCGAAGAGGCCGTGCGCTCGGGCGCGGGGCATTTGGTGTTGTCCGACATGAATTCAGGTCAGGGTCGCGTAGCGATGCCGATGATCCTGGCAACAAGCGCGGTGCATTCGCATCTGACCCGCAAGGGTCTGCGCACATTCTGCTCGCTGAACGTGCGGTCGGCGGAATGCGTTGATCCGCATTACTTCGCCGTTCTGATCGGGTGCGGGGCCACTGTGGTCAACGCCTATCTGGCCGAAGATTCTCTGGCCGATCGTATTGATCGCGGGTTGCTGGATGGCAGCCTGACCGAAAATGTCGCGCGGTACCGCGAGGCGATTGACCAGGGCTTGCTGAAAATCATGGCCAAGATGGGGATTTCGGTGATCTCATCCTATCGTGGCGGATTGAACTTTGAGGCTGTGGGCCTCAGCCGTGCCATGGTCGCCGAGTTTTTTCCCGGTATGACCAGCCGGATTTCCGGCATCGGTGTTACCGGCATTCAATCCAAGGCCGAAGAGATCCATGCCAAGGGCTGGGAAAGCGGTCTGGATGTTCTGCCGATCGGTGGTTTCTATAAGGCCCGTAAATCAGGCGAGACCCATGCGTGGGAAGCGACCTCGATGCATATGCTGCAGATGGCCTGCAACAAGGCGTCTTACGAGCTGTGGAAGCAGTATTCGGCCAAGATGCAATCGAACCCGCCGATCCATCTGCGCGACCTGATGGATTTCAAACCGCTGAGCAAGCCGATCCCGATTGAAGAGGTGGAATCTATCACCTCGATCCGCAAACGGTTCGTGACGCCGGGCATGTCGCTGGGGGCGCTGTCGCCCGAGGCGCACAAGACGCTGAACGTTGCGATGAACCGGATCGGGGCGAAATCCGACAGCGGCGAGGGCGGCGAAGATCCGGCGCATTTCGTGCCGGAACCCAATGGTGACAACCCCTCGGCCAAGATCAAACAGGTGGCTTCGGGCCGGTTCGGTGTAACCGCCGAATACCTGAACCAGTGCGAAGAGCTGGAAATCAAGGTTGCCCAGGGTGCCAAACCCGGTGAGGGCGGGCAGTTGCCTGGCATGAAGGTCACCGACCTGATTGCGCGCCTGCGCCATTCGACCAAGGGTGTAACACTGATCTCACCGCCGCCGCACCACGATATCTATTCGATCGAGGATCTGGCGCAGTTGATCTATGATCTGAAACAGATCAACCCGCGCTGTAAGGTGACGGTCAAGCTGGTGGCGTCCTCGGGTGTTGGCACGATTGCTGCAGGTGTAGCCAAGGCAAAAGCGGACATTATCCTTATTTCGGGTCACAATGGCGGCACCGGCGCGTCGCCTGCGACATCCATCAAATATGCTGGTCTGCCGTGGGAGATGGGCCTGACCGAGGCGCATCAGGTTCTGGCGATGAACAACCTGCGGGATCGCGTGACCCTGCGAACCGATGGCGGCTTGCGTACCGGTCGTGACATCGTCATGGCCGCGATGATGGGGGCCGAGGAATACGGTATAGGCACTGCCGCCCTTATCGCGATGGGCTGTATCATGGTGCGTCAGTGCCAGTCCAACACTTGCCCAGTTGGCGTGTGTACTCAGGACGAAAGCCTGCGCGCCAAATTCACCGGTAATGCCGATAAGGTCGTCAACCTGATCACCTTCTACGCGCAAGAAGTGCGCGAGCTGCTGGCCAGCCTGGGTGCGCGCTCGATTGACGAGATCATCGGTCGGGCAGATCTGCTAGCGCAGGTCAGCCGAGGGTCGGCGCATCTGGATGATCTGGACCTCAACCCGCTGCTGATCACCGTCGATGGTGCCCATAACATCGTCTATAATCGCGACAGAGACCGGAACGCGGTGCCCGATACGCTGGATGCGGAAATCGTGCGCGATGCCGCCCGGTTCCTGAAAGACGGCGAGAAAATGCAGCTGTCTTACGCAGTGCAAAACACGCACCGAACCGTTGGGACGCGGGTTTCCAGCCATATCGTGCTAAATTTCGGGATGCGGAACACGTTCCAGTCGGATCACCTGCACGTGAAGCTGCAGGGCTCTGCCGGTCAGTCGCTGGGAGCGTTTGCAGCGCCGGGACTCAAGCTTGAAGTTTCGGGTGATGCCAATGACTATGTCGGAAAGGGCTTGTCTGGTGGTATGATTGTTGTGCGTCCACCGCAGGTCAGCCCGCTGAAGGCGGATGACAACACCATCATTGGCAACACGGTTCTGTATGGGGCCACGGACGGGTATCTGTTTGCAGCAGGCCGCGCCGGGGAACGGTTCGCTGTGCGCAATTCAGGCGCCAAGGTGGTGATCGAAGGCTGCGGCTCGAACGGGTGCGAATACATGACCGGCGGGGTCGCCGTGATCCTGGGCAGTATCGGCGCCAATTTCGGAGCGGGCATGACAGGCGGCATGGCTTACCTGTACGACCCCGACGGCAAGGCGCAGGCGCTGATGAATATGGAAACGCTGGTGACATGCCCCGTGACCATTGGCCATTGGGAAGATCAGCTGAAATCGCTGATCGAAACCCATCAGGCCGAAACCATTAGCCGCAAGGCTGCGGATATCCTGCAGCACTGGGAGGTCGAGAAGGCGAACTTTATCCAGGTCTGCCCGAAAGAGATGCTGAACAAGCTCAGCCATCCGTTGGCGGTCGAGGCAACAGCTGTTCCTGCAGAGTAATCTGAGGGCCAATGAAAATGGCAACCCCGCGTGTCTTTTAAACCACGTGGGGTTTTCTTTTATTGGTCCTAGGTGGTCGTTTGCTTGTCGAAACGGGCCCAATAAGCCTAGATTTCGTCACTTTTTGTTCGGAAGTTGCGGTTAGGCTGCTGTGCAGTCGTGCGAATGCGTAGGAGTCTGTTAGATGCCAACCACCTATCTTGATCAGTTTTATTCGTTTGACCCCGCGAATCCGCCACCGGGCGGTACATCGGTAGTTGTTGATAAATTCAACCTCACCGATGTGGATGACGATGGCGAGATCGACGCGCCCAGCGGGGATACGGTAAACGGCCAGGATGTAACTTCGTCGTGGCCGGGTGATGTTGTTACGATTAACGTGACAGGCGTTGGCAATGTCACCTATACCGGCACGACCTTCTATCTTGCTGACGGAACCCGTGTCTTTACACCAACAGACGGGCAGGTTCTGCAACCGGGCACGTTTGTCTCATCAACATTTGTCAACACGCAGGGGCCGCTAGATGTTGGCAATCTTGGCCCGCCCTGTTTCACCCCCGGAACGCTGATCGAAACGCCTGACGGCGCTTGCTCAGTCGAAGATCTGAAGCCCGGCGATATGGTCATCACATCGGACAACGGTGCGCAGCCGCTGCTTTGGGTGGGGCGGACCACGGTTGAGGCCGAAGGCAAGCTGGCGCCCATTCGGTTTGAGGCTGGCGTGCTAGGGCTGGAACAGCCTTTGATCGTGTCGCCACAGCACCGGATGCTGGTCTCGGACTGGCGGGCGCCGTATTTGTTCGGCCATTCCGAAGTGCTGATCGCAGCGCATTGCCTGGTCAACGGGGATTCTGTTACGCGTGTTGAGGGTGGTCAGATCGACTATATTCATCTTCTCTTTTCGCGCCATGAGATCGTCATTGCAAATGGGGCCAAAAGCGAAAGTTATTACCCGGGGCACGCGCTCTCTCAGTCTGACGCCGAGACAAAGGCTGAAGTTCTGGCCCTGTTTCCCGAATTGCAGACCCGCGACGCGGTCCTGCCAGAAACCGCCCGCCCCGTGATACGCCCGCGCGAGGCGCGCGCTTTGGCGATTTAATCCGTTCCAAACATCGTCGCCGCGTCGTATAGCAACAATATGGCAAAGAAAGCAGCGCGCAAATCGAGCAGTAAGAAAAGCAAGGCGTCGAAGGCAAAGAACCAGACACAATCGCGGATTCGCCGCTGGGTGACCCGCGCAGTATTGGGTCTGGTTGCGTTTGTTGTGGCGCTTGTGGTGCTTTTTTCTGTGGTGAATCCCCCGGTAACCCATACGATCTGGTCTGAATGGCGGCGGCTGGGCAAAGTTCAGCGCGATTGGGTGCCGATTGAACAGATCTCGCCCGTCATGGCGCGATCCGTGGTGGCGGCAGAGGATGCCAATTTCTGCCTGCACTGGGGGTTTGATGTCGATGCCATTCGCGATGCTTTGGAGGAAGGCGGTACACGTGGCGCCTCAACCATCACGCAGCAAGTGGTGAAGAATGTGTTCCTGTGGCAGGGACGCAGTTGGGTGCGTAAGGCGCTTGAGACATCTCTCACCCCCGTGGTCGAGATTTTCTGGAGCAAGCAGCGCATTCTCGAGGTCTATTTGAACGTGGCCGAGACTGGCGAAGGTGTGTTTGGCGTTGAGGCCGCAGCCCAGCGCAACTTCAATGTGACCGCGGCCCAGCTGTCGCCAGTCCAGGCCGCACGTATTGCCGCAATCCTGCCTTCTCCCAAAAACAGGTCCGTTCGGGATCCGTCGGTCCGCACACGCAGACGGGCTGCCTCGATCCTCGATGGGGCGGCCACCATTCGCGCAGATGGTCGCGCGGATTGTTTCGAGGATTGAAACCCAAGGCCCTGCAAGGCTAAAGCTTGAGTGTATTCACTGGTTCGATTGGAAGCCCATGGCGCGTTTGTTTCATGTTCCCTTGTCCCCCTTCTGCCGCAAGGTGCGCCTGTCACTGGCGGAAAAGAAGATTGAGGTTGAGCTGGTCGAGGAGAAATACTGGGAGAAAGACCCGGATTTCCTGCGGCGCAACCCGGCCGGAAAAGTCCCGGTTCTTCGTCTGGACGGAAAGATCATGTCCGAAAGCAACGCGATTTGCGAATATATCGAAGAAACCCGGCCCGATCCTGCGCTGATGCCCCAAACGCCGGAGGCTCGATACGAAGTGCGTCGGCTGGTGGCCTGGTTTGATGACAAGTTCCATCACGAGGTGACATCCAAACTGGTTTATGAGCGCGTGAACAAGAAAGTTACCGGTCAGGGCTATCCCGACAGCAAAAATGTCAAGCAAGGTGCCAAGGCCATCAAGTATCATCTGGATTACATGGCCTGGTTGCTGGATCACCGCCGTTGGCTGGCCGGGGATCAGATGACATTGGCCGATTTTGCGGCTGCGGCGCATCTATCGACGCTGGATTATATCTCAGACGTGGATTGGAATCGGTCTCAGGCGGTTAAAGACTGGTACGCCAAGATCAAATCCCGACCTGCTTTCCGGTCGATCCTGGCGGATCAGGTTCCTGGGTTCAGGCCGCCCACCCATTACGCAGATCTGGATTTCTGATAGGGTCGCACAAGGGGGGCTGTCTGCCCCCCCATCGCGCCTTGGGGCGCGATTCCCCCCGAAGGTATTTAGGGCCAGATGAAGAGCGGATCGGGTTTAAAGGATAGGCTGGCGGCACAGGCGCTGAGCGAGGGCTTTGTGTCTTGTCGCATTTGTCGCCCGTGGGATGTCCCCGAAGTGCCCGCCCGGCTGGAGGCGTTCCTGCAGGCCGAATATCACGGGCAAATGGGATGGATGGCCGAGCGGACCCATTGGCGAGGCGATCCGGCAGCGCTCTGGCCCGAGGCGAAATCGGTGATCATGTTGGCAGAAAGCTATGCGCCCGAACATGATCCAACCGAGATTCTGGACCACCCCGAGAAGGGGGCGATCTCAGTCTATGCGCAGAACAAGGACTATCACGACCTGGTCAAGAAGCGGCTCAAAAGGTTAGCCCGCTGGTTGATAGCCGAGGCTGGTGGCGAGGTGAAGGTCTTTGTCGATACCGCCCCGGTTCCGGAAAAGGCCTTGGGTCATGCTGCGGGGTTGGGATGGCAGGGTAAGCACACCAATCTTGTAAGTCGCGATTGGGGAAATTGGGCCTTTATAGGGTCTGTTTTTACAACTCTGGACCTACCTTCGGATCAAGCAGAGGTGGATCACTGTGGATCCTGCCGGGCCTGTTTGGCCGCCTGTCCGACAGACGCATTCCCGGCGCCTTATCAGTTGGACGCGCGGCGCTGCATTTCTTACCTGACAATCGAACACAAGGGTCCGGTTGATGAAGACCTGCGCGCGAAACTCGGCAATCGGATCTATGGTTGCGATGATTGCCTTGCCGCCTGCCCCTGGAACAAATTCGCAGTCACGGCCAGTGACATGCGCTATGCAGCGCGTGAGGATCTGAAGGCTCCTCGGCTGGCAGAATTGGCTGGCCTGGACGATCCGGAATTTCGAACGAAATTCTCGGGCTCTCCAATTAAGCGGATTGGACGGGACCGGTTTGTGCGAAATGTGCTGTACGCCATTGGCAACTCAGGCCTGCAGGGGTTGATACCGATTGCACAGGATTTGACAGAGGATCCGGATTCAGCCGTGGCAGATGCCGCGCGCTGGGCGGTCAAACAACTCTCCTAGGTGCCGCAAACAGGCTGGACGTGTCGGTGCAAACCGCTAAACCCAATCACAGCGAACAGGAAGGAGAACCCGATGGCGCTGGCTTTGGGGGTTGATACAGGCGGAACCTATACGGATGCGGTGCTGGTCCGGGATGAGACTGAGGTGATTGCTTCAGCCAAATCTCTGACAACACGAGCTGATCTGGCGATTGGCGTTGGCAAGGCGATTTCTGCGGTTCTGACGCAGGCTCAGGTGTCACCGGAGCAGATCTCAATGGCGTCGCTGTCAACGACATTGGCCACGAATGCGCTGGTCGAAGGGCAGGGTGGCCGGGTTGCCCTTGTCTATATCGGGTTCAGGGAAGGAGATCTGGAAAAGCATGGTCTGCGGGATGCTTTGAAAGGGGATCCTGCTTTGGTTGTGGCGGGCGGTCACACGCATGCTGGAACAGAGGCCAGGCCATTGGATGTTCAGGCGATTGAAGCCTTTTTAGACTCTAATTCAGGGGTTTCAGGTTTCGCTGTGGCCGGTCAGTTCGCCACCAGAAACCCGGCGCATGAACTTGAGGTCGCCCGCATTATTACTGATCGGACGGGTGCGCCGGTGACATGTTCGCACCATCTGTCGGCCAAGTTGAATGGCCCAAAACGTGCGGTGACAGCGGTGCTGAATGCGCGGTTGATTGGCATGATCGACCGGTTGATCGGACGGGCACAGGATCAGCTTGTGACGCTAGGTATTTCAGCGCCAATGATGGTGGTTCGAGGCGACGGAGCGTTGATGAGCGCCGAACAGGCGCGGGATCGACCGATTGAAACGATTTTGAGCGGCCCTGCGGCCTCGATCGTCGGGGCGCGCTGGCTAACGGGAGCCGAGAACGCGCTGGTATCAGATATCGGTGGTACCACGACCGATGTCGCCTTGATCCGGGATGGCAAGCCCGCCATTGATCCCGAAGGTGCCAGGGTTGGCGGCTTTCGCACCATGGTGGAGGCCGTCGCAATGCGGACCCACGGGTTGGGCGGGGACAGTCAGGTACATGTTGTAACCGAAGGGCTGGGCGGGGGCATCTTCCTGGGACCGCGCCGTGTTTTGCCCGTATCTCTGATCGCGTCAGAAGCGCCCGACGAGGTTCACACGGCCTTGGATGCGCAGTTGCGGGCCCCAACCGTGGGTGAACATGACACCCGGTTCGCACGTCTGGTACCGGGTGTTCATGCCGAAGGTCTGGGGGCAAGGGAAACCGCCCTAGTGGATCGTTTGGGGCAGAAGGTCCTGCCGCTGTCCGATTTGATTAAAACGCGGATGGAAACAGGCGCACTTACTCGTTTGGTGGATCGTGGAATCGTTCAGGTATCCGGCGTGACACCTTCGGATGCCAGCCATGTTCTGGGCCGTTTGGATGCCTGGGACGCAGAGGCTGCACGCAAAGCGCTGGAACTGGTGGCGCGAAAACGGATTGGCACCGGCGATATGCTGGCTGCAACACCGGATCTGTTGGCGCAGATGATCGTTGATCAGCTGACCGAACAAACCTCTTTGACCTTGTTAGAGACCGCTTTCTCAGAAGAAGCCGAGGAGTTCGGCGTTCCGGCACCCGATCTGGCCCGGCATGTTTTGACGCGGAAAGGTCTGGCCGGGCATCGCGGTTTGGTGGCGCTGGACGCGGCACTGAATGTGGATGTGATTGGTCTTGGGGCGTCGGCCCCCAGCTATTACCCCGCAGTCGGGGAAAGATTGCGATGCCGCATGATTCTGCCGGAACACACGGGCGTGGCCAATGCGATTGGAGCTGTGGTTGGCAGGCTGACACTGCGCCGGGCCGGGACCGTCACCGCGCCATCCGAAGGGCGGTACAGGGTGCATCTTGAAGACGGGCCTCAGGACTTTAGCGATTCTGACGAGGCGATGGCGCTGCTGGAATCCATCCTGAGGGCTGAGGCGGAAGGAGAAGTGCGCGGAGCCGGTGCCGAGGATATCCGAGTGATCGTCGACCGGGATATCCGCACCGCCCGTATCGAAGCGCAGGAGGTCTTTGTTGAGGCAATGATCACCGTCGAGGCCAGTGGACGGCCGCGGGTAGCGTCGGACTAGCCCCTGATCCGGGGCTAATCCTTACTCGGCCGCGTCGCGTTTGGGCAGAACCCAATCCGGGCGCGGGAAATGGCAGGTATAGCCGTTCGGGATGCGTTCAAGATAATCCTGATGCTCGGACTCGGCCTCCCAGAAATCGCCAACGGGTTCCAGTTCGGTCACGACTTTGCCGGGCCAGATGCCACTGGCATTCACATCGGCAATGGTGTCCAGGGCGACCTGTTTCTGGGCGTCATCGACATAATAAATGGCCGAGCGATAGCTCATCCCCATGTCGTTCCCTTGCCGATTCACCGTAGTCGGGTCATGGATCTGAAAGAAAAACTCAAGCAGATCGCGATAGGTGGTCACGGTAGGATCGTAAAAAATCTCGATCCCCTCGGCATGGGTGCCGTGGTTGCGATAAGTGGCGTTGGGCACGTCTCCACCAGTATATCCGACGCGAGTGCGGAAAACGCCCGGGCGTTTGCGGATCAGATCCTGCATGCCCCAAAAGCAGCCCCCGGCAAGAACGGCGCGATGTTCGGTCATTCGATCTCCTCCACATGAATCAGGAATTCGCCATAGCCTTCGGCTTCCATCTGATCGCGATGGACGAACCGTAATGAGGCTGAGTTGATACAGTATCGCAGCCCGCCATGTTCGCGGGGGCCGTCGGGAAATACATGCCCCAAATGGCTATCGCCATGTTTCGAGCGAACTTCGGTCCGGATCATACCCAGCGAGGCATCGCGCAGTTCTTCAACATGCTCATGCACGATTGGTTTGGTGAAACTGGGCCAGCCGCAGCCGGATTCGTACTTGTGCGCCGAGGCGAACAAAGGCTCACCCGAGACGATATCCACGTAGATGCCGGGTTCTTTGTTATTCAGCAGTTTGCCAGTTCCGGGCCGTTCGGTGCCGCTGTTTTGCGTGACGTGGTATTCCTCGGGCGACAATGCGGCGACGGCCTCAGGGGATTTGGTGTAACGGGTCATTGCTCCTCCGGACTTCTGGTGGTTCGCATAATAGATGGGGATTATTGGCGGAAAGCAAAGGGTGTTCTGCCGGGCTCGCGCAGTTGTGCAAGGTCAGGCTGGTTTTCTGCCGGGTTGGCGAGACAGTTGCACCGCCAGAATGCCCAGTGTTGTGATAAGAACCCCGACCGCATCCAGCGGCCCCAGTTTTTCGCCCAACAAGATCGCGGCGATGGTGACACCAAAGACCGGGTTGAGAAAGTGAAACGTGGCCGCCCGGGTTGCGCCGATCCGATCCAGCAGCAGGAACCAGATGAACGTGGCCAGAAGGCCGGGAAACAGAGTTGTATAGGTGAAGGCCAGGACCAGCGGCACCGTCAAGTGGAAATGAATCGTTTCGAATACCGGTGCTGCAACAAACAGAATGGCCGATCCGACCAGCATCTGTAAGCCAACCACCATCATGAAATTCCCGCCCGATGTCGCCCCACGCACTGCGAGCGTGGCAAATGTCAGCGCAAGCGCTCCAATGCCACAAAGCATGACGCCGAACAGATCAACGCCGTCGCCGATCCGACTGCTCATGATCAGAGCAACACCGGCGAACCCGGCACACAGGCCGACAATTCCAACTGGCCGTAATCTGTCGCCCATAAACAGCCAACTGGCCAAGGCAACCAGCAATGGCATGGTCGAGGCGATGATGGCGGCAACAGAGGCCTCGATTGTTTGCATCGCATAGAAGTTTAGGCCCAAATAAAGGGCATTTTGACAAATCCCGAACAAGATGGTGGCATAGCATTGTGACCGCGTCAGCCGCCAGCTTTGACCCATCGCCCGTGCAATCACGACGCCAATCAAACCCGAGATCAGAAACCGCAGAGCCAGGGAAAACAACGGCGATGCGTCCGCCACGATGATCCGGGCCGAGGTGAAGGCCGAAGACCAGATAAACGCAAATGTCAGCCCCATGGCCATTGCGCGAAAATCCATCGCGACCCCCTGTTCAGATTTTCGCGCACTGTTGACCGAATAAGCGCGCGCCGCAAGCAGTGCTGTTTTTATTGATTGATCAGCCAATAAACTATAACAGCGTCATGAACTGACATTAATGGGAGGATTGTCGGTGCTATTGGAGTACATACTATCATTTGGCGTCTTGCTGGCGTTGGGCCTTGTTGCCTTCTTTGTGGTGAAGTGGTGGAATCTGCGGATCGTCGGCGTAACGCCGGTTCATCTGTTCACCTTCATCGCGATTCTGTTCACATCCGGGTTGGATGTCGGCCTGATCATGTTTCCGCTGACCGAATTCGGCGGCTATGCCGAAGACCCCGCCTATGCGTTTGCCAACCCACTGGCGATCGAATTCGGGTTCTGGGGCTTTCTGATCTGGGCGTTCTACTTTCTGACCGCGTTCTATTTCTGTGTCATCGAGCCGCGCGTGAAGTTCTTTGAAATCCCGCTGGTCAAGCTGATCAACAATGTGGTCATCATCGGCACCTGCGCTTTCACCGCCAGCCTGTTCCTGATCTACCTGCCTGGCTACCTGCCCGAGGTCGGAGACGGCGAGTCAGTGGTCACCACCTTCTATGTCATCGTGTTTGTCGTCATTCTGGCAGCGGCCTATTCTTCGACCGACCTGAAATACGTGCGTATCCTGTCGGTGGGCTCGACCTTTTTGTTCCTGGCACTGATCCTGGGCATGTGGGTTGCTGCGGGCATGGGCGTGAATGGCTTTGTGGAAACCGGAAGCAATGTTGGTGCCTATTTCACCAACCTGCACAAGTTTGTCCTGCCGCTGACAGATTATCACGCCTTCTACCTGTTCTGGTGGTTTGCCTGGTCGATCATGATCGGCCAGTTCACATCTCGCTTTGTAGGTGGGCTGAAGACCTGGCAGCTACTGGCTGCTCTGCTGATCTTTCCGTCGATACCTTTGGCGATCTGGTTCACCGTTCTCTACTATTACCACCTGAACGGCATCAGCACCGCAGGCATCACCAACATTGCGATGGTGATTGTGGGCGTGACCTTCGTGATCAACTCACTGGATTCGTTGATCAGGCTCTATACGGACAACCTGAACATGACAGTCGCCCGCTTTGGTAAAGCGATCTATGTGGCGGGCAATGTTGTGCTGCTGTTCGTCCTGACCTTGCTGTTCCAAAGCCAGTGGTTGCAGATCCAGTGGATCGGCGCAGTTGTTGTCGGCCTCTATCTGGCCTGTGTGGTTTATATCCTGATCACCAAACGCAAAGAGGTGCTGAGCATAACTGGGATGCCCGAAGACCGTGATCTGGATTTCCACAAGGTCGAGACGGTTCACTGATCAACATCGAGAAAAAGCTAATACGGGCGCCTTGGTGCCCGTATTTTTTTGGCCGCGACTGTGTAAGCAATGCGGAAAGGGTCAAAAAGGCCAAACAAAGCGACACGTGTGAAATCACAAACTTGCAATATCTTTTACTTATGTTGGCTTAGTTCAATCGTCATTCACTGGAGAGCTCTCTTGAGGTTCCATCTTCCTTGGAGTTGATAACCTCAATGTTCCCTCAGGCGCGTTTTTCACCAATCGTGGCCACACCCAGAACAGACAGGACCTTGGCCTCGATCTGTTCGGCATTCATACCGGCAACCGCATACATATCCGCCGGGTTTGCCTGATCAATGAAGATATCCGGAAACACCATCGAGCGGTATTTAAGGCCCTGATCAAACACACCCTCATCGGCCAGTAGCTGCGCCACATGGCTGCCGAAACCGCCAATCGCACCCTCTTCGATGGTGATCAGCGCCTCATGATCGGAGGCCAGATTCAGGATCAGGTCGCGGTCCAGCGGTTTGGCGAAACGTGCATCGGCGATGGTGGGGGTTATGCCGCGTGCGGATAGGGCCTCGGCGGCTTTTTGTACTTCGGCCAAGCGCGTACCGAAAGACAGCAATGCCACACGCGCGCCCTTCTGAATTATCCGGCCTTTGCCGATTTTAAGCACTTCACCACGCTCGGGCAGGTCCACGCCCACGCCTTCACCGCGGGGATAGCGGAAGGCGATCGGGCCTTCGTCGTGGGCGACGGCGGTGGCCACCATATGCATCAGCTCGGCCTCATCTGCGGCGGCCATCACGACCATGCCCGGCAGGTTGGCCAGATAGGCAATGTCAAACGATCCGGCATGGGTCGCCCCATCAGCGCCCACCAGACCAGCGCGGTCGATGGCAAATCGCACGGGCAGGCGCTGAATGGCCACATCATGCACGACCTGATCATAGCCGCGCTGCAGGAAGGTCGAATACATGGTGCAGAACGGCTTCATCCCGCCCGCAGCCAAAGCCGCCGAGAACGTCACACCATGCTGTTCCGCAATCGCTACATCGAAACAACGTGACGGGTAGCGTTCGGCAAACAGGTTCAACCCGGTTCCATCGGGCATGGCGGCGGTGACGGCGACGATCTTGTCGTCCCGCGCGGCTTCTTCCACCAGCGTCTTGCCAAAAACCGAAGTATAGGACGGTGCGTTAGACGGCGCCTTCTTTTGCTCACCCGTCACAACATCGAATTTCGCGGTCGCGTGACCCTTGTCGCGGGCCTGCTCGGCGGGGGCATAGCCCTTGCCCTTTTTTGTCAGCACATGGATCAGGATCGGGCCGGTGGCCCGCGTCTTGACCGTGCGCAGCACCGGCAACAGCTGATCCATGTCGTGTCCGTCAATCGGGCCGAGATAGGAAAAGCCCAGTTCTTCGAATAAAGTACCCCCTACGGCCATGCCCTTGAGCATTTCCTTGGCGCGTTTGGCGCCTTCGCGGAACGGTTCCGGCAACAAGGACACCGCGCCCTTGGCGGCGGCCTTCAGATCGTGGAACGGTTCTTCGGCATAAATGCGCGACAGATAACTGGACAGGGCGCCAACCGGCGGTGCGATGCTCATTTCATTGTCGTTGAGGATAACGATCAGGCGCTTTTTCAGGTGGCCCGCATTGTTCATCGCCTCAAACGCCATACCCGCCGACATCGAGCCATCGCCGATTACCGCAATCGCATCGCCCAGACCTTCGGGCGTCACGCCACCCAGATCTCGCGCCACGGCAAAGCCAAGGGCCGCACTGATCGAGGTGCTGGAATGCGCCGCGCCAAACGGGTCATAGGGGCTTTCGCTGCGCTTGGTGAACCCGCTCAACCCACCGGGTTGGCGCAGGGTACGGATCCGGTCGCGCCGCCCGGTCAGGATTTTATGCGGATAGCACTGGTGCCCGACATCCCAGATGATTTTGTCACGCGGCGTATCGAATACCGCATGCAGCGCGGTGGTCAGTTCCACCACGCCCAGACCCGCACCCAGATGCCCGCCGGTGACCGACACGGCCGAGATCGTCTCGGCCCGTAATTCCTGCGCCACCTGATGCAGCTGCGCGTCCGAAAACTGCCGCAGGTCGGCCGGGCGGTTCACAAGATCCAGCAGAGGAGTGTTCGGGCGGTCAGACATATGGCGCGTTCCTGGCTTAGCTGTCCCGGGCAATAACGAAGCGGGCGGCGTCCTTCAAGGTTTCAGCCGACGCGCCATAGCCTTCCAACGCGGCGCAGGCCTGTTCCACCAGCTCCGCGGCACGGGTTCTGGCGGCGTCGAGGCCCAGCAGAGACACAAACGTGGCCTTTCCCGCCTCGGCATCCTTCTGAAGGCGCTTGCCCGCAATTTCGGCGTTACCCTCTATATCCAAGATGTCATCTGCGATTTGAAAAGCAAGACCAAGGGATTGGGCATATTGGCGCAAGGGCGCAAGATCAGCTTGGGCCAGACGCGCGCCGGCGCATGCAGACCACTCGATCAGCGCTCCGGTTTTTCCTGCCTGCAAATGGGTGATTTCTTCCAGCGTCAGCGGAGAGTCTGCCGATTCCGCCGCGATATCCAGCGCCTGGCCCAGCACCATGCCCTGCGCTCCGCTTGCCTGCGCCAGAGACAAGGCCAATTCCGCGCGAATTTCGGCGGGGCCAATTTCGGGACGGGTGCAAAGTTCGAATGCCAGCGTCTGCAACGCGTCGCCTGCCAGAACCGCGATGCCCTCATCCCATTTCACATGAACTGTCGGGCGCCCGCGACGCAAATCGTCGTCATCCATGCAGGGCAGGTCATCATGCACCAGAGAATAGGCGTGCAACGCCTCGATCCCCGTGGCAGGCCAGATCGCCCGCGCTGTATCCACATCATGCAGCCGCGCGCTTTCCAGCACCAAAAACCCGCGCAGACCTTTGCCGCCTTGCGTGGCATAGGCCATCGCCTGTGTCACATCCAGATCGTCCAGCGCGCCCAGAACCAGATCAAAATGACCCTGAATCAGCGTCGCATCCTGCACCAGTCTTTCGCGAAACATTTACTGGCCTTCGACAACCGTCGTCCCGGTCGGTTGACCATCGGCGTCCAAGGTGATCGCGGCCACTTTTTCCTCGGCCCGCTTCAGTTCATCCTCGCAGCGTTTCTTCAGCGCTGCACCCCGTTCATACAAGGCGATGGACTGGTCCAGCGCCACATCTCCACGCTCCAGCTGGCCGACAACGGCCTCAAGCTCTTTCATCGCCTGTTCGAATGTCATCTGGTCAACGGGTGTATCTGTCATCGGGCTGCCTTCATCAACTCTTCCACATGGGCACGGGTGGCCTCGGCCAGCGCTTTCAGATCATACCCGCCCTCCAAAGTCGAGACGATACGTCCCGCGCATTGCTCATCGGCAATCTTGCACAATTCGGCAGTGATCCAGGCGAAATCTTCGGTGGCCCAGTTCAGATTGGCCAGCGGATCATCCTGATGGGCGTCAAACCCGGCAGAGATTATGATCAGCTCGGGTTTGAAGGCGCGCAGTCGCGGGAAAGCCAATGTTTCATAGGCGGCGCGCATCTCGGCGCCGCCGGTTCCGGGGGACAGTGGAATATTCAGGACGTTTTCAAAGGCGCCGGTCTCGTCGGCGCGGCCTGATCCCGGCCACAAGGGCATCTGTTGGCTGGTGATCACTAACGCGCGCGGCTCATCCCACAGCAAATCCTGCGTGCCATTGCCGTGATGCACATCGAAATCCACCACAGCGACGCGGCGCAGACCGTGATGATCCAACGCGTGTTTCACCCCCAATGCGGCGTTGCCGAACAGGCAGAACCCCATGGCGGTTTCATTCTCGGCATGATGGCCGGGAGGGCGAATGGCACAGAACGCATTTGGGGCTTCTCCGCCCAGCACTAAATCCACGGCTTTTACCACAGCTCCTGCAGCCCTATAGGCCGCATCTACAGATCCCGGCGACATGAATGTATCGCCGTCCACCTGCCGGAATCCCTCTGTCGGGCGACTTTTGCGGATGTCGCGAATATGGCTTTCGGGGTGAATACGCAGCAGGTCATCATCGGCTGCAAGCGGCGCGGTCACACGATCCAGGTCCAGCCTATCCAGCGCATGAAGGATATGTTCCAGTCGCGCGACTTGTTCCGGATGCCCCTCGGGTGTCACGTGCCCAAGGCAATCCGCATGGGTCAAAAGGGCAGTTTTCATCACAATCCCCTGTTCATCTGGTCAAAATACCTTCGCCGAAGGCAAAGAACCGCCACGCAGCGGTTCAATCAATCCGGAGCCAGCATGTACCCGGCCCCGCGCACGGTTTGCAGGTACCGGGGTTGTTTCGGGTCTTGCTCGATCTTGCGTCTCAGCCGTGTGATCTGCACATCCACGGCACGCTCCTGCGCCTGACCCTTGTCACGGCCCAGATCCTCGACCAGCTTGGCGCGACTGATAGGGGCGCCGGGTTGGGCCGAGAAAATCTTCATCAGCTGGCTTTCCGTTGCGGTTAGGCGGACCGTTTCTTCTCCCCGCCACATCTCACCGCGCTCAACATCATAGCGGATCGGGCCGAGATGCAGAATCTTGGATGCGGCATCCTGTGCCGGGGTTTCCGGCATCCGGCGCAGGATCGCATTGATCCGCAACAAAAGCTCTTTGGGCTCGAACGGTTTGGCCAGATAATCATCGGCCCCCGCCTCAAGCCCGGCGATACGGTGTTCGGTTTCGCCCCGCGCCGTCAGCAACAGGATCGGGGTGGTGTGGGTCTCGCGCAGGGCTCTGGTCAGGCTGACACCATCTTCGCCGGGCATCATCACATCCAGAACGATCATGTCGAAATCCAGCCCCGACAGCACCCGACGTGCATGGGCCGCATCCCGCGCCGCGGTCACCAGAAACCCGTTTCGCATCAGGAATTTCTTGAGCAGATCGCGAATACGCTCGTCATCGTCAACGATCAACAGATGGGCATCCATATCACTCATGAGGTCGTATCCCGCAATTTGGTATAGGCATGACGCATATCAGCATCCATCATTGCTTCAAGCACTTTGCGAAACCCAGACACCGCTTCTGGGCCTGCGTCCTTATAGGCCGCGCGCATCCGTACGCGCTGGGCCTCGGACAGCCTGGTTTCAAGCGCCCTCCCGGCTTCGGTCAGAAACAGGTGCCGTTCGCGCTTGTCCACTGTACCGACCCTGCTTTCGACCAACCCATCGTCAATCAATGTCCGAAGGACCCGGTTCAGAGACTGTTTCGTCACCCCAAGAATAGCAAGCAGGTTATTGACGGTCGTCCCCGGTGCGCGATTTATAAAGTGGATAGCACGGTGGTGTGCCCGCCCATAGGCCAGCTGTGTCAGAATGCGATCCGGGTCCGCCGTGAACCCGCGATAGGCAAAAAACATCGCCTCGATCCCCTGCCGCAGCTGTTCATCCGTAAGAAACAACAGGCTTTCTCCGCCAAAGGCCTGGGCGGGGCGGGTATCTGACATATTCTGCCTCATTCGTTACACAGGTCCGAGTTTATGTCAGCGTTGTTGACATTCCAAGAGCGGACAGGTATCGAATCGCAGTTTTTGCGCAACTTTATGTCCACTTCGGACCTATACTGCGCAATAATCGGAATATTCAACCCAGGCAGGGAGGTTTCGCATGGCGGGGTATGATGATCGTGACGGTGTCATCTGGATGGATGGAGAACTTGTGCCCTGGCGCGAGGCGAATGTCCACATTCTGAGCCATGCGATGCACTATGCGTCTTCGGTCTTTGAGGGCGAGCGGGCCTATAACGGCAAAATTTTCAAAAGTCGGGAGCATTCTGAACGGCTGGTCGCCTCGGCCGAGGCGCTGGACATGCCGATGCCCTATACGATCGACCAGATCGAAGCGGCAAAGGAAGACGCGCTGAAGGCAAGTGGCTTGCAGGACGCCTATGTCCGTGCGCTGGTCTGGCGTGGTTCGGGCGAGGATATGGGTGTGGCTTCGGCCAAGAACCCGGTCCGCATGGCCGTAGCGGTCTGGCCCTGGGGTGCCTATTACGGCGACGCCAAGATGCAGGGCGCCAAGCTGGATATCGCGGAATGGAAACGGCCCAGCCCTGAGACCATCCCGGTCCATGCCAAGGCGGCTGGGCTTTACATGATATGCACCATTTCCAAGCATAAGGCCGAGGCCAAGGGCTGCTCGGATGCGCTGTTCATGGACTGGCGTGGTTATGTTGCCGAGGCGACCGGGGCGAACGTCTTCTTTGTGAAGGACGGCGAAGTTCATACCCCGCTGGCCGATTGCTTTTTGAACGGGATCACCCGCCAGACAGTGATCCAGATGCTAAAAGACAAAGGCATCACGGTGCATGAGCGCCGCATCAAACCTGAAGAGATGGCCGATTTTGAACAATGCTGGCTGACCGGTACTGCGGCCGAGGTCACGCCTGTGGGCCAGATCGGCGACTATACGTTTGAGGTCGGTGACCTGACCCGCGAGATTGCCGCCGATTACGAAAAACTGGTGCGGGCATAACCTGCAACCAAGTTGAAACCCCGCCTTGGCGGGGTTTTTTTGCTTTTGGGCAACCGTCAACAGGTACGGTTAGATGTGTGAGTGCGTAAACTACCTTACAATGACCGAATTGAGCCCAAACTTCCTATGGTCGGATGAGTTCCACGCAATTCATTTCGTAGTACAGATAAGCCCATGAAGAGGCTAGCAGCAAACCGAAACAGGCAGACACGACGGCCAAGCCCTTCTTAGTGTTTTTCCAGATAGTGAGCGAGATAGCCAATGCCACAAGGGCAATTAACCAGCTTTCCCAGTCGAAATATATGGACCGCAAACATTCTTCATAAGTCATTTAGTTTCGGTTCCATGTCGAGTTTACGTCTGGAATTCAAGCTGGCTTTCAAAGTTTTGCCAATGACCGCATAGCCCGGTCATCAGACCTTGCGCTAGCATTCCCTCAACCCGGCCTACCCGCTCTGTAAAACTGACTCTAATCCTAGAAATCGACGCCGCGCTGGGCTTTGATCCCGGCTTGAAACGGGTGCTTTTCCTCGGTCATTTCGGTAACCAGATCGGCATAGTCGCGCAGCGCCTGTGGTGCATCGCGACCAGTCAAGAACACGCTGGTCTTGTCGGACCGCGCCTTGAGCCCGTCGATCACCTGATCGACAGTCAGATATTCATAGCGCAGGGCAATATTGATCTCGTCCAGAACGACCAGATCATACTCACCGCTTTCCATCAGTGCCCGCGCCTTGTCAAAAGCGGCGTTGGCAGCAGCGATATCGCGTTCGCGGTCCTGAGTGTCCCAGGTAAAGCCTTCGCCCATCGTGTGCCAGGTGACCAAGTCGCGCTCTTCAAAGAACCGTCGCTCACCGGTTTTCCACTTGCCCTTGATGAACTGTACGACGGCAACTTTCTGACCCCATCCCAGCGCTCGGATCACGACACCAAACGCGGCCGTGGATTTGCCTTTGCCCTTGCCGGTATTGATCAGCACCAGACCACGGCCCGGGTCGACGGCCTCGGACACTTTTTTGCGGTGCTTGGCCTGCACCTGCTGCATCTTTTCTTTGTGATCCTGCGCTTCGCTCATTCGGGCACCTCTGTGATTGTTGGGCCCAAACTAGGGCAAGATTGAAAAAGGTAAAGTCACGCTTTGTGATCGGTCAGGGACCGGGCCTTGCCGCGTTCCAGTCCCAGCTGGTGTTCGCGCCAGATCACGACCACATTGCCCGCAATCACCAACGCTGCACCCAACAATATCGCAAGCGTCGGCAGCTCATCAAACCAGATATAGCCGATGAATATGGCAAACAGCATGGTGGTATAGTCATAAGGCGCCAGCATTGAGGCTTGGCCAAAGCGATAGGACGAGGTGACCAGAATCTGTGCAACACCGCCGATCAACCCCATTATGATCATAATTAGAGCCTGGTTAAGCGTCGGCATGGTCCAACCCCAAAACGCGGTCAGAGCTGAAAGCAGAGTAGCGGTCATCGAGAAATAGAACACGATCGCGGCCGGGTGATCCACCTTGACCAGCTGCCGGATATGGATCTGAACAAAGGCACGGGCGAGTGTGGCCGCCAGCACGCAAAGCGCGCCGATCGTGGCTGCCATCTCCATCTGGGTGGTTCCAAGCCTGGGCCAGACCATGATCAGCACGCCCAGCAATCCCAGCGCGACGGCGCCGATGCGGATCATGCGAATGCGCTCACCCAGAATCAGCGCGGCTAGAATCAGGGTGAAGATCGGCGTGGCATAGCCTATCGCTGTTACCTCGGGGAGTGGCAACAGGCTGAGACCCGTAAAGGTCAGACCCATGGCGCTGGTGCCCAGAACGCCGCGCCAGAAATGACCCATCGGCTTTTTGACCACAAAGCCTTTGGCCAGCTCTCCGCGCCAGATTAACCAGACGATGATGACCGGAATGGCGAAGAGCGACCGGAAGAACACCAGTTCACCGGGGGGGAAGTCCTCGGACAGTGCTTTGACCAGCGCCGACATTGAGGTGAACAGAACCAGCGCAGCCAGTTTCAGGCCCACGGCAAGCATGGGTCGGTGGGAAGTCAGGGATTGTGCCATTGGCCGAGAACCTGAGCCTTTGACTGCGAAAGATCAACGATTGGATTGTACCAATCAGGCAGATTTCCACGTGTCGGGCAGGGGTTGGCCGATCTCTTCGCTGAACGCCTCAAGAAACCGGATCATCCGTGCCACACGCGCCTGTGCCAATTCGCGCCCGGTGGGCGTCAGCATGTCTGCCGGCAGGCTCAACAGTTTGACCTTCCAGTGATCAATCGAGAATTGCTGATCATTCAGATCGCGGGCAGTGGCAAAAGCATCCTCGGGATCATACAGGTCGCGACCTAGATCACCTGAAACAGCGAAGTTGCGCGCAATGCCGATGGCCCCCAGTGCATCAAGCCGATCTGCATCGCGTAGGATGCGGGCCTCGGGTGTTTCTGGCGGTATCCCGGCCGAGAAACTGTGTGCAGCAATGGCGTGCTGGATGGCGTCGATCTCGGGTCGTGAAAACGTCAATTCCTCCAGAATAGGCACTGACTCGGCAGCAGACCGGCGTGAAGCCAAGTGGCGGTCGGGGTCATCTTTGGGCAAGTTGACCAGGTCATGAAGATAGCTTGCCGCAAGCAGAACCCGAATATCTGCTTGCGTGTCCGCGATGGCCTGTACATTGATCCAAACGCGATCCAGATGCGCCAGATCATGGGCAGGATCTGTTTTCATGCGCTGCGCGACGATGCCGCGCAGCCGGGCGCGCAGCTCAGCCGATATGGCCACGGTTCTCGCCGATCTGACCCCGGTGCAAGAGCAGGTGGTCAAGGATTACGCAAGCCATCATCGCTTCGCCAACCGGAACCGCACGGATGCCGACACAAGGGTCATGGCGGCCTTTGGTGATGATCTCGGTCTCTTCTCCGGATTTGGTGATCGTTTTGCGCGTGGTCAGAATCGACGAGGTCGGTTTGACCGCAAAGCGTACGACTATATCCTGCCCGGTCGAAATCCCGCCCAGTATGCCGCCTGCGTGGTTCGAGCTGTATTGCGGGCCATTCTGCCCCATGAAGATCTCATCGGCATTGGCCTCGCCGGTCAGTTCAGCGGCGGCCATGCCTTCGCCGATCTCAACACCTTTGACTGCGTTGATCGACATCATCGCTGCGGCCAGATCAGTGTCTAACTTGGCATAAACTGGCGCACCAATCCCGGCAGGGACACCACGCGCGACGACCTCAACCACTGCCCCGACTGAATTGCCGGACTTGCGTAATCCGTCCAGATAGGCGGCCCAATCTTCGGCGGCTGTCGCATCGGGTGTCCAGAAGGGGTTCTGTTCAATCTGCGACCAGTCGAAATTGGTGCGGTCGATTTTATGCGGGCCGATCTGGGTCATGTACCCGGTGATCTGCACATTCGGTGCGATCTGCTTGATGGCTTCGCGGGCCAAGCCCCCGGCGGCAACGCGCGAGGCGGTTTCGCGCGCCGAGCTGCGGCCACCACCACGATAATCGCGGATACCGTATTTTTGCCAATAGGTGATATCAGCATGGCCCGGGCGGAACTTTTCCATGATATCGCCGTAGTCTTTTGACCGCTGATCGGTGTTCTCGATCATCAGCTGGACCGGAGTTCCGGTCGTCTGCCCTTCGAACACGCCGGACAGGATTTTCACCTGATCGGGCTCGCGCCGCTGGGTGGTGTATTTATTCTGTCCTGGTTTGCGCTTGTCCAGCCAGTGCTGGATCACTTCTGCGTCGATGGTCACCCCCGGCGGGCAGCCATCAACAGTGGCACCCAAGGCGGGCCCGTGGCTTTCACCCCAAGTGGTGACGCGGAAAAGATGGCCAAAGCTGTTCATCGACATAAGGCGTGCTCCTTCTGAGCATCGTGATTAGCGGGCAAGGCCCGTAGCCTCAAGCGGATTTGCGGTTGGGGCCCAGCACCCCAACCCTTTCCGGTCAGGCCGCCGAGGACAGCTGCGTCCGCATGGCGGTGATTTTCAACGCCGCCTGTGCCGCCTCGCGCCCCTTATCCACGAAATGCGCGCGGTAGATGGCATTGTGGTGGTCCGTCTCTTGATACTGGTGCGGCGTCAGCGAAACAGACAGAACCGGAACACCGGTATCCAGACCTGCGCGCATCAACCCGTCGACCACAGCTTGCGCCACGAAATCATGCCGGTAGATGCCGCCATCCACCACAAAGGCCGCGCAGGTCACAGCTGCATAGCGCCCAATCTGGGCAAGATCGCGGGCCAGCAGGGGCATTTCGAACGCGCCTGGAACGTCGAACACGTCCACCTGATCGGCGGGTATCAATTCCAGAAACCCGTCGAGTGCACGGTCGACAATATCGGCATGCCAGCTGGCCTTAACAAACGCATAGCGGGTGTGTGTCATCAAGATCTCCTTCCGGTTTGGTGGTCTGCTGGCGGTTGCGAAAACCGGTTCCCACTTTTCGCTGCCAGCACGACATGACACGTCACCCAAGGCGATCACGAGCAGGCGCGCGGGGTTACCGGCACACTGCACGTTCTCTTTCATCCGGACTGTAACCGTCGGCTCTGGCCTCTCACCAGATCTGCTGACACCCCGAAAAGGGGCCGCTCGCGGGCTTACGGGTCATCGCCCGCATACCGCCGGTGGGGAATTCCGCCCCGCCCTGAGAACGAGGCGCACCTTGCCAATAGGTGCGCTGTTCTGCAAGAGCTTTTGCAGGAGGACCGCCATGCACCCCAATCCCGCCTTCCGCGCCGAGGATCGTGACCGTCATATTGCTTTTGCGCGCGAGCGCGCATTTGGTGTTTTGGCTTTGTCAGCGGACCAGGGGCCTTTGCTTAGCCATGTGCCGTTTCTGTTGTCAGAAGATGGCGCAGAAGCCTCGCTGCATCTGGTGCGGTCCAATCCGATCGTCCGGGCATTGAACGAACCGCGCACAGTTCGAATCGCTATATCGGGGCCTGACGGATATATCTCGCCCGACTGGTACGGGATTGAGGATCAGGTGCCCACTTGGAACTATGTGGCGGTGCACCTGACCGGAACGCTTTCGCTTCTTCCGCAGGACGCGTTGCGCGATTTACTCGATCGTCAGTCGGATTTTTATGAGCGCCGGTTGAACCCCAAGCCACCCTGGAGCGCCAGCAAGATGAGCGCGGAGGCTCTGGACAAGATGATGCGCATGATTGTGCCCTGCAAATTGCAGGTAGACGACATTCAGGGCACCTGGAAGCTGAACCAGAACAAGCCGGACGATGTCCGTCTAGCCGCCGCAGATCATGTGGCGGCAGACGGGTTCGGAAGCGAGACCACTCACCTGGCCGCGCTCATGCGGTCTAGGTGAGCGGACGGGCTGGTCAGTTGCTGAAGGTCGCCAGATAAGCGGCGACATCCTCAGCCCCTTTTTTCAGTTTGACGCTCATGTTCGGACGGGCGGTTTCGTCATCCAGATAATCCCTCAGGAAAACAATCGGGTCCTGCGAATATTCGACGATGTTTTCCTGTGTCCAGACCAGCCCTTCCTGGCCTGCACGGATCATGTCATCGGTGTACATCCCGATTGGTAGGCGTTCGCTTCCGTTCAGGTAATCGGTTTCTGTTCCGGCCACCCGGCCTACGACCCCATAGAGATTCGGCCCGGTGATGCCGCCTTTGACCAGAACTTTTCCATCTTTGATAATTGCATGGCACGAAGAGCACCGATTGTAGAGACTTTCTCCCTTTGCCGGATCGCCGGCGGCGATGGATTGCGATGAAAGGGTCAGGGCGAAGGTTAGAGTGGCTGTAAAAAACTTTGGCATGGAAAAATCCCGTTAAGGTTGGTCCTGTTACAGGCCCTTGGGACATTCCAGCCAAATGTGCAATCGAATTGAGACTCGTCTAGTGTGTTGAAAAATATCTATTTTTAACTCATTATTTTAGCCGAGGTAGATTCAATCGAAGTGGATTTTTGCGTGGCAAAATCAGGTCAGAATTTTGCAGATTTTCGCCGGTCAACAGTCTCCGGTTCTGTGTTGTGAGGGTGTTTTCGTTGCTTGGTTGCCATCCGAATCACTCCCTGAACCACCCGCGCGGCAGGGCAAACTTTCACGGGTAATCCGGCCCATCCCTTGAAAAAAACGCCTTTCGTTGTGACATGAATGCCAAGATGCGGCGTAGTGCGCGCCTATGACCGCTGGACGAACCGATTTCTCCCGGATAGATAGCCGCGATGAGACGCCGCTTTGATGCGGTGCTGATGCATGTTTGCCCGGTATTGCCGGGCGCCGGAATCGGAGAAAACCTCGTGTCCCACGCAGAAGACCACGAAGGCACCCGCAGAGATTTCCTCTACTACGTCGCAGGCGGCGCAGGTGTCGTTGCGACGGGTGCAGCCGTATGGCCCCTGATCAACCAAATGAACCCCTCGGCAGACGTTCAGGCGCTGTCCTCGATCCGCGTGGATGTGAGCGGTGTCGAGCCCGGAACCCAGCTGACCGTCAAATGGTTGGGCAAACCCGTGTTCATCCGTCACCGCACCGGTGTCGAAATCGACGAAGCGCAGAAGCAGGACGCCGATGGCGTGGATGCCCTGCCTGACCCGCTGGCCCGTAACTTCAATCTGAATGCTGATGCACCGGCCACGGATGCAAACCGCGTGATGCCGTCGCCGGAAGGCGAAGCCGCAGGTGCCTGGATCGTCCAGATGGGCGTCTGTACTCACCTCGGTTGTGTCCCGCTGGGCGATGCTGGTGACTTTGGCGGCTGGTTCTGCCCCTGCCACGGCTCGCATTACGATATGGCTGGACGTATCCGCAAAGGTCCCGCACCTGAAAACCTGCCCGTTCCGCCCGCTGAGTGGACGGACGCCAGCACCATCAAACTCGGCTAAGGGAGACCCAGATGTCCGGAATTCCCCACGATCACTATGAGCCGAAGACAAGTGGCGAGAAGTGGCTGAACAGCCGCCTGCCCATCGTCGGCCTGATCTATGACACCCTGATGATCCCAACCCCCAAGAACCTGAACTGGTGGTGGATCTGGGGCATCGTCCTGGCGTTTTGCCTGGTCCTGCAAATTGTCACCGGTATCGTTCTGGTGATGCACTACACTCCGCATGTTGATCTGGCCTTTGCTAGCATCGAGCACATCATGCGCAACGTGAATGGCGGCTATATGCTGCGGTATCTGCACATGAACGGCGCATCGCTGTTCTTTGTCGCGGTATACATCCACATCTTCCGCGGCCTGTTCTATGGCTCGTACAAAGCCCCGCGCGAGGTTACGTGGATCATTGGGATGCTGATCTATCTCTGTATGATGGGCACTGCCTTTATGGGCTATGTTCTGCCCTGGGGTCAGATGTCCTTCTGGGGTGCGACCGTGATCACCGGCCTGTTTGGTGCGATCCCGTTTGTGGGTGACGCGATCCAGACTTGGCTGCTGGGCGGACCGGCTGTGGACAACGCCACGCTGAACCGCTTCTTCTCGCTGCACTACCTGCTGCCCTTTGTAATTGCGGCGCTTGTCATCGTGCATGTCTGGGCTTTCCACACCACCGGCAACAACAACCCGACAGGTGTTGAGGTTCGCCGCGGTTCGAAAGCCGAGGCTGAGAAAGACACGCTGCCCTTCTGGCCTTACTTCGTGATCAAGGACCTGTTCGCACTGGCGGTCATCCTTGTTGTGTTCTGGGCAATCGTTGGTTTCATGCCGAACTATCTGGGCCACCCGGATAACTACATCGAAGCCAACCCGCTGGTAACACCGGCACATATCGTGCCCGAATGGTACTTCTTGCCGTTCTACGCGATCCTGCGTGCCTTTACCGGCGAGGTCTGGGTTGTTCAATTCGCCAGCTTCATCACCGGCGGCATCATTGACGCCAAGTTTTTTGGTGTTCTGGCGATGTTTGGTGCGATCCTGGCTATGGCTCTGGCGCCATGGCTGGACACGTCAACCGTACGTTCGGGTAAATACCGGCCGATGTTCAAATGGTGGTTCTACCTGCTGATCGTCGACTTCTTTGCCCTGATGTGGCTGGGTGCGATGCCCGCAGAAGAGCCCTATGCGACCTTCTCGTTAATCGCATCGGCCTACTGGTTCGGCTATTTCTTCGTGATCCTGCCGGTGCTGGGTGTCATCGAAAAACCCGATGCACAGCCGGAAACCATCGAAGAAGACTTCAACGCGCATTATGGCAAGGCTGACGCCGATGCCACGCCGGCCGAGTAAGAAGAGGGACCGGAAACATGTTCAAGAAACTTGCAATCGGTGCCGCGTTTGCTATCGCACTTGCTCCTGTCGCGTCTAACGCGGCAGGCGGAGGCGAACAGCATATCGAGGACTTCCAATTCTCATTCGAAGGTCCGTTCGGAACCTGGGATCAACACCAGTTACAGCGCGGCCTGCAGATTTACACCGATGTTTGCGCGGCCTGCCACGGCCTGCGCTATGTGCCTCTGCGTGACCTCGAAGCGCTGGGCTATTCGGAAGACGAAGTCACCGCTTATGCGGCGGGCAACTTTGAAGTGTTCGACCCCGAGCTGGACGATTTCCGCCCGGCTAAACCCGTTGACCATTTCCCCGCCAATGATGGCGTTGGCGCACCCGACCTGAGCCTGATGGCCAAGGCGCGCGCAGGTTTCCACGGCCCTTACGGTCTGGGGATCAACCAGCTGGTCAACGGCATGGGCGGCCCGGAATACATCGCCTCGTTGCTGGATGGTTATACCGGCCACGAAAAGGAAGAAGCGGGAACGATTCTGTACGAAAACACCGCCTTCCCCGGTGGTTGGATTTCGATGGCGCCCCCGCTGTCGGATGAGCAGGTCGAGTTTGCCGATGGCCACGCAAATGACGTCGAGCATATGTCGGAAGACGTTGCAGCCTTCCTGATGTGGACGGCTGAACCGAAGTTGATGGAGCGTAAGTATTCGGGCTTTGTCGGTGTTGTCTTCCTGACGCTTCTGTCGGTCCTGCTGTACCTGGTCAACAAGCGTCTGTGGGCAGGCGTTAAAGGCAAGAAGAAACACTAAGCGCCTTTTCAGAAAAGTTAGAAACCCCCGCGCCATTGGCAGCGGGGGTTTTTTGTTGCAAGCGTGTGGAAGGGGCGGATCAGGCGCTGAGCTGTGTTGCGGAGCGGCCGGTGATGGTGGCGGTCACGACTTGCCCTTCGGATTGAGCGGTTTTGAACGTGACTTCGGTGAACTGCTCGGTGCGGCCCATATGCGGATTTTCCATCAGGATGTGATGTATTTTGCCAACCTGCGCGGTCAGGTGCTTGGCAATCTGCACCTCGCCAGCGGCACGCAGACGGGCGGCGCGGGTTTTGATGACATTGCCGTTGACCTGCTGCGGAATGCGGGCAGCGGGTGTACCTTCGCGTTTGGAGTAGGGGAAGACATGCAGCCATGTCAGATCGCAATCGGCAACCAGCCTTAGCGAATTTTCGAAATGAGCCTCGGTCTCGGTCGGGAAACCGGCGATGATGTCAGCGCCAAAGGTCATCTCGGGGCGCAGCTTGCGGGCCTCTTGGGTAAAGCGGATCGCATCGTCACGCAAATGGCGGCGTTTCATCCGCTTCAGGATCAGATCGTCGCCATGCTGCAGCGACAGATGCAAGTGAGGCATTAGGCGGGGTTCTGTGGCAATGGCCTGCATCAGGTTTTCATCGACCTCGATCGAATCGATCGAGCTGATCCGCAGGCGCGGCAAATCAGGCACCAGCTTGAGGATGCGCATAACCAGATCACCCAGCTTTGGCTGGGCAGGCAGGTCAGCCCCCCATGAGGTCAGGTCGACGCCGGTCAGAACGACCTCATTATAGCCCTTATCGACCAGACGCATGATCTGGTCCACAACAACGCCCGCGGGGACGCTGCGCGAATTACCGCGGCCATATGGGATGATGCAGAAGGTACAGCGGTGGTCACAGCCATTCTGAACCTGTACATAGGCGCGGGAACGAGTGCCAAACCCGTCGATCAGGTGGCCAGCGGTTTCGGTAACCGACATGATGTCATCAACCTGGACGGCCTCGGTTTCACCAATGAAATCCGCCGCCATACCTTTCCAGGTTTCGGGTCGCATCTTTTCCGTGTTGCCAATGACGGCATCGACCTCTTCCATCTGGGAAAAGGTCTGCGGTTCTGTCTGCGCAGCGCAGCCGGTCACAATCAGCCGGGCATTCGGGTTTTCGCGGCGCAGTTTGCGGATTTCCTGCCGGGCCTTGCGCACGGCTTCGGCGGTCACGGCGCAGGTGTTCACCACCACCGCATCGGTCAGACCGGCCTGTTGCGACAGCTCTTTCATCGCCTCGGTCTCATAGGCGTTCAGGCGGCAGCCCAGCGTGGTGAATTTGGGCGGGTTCATCCCAGCGACCTCAGGAATTCCGGCGTCAGCAGGCCTGAGAAGACATGGGCGGTAGGGCCGGTCATCCAGACGCCATCGTCGCGCCAATCAATCCAAATCGTGCCGCCGTCCAGCTCGATCTGAACCTTGCGTCCGGTCAGGCCGCGCCGGGCTGCGGCCACGGCCGTTGCGCAGGACGAAGAGCCAGAGGCCAGGGTGATGCCAACGCCCCGTTCCCATACGCGCATGCGGATATGATCCGGACCGATCAGCTGTGCCACTTGTACATTGGTCCGTTCTGGATAGAGCGGATGATATTCATACCGTGCGCCGAACTCTGCCAGCGGAATCGCCTCGGCATTGTCGACAAAGAAGGTGCAATGCGGGTTTCCCATGCCGGTGGCGGTTGGGGCGCCTTCGATCGGCAGTTCCAAGGTGTCCACGTCTTCGGTCAGTGGAATCTCGTGCCAGTTCAGCTGCGGCAGTCCCATATTAACCGAAGTCAGCCCGTCCCCCGCATCGCTTGCATAGAGCGTTCCCCGCTCGGTGGTCAGGGTCAGGGTCTGTTTGCCGGTTTCCTCCATCAGAAACCGCGCGATACAGCGGGTGGCATTGCCACAGGCGGCCGAGGTCGAGCCATCGGCGTTGTAGAACACCAGATGGGCATCTGATGCGCCGTTTTCGATGACGGCGAGCTGATCAAAGCCGACCCCAAATTGCCGATGCCCAATGGCTTGAGCCAAGGCTGGTGTCACCCCGACCTCATGCGCGCGCGCATCCACAATGACAAAGTCATTGCCCAGCCCATGCATCTTCATAAAGGGCAATCCGGTGTTCTGAATTCCTTGCATGGCGGGCATATAACGTTGCTGCGGATGGGAATCCACCCTGTGGCGCAGATTCGTGAAAAAAGGGGTTGACCCCCTTGCGCCACCTGCCTAAGTAGGCCGCCTATCGGGACGCCGTTTCGAAAGAAACTACAGGCGTAACGAGGTGTGAAATAAGGTCTTGAACCCAGTCGGGAAAATGCCTTACAGAGCGCCACGGATCCAATGGATCCAAACAAAAGAGTGGGCCGTTAGCTCAGTTGGTAGAGCAACTGACTTTTAATCAGTGGGTCGCAGGTTCGAATCCTGCACGGCTCACCACTTTTTACATAGCACCAACGCGTTACGCAGGATCAGATTGATGCGAACGTATAACAACACCGCATGTGCGATGATCTGCCGAAGAGATCCGTGGCGATTGTAGCTGATCGGCGATGGCTTCTTCGATGTCACCTTCGTCCAATAACGGGTGTGAGAAACCAAACGGCAAGTTGACGAGACAAAGCCCTTCGAAGTGCGGAAATCACTTTACGTTCAAGTGGTTGCGATTTCTGCTGACCTCTGAAAGTAAATGGTGCCTCAAGAGGGACTCGAACCCCCGACCTTGTCCTTACGAAGGACCTGCTCTACCAGCTGAGCTATTGAGGCAAGCGAGGCTCGTTTAAACCCTCGTGCAGGTGCTTGCAAGCGGTGAAATCCCGGGTTTCATGACCTTAGAAGCACCTGTTTCCGCATTTCGTTATCACCGTTCTTTGAGGGTCCGGCGCGCACTGGAAATCGGAACCGGGTTGACTGCAGTTATATATTTCGATATTTCATGAAATATGGAAATTACAGCAACAGAACAACTGGCGACTTTGGGTCACCCGCAACGGCTTTCAGTGTTTCGCATGTTGATGCGACGCTTTCCTGACGCTGTCCCGGCCGGAGAGCTTGCCTTGGGGCTGGGGATCAAGCCCAACACATTATCGAACTATCTGAACGCGTTGCGACAGGCAGGGCTGGTCCGGCAGAATCGGTCTGGTACCTCTTTGCTCTACTCGATCGAGATGCAGAATGTGCAGCAGATGCTGGATTACCTACTGAACGATTGCTGCCGCGGACGCCCCGAAATCTGTATCCCGTCAGGCTGGGAAAGCGACAGATCAGCGGACCGAAAATATAACGTTCTTTTCCTGTGCGTTGGCAATTCCGCCCGTTCGATATTTGCTGAATCTATCCTTCGCGCGCTGGCGGGTGAGCGTTTCAACGCATATTCTGCGGGAACGCAGCCTTCATCCGGGCTCAACCCTATAGCGGTGCAGGTCCTTAAGGACAAAGGGCATGACGTTTCGGCTCTGCGCTCGAAACATATGTCAGAATTCGCCACCTCTGACGTGCCCGAGATGGATTTTGTCTTTACCGTCTGCAATCAGGCCGCGAATGAGGAATGCCCGGCCTGGGATGGCCAGCCGATCAGCGGTCACTGGGGCGTGGTCGACCCGGTCATGGCGACAGGCACGAAGGCTGAAAAAAGCCTGGCCTTCCAGAACGCCTATGGTTCGCTCAGGCGCAGGATCGAGGCCTTTACCTCGCTGCCGGTCGAAAGCCTCGACCGGATCGCCTTGCAATCTGCTGTCGACGATATTGCCAGAACATCTGACGAGGACATGACATGACAACCTACGCCGTGAATGGCCTTGGCCGGATGGGCAAGCTGGCCCTGAAACCACTATTGGAGAAAGGCGCAAAGATCGCCTGGATCAATGACGGGATCGGTGATCCTGAAATGCACGCGCATTTGCTGGAATTCGACACGGTTCATGGACGCTGGGAAGCAGATTTTGACTATGACAAAGACAGCGTCACCATAGAGGGTATGCACTTGCCGTTTGTCGGTACCCGCGACCTGAACGCGCTGCCACTGGACGGGGTCGACGTGGTGATTGACTGCACAGGCGCCTTCAAAACCGAGATCAAGCTGGCGCCATATTTTGATGCAGGCGTCAGGAAGGTTGTCGTCTCGGCACCGGTCAAGGATGGCCCGACCGCCAATATCGTGATGGGCGTGAACGAAGGTACATATGATCCGAGCGCGCATCACATCGTGACAGCTGCCTCTTGCACCACCAACTGCCTGGCGCCGGTGGTCAAGGTGATCCATGAGAATATCGGCATTCGCCACGGGTCGATGACCACAATCCACGACGTAACGAACACGCAGACTATCGTGGATCGCCCGGCCAAAGACCTGCGCCGCGCGCGGTCGGCTCTGAACTCACTGATCCCGACCACCACCGGCTCGGCCACGGCAATCACCCTGATTTACCCGGAACTCCAAGGACGGCTGAACGGTCACGCGGTCCGGGTGCCGCTGCTGAATGCCTCGCTGACCGATTGCGTGTTCGAAGTAGAGCGGGAAACAACCGTCGAAGAGGTCAACGCGTTATTCAAAGAAGCCGCCGATGGAGATTTGAAGGGTATTCTGGGCTATGAAACCCGCCCTCTGGTGTCGACCGACTATACCAATGATCAGCGTTCTTCGATCATCGACGCCCCGTCGACGATGGTGGTGAACGGCACCCAGGTAAAGATCTACGCCTGGTATGACAATGAGATGGGATACGCGCACCGTCTGGTCGACGTCGCGCTCATGGTCGGAGCCGCGCTGTGACCCAGAAGCCCGAAGGGTTGTCCGCCTATATCGCGGTCACGGCAGCCTATTGGGCATTCATGCTGACCGACGGCGCGCTTCGTATGCTGGTGCTGCTGCATTTTCATACGATGGGCTTCTCGCCGGTCCAGCTGGCCTATCTGTTTGTTCTGTATGAAATTGCCGGTATCGGCACCAATCTGGCGGCGGGCTGGATTGCGGCTCGGTTCGGGTTGACCTCGACGCTCTATGCGGGGCTTGGCCTGCAGGTGGGGGCGTTGCTGCTGCTGACTCAACTAGACCCTAATTGGGCCATTCCAGCTAAAGTGGCCTTTGTCATGATCGTTCAGGGTGCCAGCGGCGTGGCCAAGGATCTGGCCAAGATGTCTTCGAAATCCGCCGTGAAACTGCTGGCCCCGACCGAGGATGGCGGCCTGTTTCGCTGGGTTGCCCTGCTGACCGGGTCCAAGAACGCGGTCAAAGGGCTGGGCTTTTTGCTGGGCGCAGGTCTGTTGGCAACGTTTGGCTTTAACTGGGCGGTGCTGGCCATGGCTATGGTGCTGGGCGTCATCCTGATCGCGGTCGTTCTATTCATGCCGCCGGGCCTGCCCAAAGGGCGTAAAGGCGCAAAATTCTCTGAGGTTTTTTCGAAATCCCCCAATATCAACTGGCTGTGCTTGTCCCGCATGTTTCTGTTTGGCGCGCGCGATGTGTGGTTTGTGGTCGGGATTCCGATCTATTTCTATGCGGTATTGTCCGACGGGTCCGAAACCGGGAACCGAGCGGCCTTTTTCATGATCGGGACATTCATGGCGGCCTGGATCATCCTATACGGCGCAGTTCAGGCCAGCGCCCCGAAGATCCTGCGCGCCTCTGACCGGTCCGAGCCCCAATTGATCCGCGCCGCGCGCGATTGGGCCGTAACCCTGTTCTGCGTGCCTGCCGCCCTGACCGTCGCTGTAGCCTTATCCTCGGGGCCCGCCACTTGGCTGACCATTACGCTGGTGATCGGCTTGCTGATCTTTGGAGTGATCTTTGCCGTGAACTCTTCGCTGCATTCCTATCTGATCCTGTCCTTTTCTCAGGCCGAGCGGGTCACGATGGATGTCGGTTTCTATTACATGGCCAACGCGGCTGGCCGATTGCTGGGCACAGTGCTGTCTGGCCTCACTTACCAGATCGGTGGTTTGGCAATGGTTCTGGGAACAGCCGCAACAATGGTCGCTCTGTCCGCCATGGCCTCGGACAGGATGCAGGACCGTTTGGCGGTGGGTTAGCATTCTCACCAAGCTTGCTCGCGAATGCGGCATGGACGTCATTATTTTTGCCGATGAATTCTGTGACGGGACAAATGGAATTAGCCCCTACATGTTACGCTATCCGGCAGAAACGCTTTATTGGCGATGCCGCAGGGCATTTCAGCGGATCCAATTTGTTGTTTCGAAATCTCAGTGGCACACTCGGGAAGCGCGCAAAGCAACGCGTTCGAAAGCTCACTGAAGCAAAAGATTTTTTTTTGGTACCCAAGCAATAAGGCTTGCAGTGGTTCGTGGCCGACCGCTCAGCCTTAACATTCCAATGTCACTGCCCAGAGGCATTTGACTTGGAATGCCACCACTCGAGTTGCATGAGGTCCGAGCATCAGCATTCCTTGGTCGGGTAGAAGTTGATGTCAGACCACCGTCGCTATTCTGCAGCGTTCGGAACCGTCGCTTCTGCGTACATTCCCTTCACACGTTCCTTTGTTGGATCGAAATGCGGGAATGGCACGATCTTGGCTTTCAACCGCTTTTGTTGGCCGTCCAGCTGCCCGATTTCGATGTCCGCTCCAACGATGGCATGGGTAACAGAAACCCGACCCAAAGCGATGACCTTGCCGAGGATGGGTGATTTCATCGCGCTGGTAATCTCTCCGACCTGCGCTTTCCCAACGCGCACGCAGTCACCGGGTGAGGGGACCGTACCCCCTTCGATCTCAAATCCAACCAGTTTGCGGTGTGGGTGGGCCTTGCGCTCCTCTATCGCCGCCCGCCCAATGAAGTCGTCGGTCTTTGATTTCAGCGGCACAGTAAAGCCGATGCCGGCCTCGAACGGATCGGTCTGATCGTCGAATTCTGACCCGGCAAAGATCAGACCGCCCTCGATCCGCAACATGTCCAATGCGCCCAGGCCCAGAGGCGCAATGCCATACTCTTGGCCCACCTCCCAGACACGATCAAAGATTTCGACGGCATCCTTGGGGTGGCAGAAGATTTCATACCCAAGCTCTCCGGAATAGCCGGTCCGAGAAATTACAACAGAAGTCCCCTGCACATCACCAACCCGCGCGACCGAAAGCCGGAACCACGGCAGTTCGTCGATCGTTGGTTGCTGAGGCGGTGTCCAGAATATCTTGGAAAGTATGTCGCGGCTATGCCGCCCCTGAACTGCAATGTTGTGCAACTGGTCCGTAGAGTTGCGCACCCAGACATTCATATTGCGTTTGAGCGCCTGTTCCTGCAGCCACAACCCGCTGGTGTCATTCCCACCGATCCAGCGGAAGTTCGTCTCACCCAACCGGTAGACGGTGCCATCGTCGATCATACCGCCGTGCTCATAGCACATGGCCGTATAAACGACCTGACCAACGCTCAGCTTTTTCATGTTGCGGGTCACGCAAAGCTGCATCAGTTCTTCGGCGTCAGGTCCCACGACTTCGTATTTGCGCAGCGGGCTGAGGTCCATGACAGCAACCTTGTCCCGGCAAGCCCAATATTCGGCAATCGCGCCATGATTGGTCATCGTGTTGGGCAGCCAATAGCCATTGTATTCGACGAAATCACGGGTGTGCCGTGCAAAGCAGTCGTGAAATGCTGTTTTCTTAGTTTCTTCCACATCCGCCTCCGCAGATTTTCTATAGCCATAGGACCGCTTGAAATCCTCAGTCGCCTTATAGGTTCGCACTTGAATGTCTGTTGGATTCCAGCCATTTGCCGGGTCGATATCGCAGGGACAGCCGGTGCTGACGCAAACCAGATCGGTCAGGGCGCGCAGCAGGACGAAGTCACCGGGTCGCGACCACGGATCGTCCATGCCAATGGCGTTGGTGTCATCCAGCATCGTGTTGAAAAAGAAGTTGATCGCTGGCCAGCCACCGCGCGGCTTGATGCCATATTGGTCCAGATCCTTGTTGATATTGTCCGAACAATTCACATGGCCGGGATAGCCAAGGTCTTCATAATATCGCGCCGTACAGGCCAGACCGAACGTGTCATGGCGCCCACAGGTATCTTGAACGATTTCGATCAAAGGCTCTTGATCTACTGACCAGTACTTTGAGAAAATCCCGGGTTGAGGATACAAGCTGCCCATCAGGCTGCGTGTTGTTGTCGGGTCGATTTCACGCTCGATCCCCTGATCCAGTGCGCGGCGGCTGAAGGCCTGAAAATCGGAACACTCTCGGCCACGAATATCGACGATCTGGATGAATTCACCGGCCTTCACTTCATATGAGTGCGCATTTCCCGGCTGAATATTGAAATCCTTAAGCGGATCGGCCAGCGGATCGGGCGGTCCGACATCGGGCTTTTCCAATCCGGGCGCTGAGCGCTGGATGTACAAGATGATATCCGTAGGAGGGTTGTTGTCCTCAGGGCGCATAGCCTTGCCTGGTGCAGCGACAATCAAAAGACCATCGCTTTCCGCCACGAAATGCACCATGTCGCCCGGGCGTGAACCGCCAGCGAATGCCCGGATTGCGTCGCCTTTTCCGATGTCGAAGCCCGCGATTTCCAATGCACGCAGAACTTTTTTGCCAGATGCTGATCCATTTGCGAGGGTTGCGATCAAACCTTCGGGCCGTCCATGCCCCTGTGTGCCCAGCATGGCTGCATCGGAGCTTCGGTCAGGAGAAAAGAAGACCATCTCAGCCGGTTGCATCCCATCGCGGTCCAGCAGCGTGATGGTATCGCCCTTGGACACCGGTACCGCGCGCGACCCCATTCCGGGGATCGGGTGGCGTTCCGTTCCATGCGGCAGGATCGGAAGGCCGGGGGCCAGAACCCCACTGCGTTCGAATGGAACTTCGAAGACCGGCTTCACATTCATAGTGTGTTTTCCTGAATGGCTTCGGTTGCACCACGATGGGTAACCACCAAGAGGCATCCCGCCTCGGTTCGCGAATAGTGGCTGAACCCGGCAGCAAGGCTGACAAAATCGCCGCTGCGATATCGAAACCCGTCGTGGTCGGTCAGATCGCCCTCAAGCACAAAGAACTCTTCCGGCCCGTAATGGACATGAGGGTTCGAACGTGTGCCTGGCGCCATCTTCATCAGATAGCTGCCTTGTCCGGTTTCTTCATCGAAACTGATATTCTTCCACCAGACCTGCGCATCGGGCAGGCCGTCCATCCGCATCCGGACAAATCCGGGGTCATCGAAGCGGATAACGGTGCGTGCGCTCTGCTGTTGTGCCATCTTAGTCGAGCCCCAACCGCTTTTTGCGCTGATCAGCCCAACTGCTGATCGCCATGTCGAAGGTAAGCGCCATCAGCGAGACATTCATGCCGAGCACAAAGTTCTTGCCCAGTTCGGTACCTGCCAGAGTTCGTTGAAGTTCCTGCCCCAGGTCCTGCGTTCCAATGAAGGCCGCGATAATGACCATGAAGAAGGCGAACATGATGGCTTGATTAAACCCGACCGCCATAGTTGGCAGCGCCAGAGGGAACTGAACCGACATAAGCTTTTGCCGGCGGGTCGAGCCGGACATATCTGCTGCCTCGGTCATTTCCGGCGGCACGTTGCTGAGGCCAATAATAGTGTACCGGATCAGCGGGACGGCGGCGAAGATCAGAATCGAGAACACAACCGCGACATCATTGACCCCGAACAACATGATCGCAGGGATCAAGTAAATGAAGCTGGGGAAGGTTTGCGCAGTGTCGCAAGCCAGCAAAATGCTCTTGGACCAACGCGCGGACCGCGCAGCGACAACGCCCAGGGGGATACCGATCATGGTTGCCAGCGCAACGGCCGAGATCACGGTATACAAAGTAATAACCGACCGATCCCACCAGCCCGAGAACGCGACAATCGTAAAGAAGACTGCTGCGTAGATGCCCGGCTTTCGGCCACCAACCCAATAAGCAAAGGAAACAACCAGCAGGATGAACGCGGGAGTTGGAATGGCGAGTAGCGTATTCCGGAATGGAATCAGAACCTTGACGTTCAGAAACCAGCGTAACCATTCGGTTGTCCCTTTGATCATGTCGATGGCCAGGAACGACTTGATAACCACGTCGATTTCTTTGCCTTGGCTGAGATGCTGCTTGCGGCCAATTTCGGCCAGGATCGGGAAGACCTGAGACAGCAGAGTGAACCCAACAAACAGACCCAGTGCGACCAGCGAAATCTGGTGGCGCTTCCACCACGGGGTGCCGCGTTCGAAGTGCACTGGCTGTTTGACGACCCAGGCCTTTGACATCCGATCCAACGTGACAGCCAGAAGGACGATGGTTACGCCAATCTCGAAAGAACGGCCCAGCTTGAAACTACCCATCATCGCCAGCAGTTTCGCGCCAAGACCGGGCATTCCGATAAAGGCGGTCAGAACAACCATCGCAAGACACAACATGATCACCTGATTGACGCCGACCAGAACCTCGGTCCGCGCGGCTGGAACGTAGACGTGGCGCAACATCTGCCATTTGGTACATCCAGACATCTGGCCTGCTTCGATCACTTCGGGGCTGACTTTTTTCAAGCCCAGAGTGGTCATCAGGATCATCGGCGGGATGGCAAAAGTAATTGTTGCGACGGCCCCAGCTGTCGGTCCGACCTTAAAAAAGATCACTGCTGGCAAGAGATACGTAAAGAAGGGCAGGGTTTGCAGCACGGACAGCATGGGTTTCAGCATCCGCTCGAACCAGCTGTATTTCCAGGCGGCGATGCCTAGTATCAAGCCCAAAAGAAACGCCAGCGGTGCGGCAACCACGATGACAGACATCGTCTGCATGGCGATCTTCCACTGCCCGATCGCGGCCGTCCAGATGAAGGTTCCCGCGCCTAATGCGGCCAGACGCCAACCACCTACGGCGTAGCCGACGACGGCTGCCACTGCGGCGATTGCGGACCATGGGATCGGACCTAGATTGGGCCAACGGCGCTTGCCTTCCAGAAGGTTCGCTGACGTATCCAGCAGGAACTCAAGCGGACCTTCGGCGATAAATCGTGTGACATAGATCAGGCCAAGATCATTTTGGATAAAGTAGAAGACTGCATCCAGAACCTGCGCCGTCGGCGGAATCGCGGCTTCGGGGATGCGGTTTAGCCATTCGGGAAGAACTCCGACAGCTTTGGCAACGATCAGCACGAAGGCGGCGGCCAGAAGTGTAGTCAGGACTCTGGTTTTTCCCCACGTCCCGTCTGAAGTGTCCGGTACTTCGGTGGACAGCGCCGCCATCATTCAGCTCCAAGCAGAACATTCAATGCGGCGTCACGTTCCAGAACACCGGTGACAACGCCATTGTCATCCGCCACCGGCAAAAGAATGCGGTTATCGTTGACAAGAACCCGCGCCAGTTCGTGAATGGTTGATCCACCATTGATTGGTGCGCCCTCCAAGGCATGACCGTTCACAGGTTTTGCCAGGCCTTTGGCATGTACGACCCGGGCCTTGTCGACATCTTCGGTAAACTTGGCCACGTACTCGGTGGCAGGGTTCATCACAATCTTGTCGGGGGTGTCACATTGTTCGACCGCGCCGTTGCGCATGATTGCAATCCGGTCTGCCAGACGTAGCGCTTCGTCAAAATCATGCGTGATGAAAACGATGGTTTTGCCCAGCATCTCTTGCAATCGCAGGAATTCATCCTGCATTTCGCGGCGGATCAGTGGATCAAGCGCCGAGAATGGCTCGTCCAGAAACCAGATATCGGGTTCAATGGCGAGCGACCGGGCGATTCCGACTCTTTGCTGTTGGCCGCCGCTCAATTCCCGTGGGAAGTATTCTTCCCGACCTTCAAGGCCCACCAACTTGATGACTTCCAGCGCGCGTTCGCGCCGATCATGACGATCTTGTCCGCGCATTTCCAACGGAAAGGCCACGTTGTCCAAAACCGTGCGATGTGGCAGCAGTCCGAAAGACTGAAACACCATGCCCATCTTGTTTCTGCGCAATTCAATCAGATCGCGCTCGCTCAGGCTCATGATGTCCTGACCGTCAACCTCAATCGTTCCGCCTGTAATGTCGTGCAGGCGCGAAAAACAACGTACCAGCGTCGACTTGCCTGACCCTGACAAACCCATGATGACCAGCATTTCGCCACGGCCAACCTCAATCGAGACATCCTTGACACCGGCGATATACCCATCTGCACGGATTTCATCAAAACCGCGGCCAGCGGGCATGGACTTCAGGTAGCTCTCTGGCGAGGGCCCAAACAGTTTCCATACATTTTTGGCTGAGATGACAGGCGCTGTGGCGGACATGGCTGCCTAACTTTCTTGTTGAGCGCGGCCTTGCATCGATCAGATGGTCAAGGCCGCGCCAGTTTCGGTGGATGTAGCCGGATTATGAGCTGCAGGAACTGATCCAAGGATCGACGACAGCGCGGTTGGCGTCCAGCCATTCTTCGGCGGCTTCTTCCGGTTCAAGCTCATCAGTATCGACCAGCTTCGCCATCTCAGCAATCTGCGGATTGGTGAAAGAAATCTCTGTCAGGGCGCAATACGCGGCCGGCCATTTGTCTTTCATACCATCCCAGGCTGCCTTTTTCAGGTAACCTTCGGCGGGGTTGCCGCAATCATACAACGCATTCGGGTTAGGACCCTTGGCTGGGTCTTTGTCGCATCCGTCTTCCCATGCTGGGAACTCAACGAACTCACCAGGCCAGACGGCTTCGGCAAAGTTTGGCGTCCAGTTAAAAACCAGTACCGGTGTTTTGTCGGCCTCAGCCGCGCCTATCTCGGCCCAAAGGGCTGCGGCGGAACCCGCATTGATCACGGTAAAGTTCAGATCAAGTGCTTCGGCGCGTTCTTTACCATGCTTCAACCAGTCAACTGGACCATCCAGATACCGACCCTTGTCGCCGGTTTCGGCTGTCGCGAACAGGTGTGCGCAGTCGTTCAATGCATTCCAATCTGGCAGGCCCGGGCAGGATTCCTTGGTCCACATGGGATACCACCAATCCTCACGTGTAACGGCGTCATGATCGCCTGCGTCATGCAGGCCACCTTTTTCCAATGCCGCCCTGTAGGACGCGCCAAACGCGCCTTCCCAGACTTCCATCTCCAACGCCACATCGCCCAGGCGCACCGATTCATAGACCGCCTGGCTGTCGGTGGTGACGTATTCGACGTTGTTGCCCATCTCTTCAAAGATCAGGCCGACAACGTTCGACATCACGATCTGGCTGGACCAATTGTGAATTGGGATCACGATCGGGTCGCTGCTGTCTTCTGCAGTCGCCCCTGTTCCCGCAACTGCTGCCAAAGTTGCAGCAGAAAGGAGGTTTGTAAGTTTCATGTTTGCTCCCTGAGTGATGTTCATTTTTTAGGTTGTGGACTCTTCCGGCCCCGAATTTGTGCATTCTGCGCAGAATCGCCCCAGACGCAGAACAGAAATTTGAGGGTCTTTGACCATAAATTCTTGAGGCTAACCCGACTTTTTGCTATCTTAACAATTAGTTGCCTGATCGATTGCCCGCAGATGAGGCCAAATGTTTTTCGATCGCTATAACGTCCAGTTCGGGAATCCGCTCTGAAATGCCAAAGAAAACTTCAGTCACAGGGAAAGTCCTTCCGCCGCTCGACTATTTGTTGGCGTTTGAAGCTGCCGCAAAGGCGCAGAGCTTTGCGCAGGCCAGTAAGGTTCTGAACATCTCTGAAACGGCGATCAGCCGCAAAGTGCGGTTGCTAGAGCAACACTATGATGTGCCGTTGTTTGTGCGAGGGCACCGATCTGTTTCGCTTACCCAACAAGGGGCCATCCTGCTGGCAACCGTGGAGAAGTCGCTGGACCTGATGCGGGATGTCAGCCGGGATATGCTGGCCAAACATCAGGCCAACACGGTATCGATCTCCGCCACCAACTCTGTCGCGTCTCTTTGGCTGATGCCGCAACTTCGCAAGTTCAACAAATCAAATGGCCGCATCCGTATTTCGCTGGTCTCTTCTGACAGCGACGCAGAGTGCCTGTCGGATTCGATGGACTTGACGATCCTGCGTGGAGATGGCGATTGGCCGGGATACGAGGCACAGCTTTTGTTCGGAGAAACCGTATTTCCGGTCTGCAGCCCAGAGTATCTCAAGAGCAACCCCAAAGCGGCAGATATATCTGCGCTGCCGGAACTGGAACTTATCGAAGTCGCCAGTGGTCATGCAGAGTGGATGACATGGCGCACTTGGTTCAGTGGCAATGGGGTATCGACGTCCTCGATGGAACAGGCAGTGGAGTTCAATACCTATCCGTTGTCAGTGCAAGCAGCTGTCGATGGACTGGGAATTGCATTGGGTTGGGCCCATCTTGTTGACCCATTGCTTGAAAGCGGCACTTTGGTCAGACCGGTTCAGGGCGCATCAGTGCGAACACAGTCCGGATACTACCTGTTAAAAAGGCCTCTTCACAAAGCTTTCCCAGAGCAGCGCATCGTTGAAGATTGGTTGCTTGGTCTCAGCGCGGGTCGGAAAAGATACGCCTGATCGCTGTGGCCAGCCTCTGTTTCCTAATGATGAATCGAGTAGCACTTTCAGGGAGTGTTAAACTCGCATATTGACCCTAGGGAATAAATATTTACTTTAAAGAAAAATATATGCGAATCTGGTTCGGCTCCTTGCCGTTCTGGTTGGAACACTATTGGCCTATTTTATGCAGGGAGACCGAAACCCAATGAGCTATAAATCTGACATCGAAATTGCGCGTGAGGCGAAGAAGAAGCCGATTCAGGAGATTGG
>NZ_JBXWMT010000014.1:0-100339 GCF_059609985.1 Ruegeria sp. YTSA219
GATCAGACATGTTCACCGCTCGTTTTTGAACCGTGAATCACGCCGCAAAACGGAAATCAATGGGTCCTGACCCTAGACAATATGCAATGGAAACAAGAGGCGGATCAGGGGCTAATTCGGGGGTCAGTTGCACCGCTTACGCTCAAAGAATACATCAACGGATTCTACAACCCGGGCCACCGACATTCAGCACTGAGCGGGAGCATCCGGTCGCATATTGAGGGTTCGGGCATCCGTATTGAGAAAAAACCGACGCAAGCAGCGCCGGTTTTCATAGTCTCATCCTAAGAGACTGCTAACGGTGTCAGCCGAATACACGCCCCAGTGCGCCATCGACAGCATCGGTGATTTGGTCGATGTCATCCGCGGTGGCAATCAGCGCTGGTGAGAAGCACAGAGTGTTGTTCCGACCGGGGACCGAGCGGTTGGTGACGCCGATGATCACGCCTTGCGCCATGCAGTCGGCCACAACGGCCTGGGCAAGCTTCTCATCAACTGGCTCACGGGACGCGCGGTCTGCGACCAGCTCAGCCCCCAGGAACAAGCCTTTGCCGCGTACATCGCCGATGACCTTGTGCTTTTCCATCAGCGCCTGAAGGTTGCCCGTCATCCGGTCGCCCATGGCCGAGCAGTTGCCCAACAGGTTTTCATCCTCGATAATCCGCATGTTCTCGATCGCGGCCGCTGGACCGGCGGTGCAGCCACCAAATGTCGAGATATCGCGGAAATAGCCCATCGGGTCCGAGGCGTCTTCTTTGAACATGTCAAAGACTTCCTCAGTAGTTACCATGCAGGCGATGGCGGCATAGCCCGAGGCGACACCCTTGGCCATGGTCACAAAATCTGGCTTTACGCCATATTGTTGGTAACCGAACCAGGTGCCGGTGCGGCCCACGCCGCAGACGACCTCGTCGATATGCAGCAGGATATCGTATTTCTTGCAGATTTCCTGTACGCGCTGCCAATACCCTTCGGGCGCTTCGATCACGCCGCCACCGGCGGTCACGGGCTCAAGGCACAGGGCGCCAACCGTATCGGGGCCTTCGCGCAGGATCACCTCTTCGATCTGATCCGCGGCCCATTCGCCGAAATTCTCTTCGGGCGCGCCGTCCAGCTCGTGCTTGCGGTATTCCATGCAATGCGGCACGCGGATGAAACCGGGGGCGAAAGGCCCGTACTGCGCGTTGCGCTCGTCCTGACCACCTGCCGACATCGCTGCCAGGGTCGAGCCGTGATAGTCGCGGTCACGGTACAAAATCTTGGTCTTCTTGCCGCCGTATTTCTTGTGGGCGATTTGGCGAACCATCTTGAACGCCTTCTCATTCGCCTCGCTGCCCGAGTTGGTGTAATACACGCGGCTCATGCCAGGCATTTTCTCGATCAGCTTTTCGGCGAACAAAGCACCTGGGATCGAGCCTGCCGAGTTGGCGAAATAGCACAGCTTCATCAGCTGGTCGTAAACCGCCTTACAGATCGATTCGCGGCCATAGCCGACATTCACAGTCCATACGCCGCCCGATACAGCGTCCAGATGCTCTTTGCCTTTTTGATCCCAGACACGCATGCCCTTACCTTCGACAATGATGCGCGGGTCGTTGGTTTCAAAGGGTTTATGCTGGATCAAGTGGTGCCAAATATGGGCGCGGTCGGCTTCGACGACGCGGGAAAGATCGTTTTCGTTGAACGTGCCGTCCATGACATGTCCTTTCAAAATTAGCGTGTGCACATCTTGCAGAGGCGGTGTTGCCTCGGCTTGTATATTCGATGGCTCAGATCAGCGTGAATGGCCAGTACAAGATAGGGCCAGATCGGGTAGGTTGGTATCGCCAGTCGGGCACAGCACAGTTATTTGGCCGCCTCAGCCCGTATTTCTACGGGTTTGTCATGGGACTATGTTTGTGTTCAATTCGCGCAACTTGCGATTTGGGAGGATCCGCAGATGACAGGGGCCAACATATATGAACGCCACTTGGATCAATGCCAAGCGAATTATACGCCGCTGTCACCGCTAAGCTTTATCGAACGGACGGCGCAGGTCTACCCTGATTACCCGTCAGTTGTTTATGGCGTCCGCCGGTATTCCTGGGCCGAAACCTATACCCGTTGTCGTCGACTGGCGAGCGCTCTGGATAGGCGTGGAATAGGGCGAGGAGATACAGTTTCGATCATCGCAGCAAACATCCCCGAACTGTACGAGGCCCATTTTGGCATTCCCATGGCCGGCGCCGTGCTGAACGCGATTAACACCCGGCTGGACGCGCCGATCATTGCCTTCATCCTGAACCATGCGGAATCCAAGGTGCTGCTGGTCGATCCGGAATTTTCTGCGGTTGTGCAAGACGCACTTGAACAGGTTGATCACGATATTCTCGTCATCGATATCGAGGATCCCAGCTTTGATGGTGGCGAGAAACAGGGCAGTCTGACTTACGATGCGCTCTTGGCCGAGGGCGATCCCGAGTTCGCATGGTCCCTGCCAGCGGATGAATGGAATGCGATCACGCTGAATTATACCTCGGGCACCACAGGCAATCCAAAAGGGGTTGTGTATCATCACCGCGGTGCGGCCCTGAATGCCCAATCTGATCTGCTGGACTGGGGCATGCCCCGGCATTCTGTCTATCTGTGGACCTTGCCGATGTTCCACTGCAACGGCTGGTGTTTCCCTTGGGCTATGGCGGCAAATGCAGGGGTCTCGGTTTGCCTGCGGGCGGTTCGGGATGAGCCGATCTATGCCGCCTTCCGGGATGAGAAGGTCACGCATTTCTGCGGTGCGCCGATTGTTCTGAACATGTTGGCCAACGCGCCTGATAACCTTAAGGATTTCGATCACGAGATCAAAGTGATGACCGCAGGCGCACCACCTCCGGCGGCTGTGGTTAAGAAGATGGAGGATATGGGGATCGAAGTTACCCATGTCTATGGCCTGACCGAGACTTATGGTCCGTCCGTGGTCTGCGCCTGGAAGGATGAATGGAACAGCAAAGAAGGCGAAGAACGCGCCGCTTTGAAGGTTCGTCAGGGTGTGCGGTATTCGGCCCTGTCCGGCCTTATGGTGGCCGACCCGGATACGTTGGAACCCGTGCCTGCGGATGGCGAGACGCTGGGTGAGATTTTCATGCAGGGCAATGTTGTCATGAAAGGGTATCTCAAAAACTCCGATGCCACGGACAAGGCGTTCCGGGGCGGCTGGTTCGCCTCGGGCGATCTTGGGGTGATGCATGCGGATGGATATGTCGCACTCAAGGACCGGTCCAAAGATATCATCATTTCGGGAGGTGAGAATATCTCATCGGTTGAGGTTGAGGATATCTTGTACAAGCACCCCGCCGTGATGGAGGCCGCCGTGGTCGCCCGCCCCGATGACAAATGGGGCGAAACACCATGCGCCTTTGTTGAACTCAAACCAGATGGGCAATCGACAGAGGCAGAGATCATCGGGTTCTGCCGGGACAACATGGCCCATTTCAAGGTGCCTAAGACGGTGGTCTTCGGTCCTTTGCCAAAGACCTCGACCGGCAAGATTCAGAAGTTCAAGCTGAGAGATCAGGCGAAGGCGTTGGGTTAAAGCTGGTCGAAGATCGACAGATCCAGATCCAGCATCTCACCCATCCAAATGGCGCGGTCGCGGTGGTCTGCCAGATGCTCGCCGGTTTCGGGATGGGTGAATATCGTCAACCCTTGCCGATTCAGCGTTAGCCAGGGAATGACCTGATCAAATGCGTCGGCTGCAAAGCCCAACTGGCAGCTCCACCTTGGATGTGGGCCTACATTGCGGGCGTGCATCCGCCCCATTGCAACTGGGAACAGGCGCACTGCTTCTTCACAGAGCTGCCGGGCGGTATCCTGCGTTTCTGCATCGAAATAGACATGGGCGTGATAGCCGATGATTTCGGGCATTGGGGCCTCCTGCATTTTGTTTTGAAGAACGTAAGGCAGGGGTCAGGCAATTCCCATTCGCATCGGCACACAGACCCTGTGCAGAGGATCAGGTGGGGGCGTGTTGATCGGGATACGCTGCGGCAAAGGCTGGGTGTTTGGCGCAGGCGGCCTCTACGCCCAGGATACGGGGCAGGTCGGTCAGATCGACCTGATAGCGGCGGGCATTGTACATCTGTGGGACCAGGCACAGATCAGCCAGCCCTGGCTGCGGCCCAGTGCAATAGGGGGTCTGTTGGAAACCGCCCAACTGGGCTTCGAACGCAAGCAGACCCGGTCGTATGAAATGGTTCATCCATTTGCCAGGCATACCTTCCGCATTCCCACTGAGCGCGGTTGCATGGCGTGCGACTGACAAATTGCAGACTGGGTGAAGATCAATTGCGATGGTTTGTGCCAGCGCCAGTGCTTGTGCGCGAATACCGGGTTCCGCAGGAAGCAACCCCAGACCCCGCGTCATGTCCAGATAGTCGATGATTGCCAAAGATTGCGTCAGCCGCAGCCCGTCAATCTCAAGCACAGGAACCAGCCCCTGAGGGTTGCGCCTCAGATGCGCATCAGATTTGTGATCTCCGGCGACAAGATCGACAGACACCGCACGATAGGTGATGCCAGCCAAGTTTAACGCGATCCGCACCCGGTAGCTGGCCGACGAGCGCCAATAATCATACAGAACTACGCCACTCATCGCTGGCCTCCTGTTTACGTCAATTCTCGTTCAGCTTGGCGGCTTTCAGGGCTTCAGACAACACCTCGGCATTTCCGATATGGTTGGCTAGCACCAGTACCAGCCGCGCATTCAGCGCGTCGCTGTCGGATTTATCCAGCCCGTCATGGGCAGCGATCAGTTCAAAATAGAAATCATCTGCATTGTCCAGATTAGGTGTGAGGATCAGTTGGGTCATCTCGCTTACTCCTTACCGGTGGCCCTGCGGATCGCCTGCCGGAATGCGTTTTCTTCGTACGTATCACGGCGGGCGGCCACGTGTTGATCGGGACGGATCAGATAAACCGCGCTGGTGGCATCCCCCAGATAGCGGCGCTTGAGCGCCAGGGTCGGATCGTCCTTAACCGACAACGCCAAGCGGGTTGCCTGAACCCCGTCTTCCTCAAGAGTGTCTGGTGCGTCGGCGTCAATCGTCAAAAGGGTAAACTTGCCCGCGAGTTTCGGCAGCAGGAACGCGGCGCCGAGGGGGGCATCCGGGCACGCTGCGCCGGGACGGGTGATATCTGGCCCGTTCAGCGCATCTGCGGAATTCAACGACGAGCCCGCATAGGTACAAGGTGTGCTCAGACGGCCGGAATTCACCAGAGGGCGCGCGAATTCGTAGTGCTCGCCCAGGTCCAGAACGGCGTCGCGCAACAAGCGGGACATCTGGGATTTCGGCGTGATGAAGTCGGTCGAGCGACTGGAATAGGCAATATTCTCATCAGCGGCCTGCACCCGTTCATGGCTGTAGCTATCCAGCAAATAATCGGGCGCTTTTCCGTCGATAACCAGCTTCAGCTTCCAACTCAGGTTGTCCGAATCCTGTACACCCGAATTGGCCCCACGCGCACCAAACGGGCTAACCTGATGGGCGCTGTCGCCGGCAAACAAGACCCGGCCATACCGGAATCGCTCCATCCGGCGACACTGGAAGGTATAGATCGAGACCCATTCCAAATCGAATTCGACATCTTCGCCCAGCATCTCCTTGAGGCGCGGGATCACATTCTCGGGCCGTTTTTCCCGTTCCTTGTCGATATCCCACCCCAGTTGCAGGTCAATGCGCCAGACATTGTCGGGCTGTTTGTGCAGCAGGGCGGATTGCCCCCTGTTGAACGGTGGATCAAACCAGAACCAGCGTTCGGAAGGAAAGTCAGCCTCCATCACGACATCAGCTATCAGGAAGTTATCTTCGAACACGCGCCCGTCGAAATCCAACCCGAGCATCCTGCGGGCCGGAGAGTGCGCGCCGTCACAGGCGATCAACCAGTCGGCTTCGATGTTGTAGGGGCCTTCGGGGGTCTCTACCTCAAGCGTGACATGGTCCTCATGGGTGCCGATCGCCTCGACCCTATTGCGGCCGCGAATATCGATTGGCGCGCCTTCAGCTTGGAGTGCGCGCAAGCGGTCCACAAGGATCTGTTCTAGGTGATATTGCTGCAGATTGATAAATGCCGGATTGGCATAGCCTTGTTCTGGCTGCAAATTGAATTCATAGATCTGTCTTGTGTCGAAAAAGACCTTGCCGGTATCCCAAAGAACACCTTTCCGGACCAAGGGCTCTGCGCATCCAAGCCTGTCGGCTATGTCCAGCGTGCGCTGTGAAAAACAGATGGCCCGGCTGCCAAAGCTGACCTTGTCATTTTCGTCCAGAACGACAACCTCAACGCCCTGTTGTGCCAGATCAATAGCTGTGGCCAAGCCGATTGGACCGGCGCCGATGACGATCACCTTGTGGCGTATTGGGGCTACGGCGTCCTGATCGGGATTTCGCGCGTAGGCGTAAAGCGGTATTTCGAAGATCTTGTTCATGGGGCTCTCCCATTGCGCTGCGCTGAGGGTCCTTTCCACCAGCCGTTCAGGCTCAGTGGTCCCGATCCCAGGGTCTCACCAATCCGTCCTGCGAAAAACGATCTGGATCAAATGCGACCGTATGTCCTTAACTCTGCAAGGCTTCCCACATCTCGAGATCTCGTTGGGCGGTCCAGATGCGCGGGGTGTCGATCCCGCGCGCCTCGTCATAGGCACGGGCGACGTTGAAGGGCAGGCAGTGTTCATAGATCGCGTAATCGGCGAATTTCGGGTCGCATTCGGCGCGCACCGCGTCCCATGCTTCCTTCAGACTTCCTCCGCGCGCCGCAACCTTGGCTGCCGGACGATAGGTGCTGTCGACAAAATCGCGGGTGTTTTCGATGGCTGCATTGACCATGTCCTTGCCGACCAGGGCATCGCCACGGCCTGGCGCAATGGCGTCGACATCAAACCACTTGATCTCATCCAGTGTATCGCCCCAGTCGCCGAAATGCCCATCGCCGCAGTAGCAGGCCGAGTGATACTCGACGATGTCACCGGTAAACATCACATTCTGATCGGGTACATGGATCACGATATCGCCTGCTGTATGTGCGCGGCCCAGATGCATCAGGTCAATCCGACGTTTGCCCAGATACACCGTCATGGTGTCGCTGAACGTGGTCGTTGGCCAGGTCAGACCGGGAATGCTTTCGTGCCCTTCGAACAGGCGCGGGAAACGCTGGAACTCACTGTCCCAATCTTCCTGTCCCCGTTCCACCACCATCGCGCGGGCCATGTCTGACATCAGGATCTGCTGCGCCCCAAAGGCGCTGGCACCGAGAACACGGACGGCGTGATAATGGGTCAGCGCCACATGCGTGATCGGCTTGTCGGTGACCGAGCGCACGCATTCGATTACCTTGTTGGCCAAACAGGGCGTCGCCTGTGCCTCGACAATCATGACACTGTCATCACCGATGATGACGCCCGAATTCGGATCCCCTTCGGCGGTAAAGGCATAAAGCCCGTCTCCTACCTCGGTGAACGAGATTTTCTTTTCCGACATGTCCCCCTGGGACGCAAATGCCTTGGCCATTTGTGGTTCCTTATCGCGAGTATGGGTTTTCGAGAGCGGGCAGCACGGTTCCGGCACATTCGCCAAATCCGATCGTGTACCCTTTCCCCTTGGCCGCTCCTGTCAGGGTCAGCGTGTCGCCATCCTCGATAAAGCTGCGGCTTTCGCCGGTTTCCAGTGTCAGCGGCTCTTTCCCGCCCCAGCTGAGCTCCAGCAACGAACCGCGCTCGGGCTTTGTCGGACCAGAGATCGTGCCGGACCCCAGCAGATCACCTGTGTTCATCGGGCAGCCCGACGTCGTGTGATGGGCCAACTGCTGTGCGGCGGAATAGTACATCTGACTATAGTTTGTTCGCGCGATTGTGGTTGCGGCCTTGCCGTCCGGAGCCATCGTGATCGACAGATCAATGTCATACAGCATCGGGCCGGTCTCTTTGAGGTGACCCAGCAACTCAAAATCCCGCTCGGGCGTGTCACAGCGGAAAGGTTCCAGCGCCGCCTTGGTCACGATCCATGGGCTGATCGACGTTGCGGTTGCCTTGGCCTGAAACGGCCCAAGCGGCTGATACTCCCACGCCTGAATATCGCGGGCGGACCAGTCATTCAGAAGGACATAGCCAAAGATATTGTCGTCTGCCTCTTGTACGGAAATTGGTCCGTCAGAGGGCGTGCCCACGATGGCGCCCATCTCAAGCTCGATGTCGAAACGACGGCTGGGAAGGAAGGCCGGAAGGTCCTGATCGGGGGATTTCAACTGGCCCCAGGGGCGGCGGATATCTGTTCCCGACACCACGACCGAAGACGCCCGGCCATTATACCCGATGGGAATATGCAGCCAGTTAGGGGGCAATGCATTCTCTGGTCCACGGAACATGGTGCCGACATTTTGGGCGTGGTGCCGACCGGCGTAGAAATCGGTATATTCGCTGACAGCAAAAGGCATGTGCAGCTCGGCATCTACCTGCGCCACAAGCAAAGGCGCGACGTCATCTTGTGCCGCGCTGCCTTCGGCCAGCAGATCCATCAGACGGTTGCGCAGGGCGGCCCAAACGGCGGGGCCTTGCTCCATCAGCGGGTTCCAGAAAGGCAGGTCGAACAGCGGTTCGTCGTCCAGAACGACCAGTCCCTCGGCCTCGGCAGCTGTGACATCAAGGATCATTTCGCCGATTGCAACACCACAATGCGGGTCTTCGCCGCCTGTCGAAAACACGCCATAAGGCAGGTTGTTCAAAGGAAAAGGGTGATCGGCAGAATTGGCCGAGCTCACCCAGGATTTCTTCAATGGCATTTTGTCTCCAAACCTTTGTCAGGGGCCAAGATTTTTCGTCGAAAAATCTGCGACCTCAATCGGAATTATTTCTTGCCCGGTGTACCGTCGAACTTTTTCTCAAGCGACGTCCAGCAGTCAATGTAATCATCCTGCAGCGGGGCCTCGGTCGCTGCAAATGATGTCAGATGCTGCGGGAACCGGGTTTCGATCATGAAGGACATCGTATTATCCAACTTATCCGGTCCAAGGTTCGAATTCGACGCGTTGTCAAAGGCATCCTGGTCAGGTCCGTGCGGCAACATCATGTTGTGCAGACTCATGCCGCCGGGAACAAAGCCCTGTGGTTTGGCGTCATACTGGCCATAGATATTCCCCATCAACTCAGACATGATGTTCTTGTGATACCAAGGGGGGCGGAACGTATCTTCGGCCACCATCCAGCGTTCTCGGAACAGGACAAAGTCGATATTGGCCGTGCCCGGTTGTCCAGACGGCGCGGTGAGTACGGTGAAGATCGACGGGTCAGGGTGGTCAAACAGGATCGCACCCACCGGGCAATATGTGCGCAGGTCGTATTTGTACGGGGCATAATTGCCGTGCCAGGCGACTACATCCAGCGGGCTTTGCCCAATCTTTGTGGTGTGGAACTGCCCGCACCATTTGACAGTGACGCTCGATGGTACCTCACGGTCTTCATAGGCCGCGATAGGTGCCTTGAAATCTCGTGGGTTAGCCATACAGTTGGCGCCGATCGGGCCGCGTCCGGGCAGTTCGAATTTTTGCCCGTAATTCTCGCAGACAAAGCCGCGGGCAGGGCCCTCAAGAACCTCAACCCGATAAACCAACCCGCGCGGCAGAATGGCGATTTCCTTGGGCTCAAGGTCGATGATCCCCAACTCGGTCGCAAAGCGCAGGCGGCCTTCTTGAGGCACCACCAGCAATTCGGAATCGGCCGAGAAGAAATAGTCATCCACCATCGATTCGGTGACCAGATAGATATGGCTGGCCATCCCGACCTGCGTATTCACATCCCCTGCTGTGGTCATCGTGCGCATGCCTGTCAGCCATGTCAGCCCATCTCGGGTATGAGCGACGGGGTCCCAGCGATACTGGCCCAGGCTGGTCACATCTGGGTCAACACAAGGTGCCGATTTCCAATAGGGCAGGTCGATCTTATTGTAGCGATGCGAATGCTTCACCGAAGGGCGGATACGATAGCACCAGGTGCGCTCGGGTGGGTTGGCGGTAAAGGCAGTGCCGCTCAGTTGTTCGCCGTATAGCCCATAGTTGCAGCGTTGCGGGCTGTTCATGCCCTGCGGCAGCGCACCGGGTAGGGCCTCGGTTTCGAAATCATTGCCAAAGCCGGGCATATAGCCCGGATGGGTGCCAGCGGGCGTACTGGCCTGGATCATTTTATGCGGGTCTGTCGGATGGTTCATCCTTGGCTCCTGCTGTTTTCTGCTTGTGAGATAATAGTTGATTTTGTAACTAACAAGCATGACAAAGACAGAAAGTACCGAAAGAGACGGGTTTGATCTGCTGGATTTCCTGCCCTATCTGCTGAACCGGGCAGCCGAAGAAAGCGCACTGGAATTTCAGCGTGTATACAAAGACCGCTATGGGATGCTGCGCACGGAATGGAGAGTGTTGTTTCATCTGGGCAATTACGGAGAATTGAGCGCGAAAGAAATCGGTCAACGCGCCCGGATTCACAAAACCAAGATAAGCCGCGCGGTCAGCAGGCTTGAGCAGCGCCGATTTCTTGTCAGAACCGTCAGCCAGACGGATCGCCGCGTTGAACATCTTGCATTGACCACGGCCGGACGGTCGGTTTATCGCGAATTGCGTGGTATTGCGCAGCAATATGATGCTCAGCTTGCCGCAATGTTCACAGAAAACGAGGCTACCTTGTTGCGCAAAATGTTGCGAAAGCTGGCTGATATGAATTGACCTCTGGTAATTCGAACCCTTCGCTCCCAGATGGAAGCCAGAGCGGACACAGGAATGTGAAATGACAGCCCCGAACCAAAACGCGGCAAAATCAAATGATCTGATCAACTGGCTGGTGACGCGGGGCCTTGAAGGTGCCGAAAAAGAAGAATTGCTGGATGGCTATTGTACCCGTCTGATTGAACTTGGTGTGCCCCTGATGCGATTTCACGCGGCGCAATCGGCGCTGCACCCGGTATATGGCGGCACCGGATACAGCTGGTATCAAGACACCGGCGGTGACTATCAGAAATTCGAGTATTCAGAAGAGACCAGAGAAGACTGGATGAGCAGTCCTCTATATGCGATTTTACATCACGATCTTGACGGCGTCCATGAACGCATGGTCGATCAGAACGAGCCCAGCCGCTATCCATTGATCAATGAATTACGCGAAGCTGGTGCGACCGAGTATTACGCTAAAGGTGTGAATTTCGATCCGCGGTCGCAGACCTCAAAAAAAGCCGTAGATGGAGTCCTGTTGTCGTGGGCCTCGAACGCGCCGGATGGGTTTCGGGAACAGGATCTTGACCTTATCAATACGGCTCTGCCCCATTTGGGCCTGGCACTAAAGTCAGCCTCGAACGCGCGGATATCCAAAGATCTGATGCGCGTCTACTTAGGTCGGGATGCTGGACGGCGTGTTTTGTCGGGTGAAATTCGTCGCGGATCCCTACAGCAGATCGACGCCGTGATATGGAATTTCGACCTTGAAGGCTTTACCAGCCTCTCCGAGAATCTGCCCGGAATCGAGATCATCGATATGTTGAACGACTATCTGGCGGTTGCCGTTGGCGTCGTGCACGATAATGGCGGCAATATTCTGAAATTCATGGGCGATGGACTGATGGCTATGTTCAATGTCGGCGAGATTGAAGAGGACGTGCAGGCGGCCCTGCAGGCGGTTCCCATGTTGCAGGACCGGATCGCCGAACTGAATGCGCAGCGCGAATCCGCTGGACTGCCGGTGGCCAACTTCACACTGGCCTTGCATGCGGGCGAAATTCTGTATGGCAATATCGGTTCTGAGACACGTTTGGATTTCACGGTGATCGGCCCAGCGGTGAATCAGGCCGCGCGTATCGCTGGGATGCATCGGTCCTTGGGGCAACGGATACTGATCTCGGATGACGTAGCCCGCGCGGCGCAGCCCTACGATCAGGATCTGATCTCGGTGGGGCGCTATATGCTGCGCGGTGTGGCCGAACCGAAAGAGCTGTTTACGGTTTATAGTGTTGCCGGAACGCAATCAGGCGTTTGAGCGTCCGGTTTGAGCCCATATTAGCGATTTTCTGCAACGCGGCGTAAGTCAGCTTCCGCAAAATCGGATGCAGTCTAACCGCTTGACGACAGAAAAATTTCAGATTAGCCAACGTACAGGCTGTGGACGCCTGCCTCCCGCTGACTTTTGTCTTGGTTAAGTTCTGCGACTTAATTCTCTATCTACCTCTTTCCGCATATCGCGCGGATGGTAATGCGGGTCCCATCTCAAATTGCGCGATCAGGCAAGAGAGATATGGGACATGACTGATACCCCCACTAATACATTCACCGATGGGCCGCTTGGCACCATCTACTTTAGGACCGCATTTCCGATCATTTTCGTGATGGGGATGAATGGGCTTCTGTCTGTTGCAGATGCGCTGTTTCTGGGCATTTATGTGGGTCCTGATGCGCTGGCTGCGGTCACGTTGATGTTCCCGATCTACATGCTGATTGTGGCGCTTTCCACGCTTGTGGCGAACGGCATGTCGAGCCTTCTGGCGCGATCCCTTGGCGCGGGTGACATGAACGCCGCGCGTGCCACGTTTGCAGGCGCACACGGGCTGGCAATTGGATTGGGCGCAGTCCTGATAGTGTTGTTCCTTCTATTGGGCCAGCCAGTTGCATTGCTGGCCGCTGGTGGGTCAGAGACTTTGGCCCAGATGGGGGTGGTCTACCTGCGGATTACGGTGTTTTTCTCGCCACTGTTGTTCGTGTTGTCAGTCAATTCTGATGCGTTGCGCAACGAAGGGCGCGTGGGCTTCATGGCGGCGATGAGTCTGTTGGTTTCGATTGCAAACATCGGGTTCAACTACGTACTAATCGCCGTTCTGGACATGGGCGTCGCTGGGTCAGCCTATGGAACTGCGGCGGCACAAGCGCTCGCGTTTGCGATCATTTTTGCGTTCCGATTGTTTGGGGAAACATCGCTGCGTCCTGCGACCTTGCTGTCCCATTCCGTATGCGGAAAATGGGGGCGGATCCTCGCACTGGGTGCACCACAAAGCCTCAATTTCATTGGACTAGCTCTCGGGTCGGCCGCGATTATCTCAGCCCTGCAATGGATTGGTCGTCCGGGTTATGCCGACGCAATTACTGCTTACGGGATCATCACGCGAGTCATCACCTTTGCTTTCCTGCCTCTTCTGGGCTTGTCGTTTGCAATGCAGACGATCACGGGCAACAACTATGGTGCTGAACTTTGGCAAAGGTCAGATGCAAGCCTGCGCATGGCACTTTGGGTCGCGTTTGTTTATTGCGCAATCGTACAGGTCGTTGTGATTAGCATGCCTAGCCGGATCGCCAGCGCGTTTGTAGACGACACGTCGGTCATTGCAGAGGTTGCGCGCATTTTGCCGGTAATGACATGTGTCTTTTTCCTGTTGGGCCCGTTGATGATGATTGCGACCTATTTTCAGGCGATTGGATCTGCAGGAAAGGCAGCCCTTCTAGGGCTGACAAAACCTTATGCCTTTGCGATCCCGTTGACTTTCCTGTTGCCCCTCTGGTTTGGCGAAGTTGGCATCTGGTATGCGGGCCCGCTGGCCGAAGTGATGATGTTGGGTCTCACTGTTGTAGTGTTGTGGCTCTCCGCCCAAGACCCAGAGTTAAAATGGGGTATTTTCCACACCAAAAAAGGAGTGGCGTCATGAACACGCAATTTCCGTCAGCTACGCAAGCCAAGGATCAAGCTAAGCGTTTGCGCACAAAATTGACCGAAGAAGGGGCATCGATTGGCCATGCCAAGTCCCTCGAGTTGGTCGCCCACCAACACGGGTTCCGCGATTGGAACACGATGTTTGCAGCCATCGGAAACGGACCACCCAATGGATGGGCCATCGGGGACAAGGTCAGCGGAACGTATCTATCGCAACCGTTCACGGGGCATGTGGTCTCTATTTCGATCATGAAACCAGGATGGTTCCGGTTAGAGCTGCACTTGGATGAAGCCGTAGACGTTGTCACATCCGAAGGCTTCTCAAATTTCCGCTCGCGCATTCGTGGTGTAATTGGTCCCAAAGGACATTCTGTTGAACGGACAAGCGACGGGCAGGCGCACCTTCAAATCAATTTATGCTGACTGGGAAATCCGGTTCTTAAATTTGTCAGCGGCTGTTGGCGCGATTGAAGCCGATGGCGGTCTTGTCCCGTAACCTGTGAATATGTCGTATTAGAAATTCTGCGCAATCGGCGAATGGCAGATTTTGCCGCTGTCTTGCGGCGGCGGAACCTGACCTCTTACGGAGATTTTCGTGCGCGAGCGCGCGCAGCAAAAATACCGAAGGTACAGATTGGGCTCAAAGCCTTCATCTGACAGTTTTTGTATGGTTCAAACGATCAGAAGTGGTGGTCGATGTCTGCTGTGCGGACAAACATGCCCCTGGTATTTTCCGCTCGAATGACCGCTTTGTACGCTTTGTGATCGCGGTGAAAAACATCTCTGGCGGGAAGTAGGCCTTCGGTGGTGATGTAAAACTGAACGGTTGCTGGATAAGATCAAACCTTCAATCTGACAGAAACAGTAGACTTCTTTCTGTGGAGAAAGCCTCTGATTGAGTTATGTAAATTGCAAGATTATCGAAGTCCTTTTGATCTGTTTGAAACGAACCCACGTTGTTGGCTTCGAGTACTGATTGATGGACCAAACCAAGGTTAAAAGGCCAAGAAGGTTTTTCCGTGAGGACCAAAGACGGCAATTGCCCAGCACCTGCACTCCGATTTTCTCTGGTAGGAAACTGAAAACACTGCATTTTCAGATCCTGAGTCTCTAGTATCCGGACCTGATACCGAGAGGCTTCCAAACAATAAAGCCTAGCCATCTTTTCGCATGGAAATACCGTTCATCCAACGTTCACATTCTATATATGCGCTTTTCATCTCTGCGAGCCATATTGTCCTACTGAATTTAAATACCGTTGGTTCACAGAAACAACCGACGAGTAACCATACCGCTGCTCAGAACACCGGCTTGTTCAGAGAACTTTGGCTCACTCTCACCATATACGGTGAAATGAAACATACCGGTTTCGTTATCTTTGTCTGTTACGCACGCCCAGACAGTTGTGTCGCAAACTTTTCGAAAGACTAGAACCAGTGTTATGCTTTTTCACAACCCACCTTTTCAATGTGGCGTGGTCAACTCGCACACTGCGTTCAGCCATGATCTCTCTATTACTTGCCCACGTAGTGCAAGTCCGCCAGCCACAAAGAAGTGCCTCTTCTGACCGTGAACTTGAAGTCAGTCTGGCCGTCATTCAAACCTGCACGCAGAAGATCGGCAATCGTATCTTGCCCATCGATATTTTCATCTGTCGGAAAATATGCTGTCAGCTGGTCGTTCGGTTTCAGAGTTGTGCCTGGGCCTACATCTTCTGGGACATGAGCCACGCTCGTAACCCATTTTCCATTCTCTGCATATTGAGTTTGAAAAACGACGCCATTCGACAAGGTCGTGTCTTGTACGACACCCAGTGTAACGTCCCGCACTTCGACACCGTCTCTTGGGTTAGAAAGCCCGATGGTCACATCCATGGTTCCCTCTTGCGAAGGAGTAGCCCCAGATTGAAGTAGAACGGCAGCGATGGAGTTCAGATCATTGATTTCAATCCCATTGACAGAGTCAATACGCAGCCCCGCGTGAACCCAAACAGGGGCCTCGCTAGCGACGTATTCCACAGTATCGGGACTATCCGCCGACGCTACAAAAGGCAGAAGAACCTTCCATTCAGACTTCACTGAAGTCGGCCCTAAATCCTGAACGATTTGAGTGGTAGTATCAGCTTCGACATTCGCCTGATCTGTGTCGCCAGTGCTCACTTTAGCAGCAACTTCATCGTTAGCCTGCGCGCGCGATTCTGCCTCTGCCATCGCCATTTCGACTGCTTCGATCTCAGCCTGTGCTCGGGCTTGCGCTTCTGCCGCGGCTTTGGCTGCCGCTTCGACTTCGGCCTGCGCGCGGGCTTCTGCCTCTGCCGCGGCTTTGGCGGCCGCTTCAACCTCGGCTTGCGCGCGTGCTTCTGCCTCGACAGCGGCTTTGGCACGTGCTTCGGCTTCGGCTTGGGCCGCCGCCTGAGCAGCCGCTTCGGCCTCAGCCTGTGCACGAGCTTCCGATTCGGTTGCCGCTTTGGCGCGTGCTTCGGCTTCGGCCTGAGCCGCTGCCTGAGCTGCGGCTTCGGCCTCAGCACGCGCTATGGTCTCTGCCTGCGCGCGGGCTTCGGCTTGGGCCAGTCGTGCCTCGGCTTCTGCGACCCGTGCGGTGGCATCTGCGATTGCTTCTGCTGTCGCCGCTGCTTCGATCTCAGCTTTGGCGCGTGCTTCAGCTTCGGCAGCCAAAACGTCCTCTTGCGTTGCTTGTGGCTCGGAGGATGGTGAAAATGCTCCGATGGCCAGCACGCCGACTACGGCACCTACAACTCCAAATGCCAGCAGCCCGCCGGTTATTGCGACACGGTTGATTCCGCCGGATGAAGAGACCGCAACTCTAACATCCTGTTCAACGGCGGTCGGTTCGGTCAAGTGATCTATCGCCTCGAGCCACTCATCAGCGGTTTGAAAGCGATCCTTTGGCATCGCCGACATAGCCTTGTCGAGCGCTTCGAGAAAGACGTCATCATACTTATCAGAGCGCCCCTGCAAAGGTTTGCAAGGATCGGGCTTTTGCTCGGCAATCGCAGAAACCCGAGTCTGGCTGTCTGGCGCGCGCTCTCCGGTGATCACATGATAGAATGTTGCCGCCAAGGAATAGAGGTCGCTAAACGGTCCTTGCACGCCGTCAGTGACATAAAATTCCTGTGGGGAATAGCCATCCTTGACTGCGCGTAAGGCAGACAAAACACGGTTTGTTTTCCTATTTTGCTCACGCGCAGCACCAAAATCAATCAATACAGGTATCTTGTTGGGTCCGACCAGAATGTTGTCAGGCGATATGTCCCGATGCAACATCCCTTGCTTGTGCATAAATGCGACCGCATCCAGAATCTGCCGCAGGATCGACATGACATCGGCTTCGTCCAGCTGGGTTTCAGCGTCGTCGATTGCGTCCAAAAGGTCCGGGCCTTCAACGAAGTCCAGTGCCATATAGGCGGTGTCGTTGTCCTCAAAGACTTGGTGCACACCAACGATATTGGGGTGATCCATAGTTGCCAGGCGCTGGGCTTCGTTGATGAAGTGCCGCACAATCTGGCGAAGATCTTCTTTGTGTTTTTGCACACGAGCCTTCACCAGCAGATTCTGTCGGCGCGCGAACATGGCTGGAAAACACTCTTTGATAACCACCTTGCGGTTGAGACTGTCATTGGCCAGATAGGTAATGCCGAAGCCGCCGCTGTTCAGGTAGTGGTCAATTTTGTACTGACCATGCAACAACCGGGCGCCGGCAGGGAGATCATCTGCGGAAGAGGCTCCGATCATCTGACCCGTATCTTCATCACCAGTCGTTACTAGTTTCATTACGTTGCCCATGCCTCGTCCCGTCCGTTATCGTCCCTTGCACATCAGGAATTATTCAATTTCCAATCACAAAACGTTTCTCAGTTATACACACTCTTTACGCGAGTCCGTTTGTTTCGTGATTTCCAGTATGCACACTGTTCGATCCAAGTTGGTCAGCGTAGGAAGTCAGTACATACAAACGTTTTACTTTTGCTTTATCGGAACCGGAACCATTGAACGGTTAAGCTATTTTGCAAAGGTTCACGACGCCTTCAAACATGTGATAATCTCAATCAAACCTTGTTTTAGCTATATGTTAGATCTTGGCTTTCAGATTAGCGGCAATGCAAGACGATCGAATGCCACGAGAGTAGTGGCGGCGCATGTTGTTTACCAACTGCGCGAAGATTTCGACCGAACGATTAGAATTCATGAATGTAGCCTGGTCAATTGACCCCTCAACTGGGGTGCGGATGGACATCAGCGTCTTGTAGCCACCTATGATTTCCAGAGCCTGAACCACGCAATCGTAGTCTACTGTTTCACCTTCGCATGAGTCGCAGTAGCGTTTTACGATGTTCAAGTATTTATCGGTTTCACTGATGCGAGAAATGCTTTCGTTCAAGCGAACCAAATCGACACTTTCAGGCAAGTCCGAGCCCCGGCCCAGCATCACTGTCGTGAACTGGTTGGCTTCGTCGGAAAAATGCTGATTGAGGTTCAACAGTCGTGCCAGTCGTTTGAGACCCAACAACCCCGAAACACGTTTGGGATTGGATTCTTCCACAAAGGCCCGCATCGTGATCGCCTTGTTTTCCCGCGCCATATAAGCTTCGATCCACTTGAGAAAACCGGCTTCGGACAGGCCGTAGTTTTCTGAAGGCATGGAATTGATCAGATCAAAGCGGCCGTTATTCAGTGTATTCCACAATACATACTCGGCGCCTTCAATCTCACCATGAGTTTGCAGTGCTATCGCATTGCTGATTGGCTGACGACCAACCCGATATCCAAAGATGGCCTCGCCGTGTTTTTGTAGGGCAGGATTGCTCAGAGCAAGCAACCAGTTTACGGTTCCCTTATCGGGATCCGGTGCACGAAGAAGCTGGTCTCGTGCCTGATGATTGATCAAGTAATCGGAAAATCCTCCAGGTACAGTATCGCGATCGATCTGACCAAGGATCATTTGCGCCGATGTGTTCCCCTGACTGGCCGCTTCCGACAAACCTTGCAGGCCTACGGCCTCGCTACCATTGAGCCAGCTGTCTACTGCGGATTTGTATGGGTCTTCCTGCGCGACAGCCGCCCCTGACAATTGCAGTAGGAAAACATTGGCCAATACTGCGAGCATTCTCATACGACGTTACTCCATTGAATTATCGTCTTGGTCACTGACCGTTGTATTCCCGTTCCGAAGCTGAGTTGGCGCTTCGCTACTGGGATGTGGTGACAACGTCTCGCAACCAGACTTCCACTCGGCGGTTGATACGGCGACCATTCTCAGTGTCGTTGCAACTTAGCGGCGAGATCTCACCATAACCCAGAGTTCGGATGGTTAACCCGTCCAGGCTGTTGGTAGGCGCTGCTTGTAGCAACGCATTGCTAACTTGTTTGGCACGCTGCTGACTGAGTGACCGGTTGGATCCCCCAGCGCCGACAGAGTCTGTGTATCCGATCAAAAGAAGTTCTTTGTTTGTGGTTTCTTCCTTGGCAAGCAACGAAGCAAGGCGCCTTATGTCGTCCTGTGCCCGCGTATCCAGGCGAGAGGATCCGAATGCAAACCGAAAGGTTATAGAACTACGGTCGGCACCGGACAGCTCAGCGGACATTTCCTGCAACTGTTTCAGGGTAACCTCTGCATCGGTTGGCATTACTGCGCCAAGATAGCGTAGTCCCTGCTCATTGGGGCCTTGCAGGGATTCACCAAGTGACACAAAGCCCGAAGCATCAATTGTCTCTTGCGCCTTTTCGCTTTCGAGGAATTGCATGAAGCGGTTCAACTGTGCTGGCGCAGTTTTGCCGGTATATGCATACAAGCGTCGGCTAAGCGGGTATTCTTCTGTCTTGATGGTGAAAGGTGTCGCTGGAACCTGAATTCCACAAACACCGCGAATTGCAAGAACCTTGGCCTCATCAGCACTTGCGAGGCTGGTAATTCCGATACCAAGCGGATCAGAAGCAACTGCTGCAGCCAATTCCGTGTCTGTTTCGAAAAAGCTTGTATCGCTCGCGTATGTTGCGCCCACGGGGTTCATGATCAGGTCATTGAAAACCAACGCAGTTCCGCTTTCAGGCGCTCGCATGTAAAGCTGGATCGGGGCATCGGGCCCACCAATCTGGCTCCAGTTGGATATGGCTCCGGAAAATATTCGCGCTAGATCCTGTTCGGCGACTGCCCGCAGTTGGTTACTTTGCGATGTAATAACAACTAGACCGTCCAGCGCAAAAATTTTCTCGTTTTCACTCGTGGTGATATCCCCGAGTCCAGCCTGCGATGCGCTCGCCAGCTCGTCGGGTTGAGCAGGGCGTGTGGTCACGGCCAGTGCCGAGTTCCCATCGACCAGTTGTTTGATCCCGTCTGCGGAGTCACCACCCATCAAGGAGACTTCGGCCAAAAACTCGCCTAGCTCGTTACGGAGCAGTAGCTTATCGACACCTTCTTCCTCAGAGCGCAAAGCAGTGCCGCCAATCTCCTCACCGAATTGCGTCGTAAGATCAGCGAATAAGACATCGACCAGGCGAGAAGAACCTGAAATGCCATATTCGACTGGACCTTCGTTCCGACTGGGGCAGGCTTCGCCAATGCATTCAACTTTGAAAGCGTCAACCGTGATTGTACCAACCACCGTTCGGAGTTCGTAATTGGCGCCATCAAAATCTATTAGCTCTCCGGTCAGAGTCATTCCGCCGTCTAAACTGTTCAACTGAACAGTTTCAGCGTTTGCCATGGTCGCGACGGACAACATCAACGCACCAGAGGTAGTTTTCAGGACCCGATTTAACATTTTCCTAACCTCAAACTTCTGATTATTGATTCTCGTTTTACTCAAGGTTGTTTCGCAAAAACTGATACAACCTTCATAATTTCTTAATGACGTAGCGGTACCCGGGAAGTTTAGTCAAGGCTGCAGCGGGGATACATAAAATTGCCTTGCTTCCCCCCACTTATGGACACGTTTGAGGCAGATTCTGACCACAGTTGGCGCTCTTTCTTAGCTTGTATCCGAAGCTGACGCGATTCAACGTCGAATTGAGTCGTGATTTTAGGGGCTCAGGTTTTCCCTGAGATTTCCCAGAACGAACCTCATACCTTTCTTGCCACGCATTCGCAGCCTTTGACCCAGGTGATTCTTAACTATTTCGGGCACTCGAACGGTTCTGTTGGAAAGTTCTGAACCCGGCGAGCGGTTTCAGCAATCGCTCGTGAGTTAGGCCGCGAGCTTGGCGAACTGCCGAAACGGACAGAATCCGGGTGTGAATTGCCCCTTGCGGATTATGTGAGGGACTTCGATATCATCCAAAGTTGCCGCTGCTGAAGCGAAGGGGTTGTGTCGCAAACTTTAAATGACGCGTACGGCACATGTGTGGGTTCAAGCCATTTAGATCAGCTTCAGCCACACTGGATGGCATTGAGGTAGTCAACATGATCCGGAAGAAACAATTCTCTAGTAATACAACCTCTGGCTTTCGGGTGTTTGCTGAGATCGCAGGATAATTGGGTCTAGCATAACGCTGGTTCTAGTCTTCGAAAAGTTGGCGACACAACCTTTGGGCCAGTCGCAAACGCGCAGCACTCCAGTTGGAGTCGTAGATGCCCATCATCGAGCACAAGCTGCAACTACACTTCGATTGTGAGGTATATTATTTTTGACACTGAGTATAATATTTCATACAACGTGTAAGTAATAATCGACTCACTAGAAGTGTTCTGTCCAATAGGGATTTCAGAAATGACCTACCAAGATCGCAATACGGTCGTCTCGATCTTCGTGAACCTCGCCGTTAGTGCATTTGTCGTTTCACGGCTTCTGGATATGAATGCCTCTGGATTGTTTGATGGCCCAGACGCTGTAAACAACTGGGCCCGCATGGTGATCTGGCTGATCCCCCTGGGCGTCGTGGTCACCATCATCGGCACCATACTGTTCAACATTGGGTTTGCGATTGTTACTCACGAACCCAAACCCAGCTTCGTCGTTGATGAACGTGACAAGATGTTCGAGCGCCGTGGCAGCTACGCCATCATTATCTTCGCGGGTGCGGGTTTTATCTCAGCTGTCGTCGCCATGGCTCTCAACGCATCAGCGCTCACTGGCTTCAACATCATCTATTTCGGAATGGCCTTCGGATCCCTGTCAGCAGATATTGTCAAATTTGCTAGCTATCGGCGGGGGTACTGATCCATGGGCAAGCTCAGGATCACCAACAACATTAGACGTCTACGCTTTGACGCAGATGAAATGACGCAAAAAGAACTCGCCGAAAAGGTTGGAGTCACCCGACAAACCATCGTTGCCATTGAAAACGCCAAATATTCACCAACGCTCGAACTGGCGATATTGATTTCTCGTGTATTCGACAAGCCCCTCGAAAAAGTCTTCGACGTCCAAGACGCCAGCTAAATCATCGCGTCTGCTGCACCCTACCAAAGGATTAGATATGTTCATCAAACCCACCCGGTTCTGGAATCTGATGGCGAGATCCTATGCCCGCCGTCCGGTCCAAAACCAAGCCGCCTATGAATACAAACTGGACATAACTGCAAGACACCTGTCCCCCCAAGACCGCGTCCTGGAATTTGGCTGTGGCACAGGTACGACGGCGCTCATTCACGCCCCAAAAGTCGCCCATATCGACGCCATCGACTATTCATCCGAAATGATCTCAATCGCCCGGGAAAAAGCCGACGCGCAGGGCAGCAAGAACATCAACTTTGAAGTCAGCGCGTTCGAGTGCTGGCCTATTCCGGCGAAGGGTCAACAGTATGATGCCGTACTGGCTATGTCGATCCTGCACTTGGTACTGGATCTTGACGCGACACTGGACCGTGTTCGTAGTTCCTTGAAGGAAGGTGGCCTGTTCTTCAGCTCGACGGTCTGCCTGGAAGGTCTCGAGAAGTTCGTCATACCAGCTCTCGGGACCATTGGCCTATTGCCCAAGATCCGCGCCCTGACGCAAGAAATCCTTGTAGAGCGTATGCAAGCTCATGGGTTCGAAATTGAACAAAAGTGGCGTCCCGAAACGGGTTCGACTGCTTTCATCATCGCAAGGAACCGCGGTTAGTTCGTTCGACTTCTGACAACACTGACCCAGCCGTTCATGCACGCCGCCGAGAACGGCTGGAGAGAGCCCTGATTGACCTATGCTGAAACACGCATGAATGTCTGCTATGGGGCAAGCAAAGCAATAGCGATGGTTGAGGCGATGATGCGAAGTACAATGTGGCGACGGATTGATGTCGTGGGCACAGAAGCCTGTTCGGTTAACTGTAACGGAACGTCTCGCGTAATCTCGGGCATGGCTGTCTACGTAGTTGAAAATTCTCCTGTCAGAATAGCTTATTCCGTGACCTGTAATGACGAATGGGAGTGTAGCGCCGCCACCGTACAGCGTTGGATTGGGGCAGATAGGGTTGATCTTGTTTTAGTGAAGCAAGGCGATGGTACATGGACCTCGAATGACAAAGTTGTGGATGCTGTTGATGAATTGCTCGACATCGATCTTGGGTTACACCGGCCACGAACACGAATGCGATCAAGCGACTCCAGCTAGGGATTGGAGATCAGGCAGAGTTCACTGCTGTTTGGTTGGATGATGAAACCTGGACATTCAAACCGCTGAAGCAACGATATGAGCGGCTGAACGAGAATACCTATAGGTACACTTCGATCAATAGTGGATACGAAGCAAGTTTGACTGTCGATGGATTTGGTTTCGTTCGAGTTTACCCTGAGTATTGGAAAGCAGTAATAGCTTAGGCCCAACAAGGGCTCTAAAGCGAAAACGATTGCCAAAAACGGACTTTCGTTTTTCCAGGTGAGCGGCAGTATAGTCCGTCTACCCGTCGTAAAAAGCTTCTAAAAATCGATCTCAACACCCGGCAGGTTCAGCTCTTTCATCATGTCGCGCAATTCCTGACGTGCTGTGATGTTCGAGATGTTCAGCTGTTTGATCCCGATATCCTTGAGGTCCAATAGGGTCAGCCCGCGCGGGAACAGCTCTCGGAAAATAACGCGTTCGGAAAAGCCCGAAGCAACCCGGAAGCCGATGCGCTGCGACAGCATCTCGATCGCGCGCTGCATCTTTTCCTTGTTGACCATGCGCTGGGTGCCGACGCGGTTGCGCACTACGACCCAGTCGATGGGCTTCAGGCCGGCTTGCGCGCGCAGCTGGCGTGCGTTCCAGACCATCTCGGAATAGACCGACGGGCCCAGAATTTTCTCACCCTTAGAATCGATGCGTGCCAGCAGGTCAAAATCGATAAAACTGTCGTTCAGCGGAGTGATCAGCGTATCAGCCAGCGAATGCGCCACCTGGCTGAGACGGGTATGAGAGCCGGGGCAGTCGATCAGGATGAAATCGCTATCGCTTTCCAGCTCGGACACGGCCGCTGAGAGGCGGTGGTCATAGATGTTTTCTCCCGGTTTCAGCGTGCTTGCATCAATCTCGGGCAGGTCATGGTGGCGGGGGCTGGGAAGGGTCAGGTCCGCGCTTTTCAGAAAGCTATTCCGGTTCTCGAAATACCGTCCCAAGCTGCGTTGCCGCAGGTCCAGATCCAGGGTGCTGACCTTGTGACCCAGGCGGGCGAGTGCGGTGGCCACATGCATGGACACAGTCGATTTGCCCGCGCCGCCCTTCTCGTTCCCCACTACGATAATATGTGCCATGCCTGTATTCCCAAGTCTCACCGTGTTTGCGTACACGTTGTTGCAGGCCACTATATGTTGTGGAAAGCGGGAAGGGAAGAACCCGAAACAAGGTAGGGCTGCATAAAAAGCCCCTGTTGCGGAAATCTCAGCCTGCCCTTAGGCCGCTGACTTGCGAAAGCCGGGACTATGTTTCAATCTCCAGGCTTAAGGACTGTGAGAAAGACATGGCTTGGAGCATCTGTTTCTGAACGTACTGAATGTGGTGCTGCCGGTGCTGATCTGTGCCGGGGCTGGGTATGTACTGGCGTTGACCAAAACGCCCTTTGACAACAAGGTCATTGGCGCGATCGTTTCGCGGGTTGGATATCCCACACTGATCATCTCGCATCTGTCGGCCACAAAGATTGCTGTTGGAACGTTTCTGGACGTGATGGCCGCTGCGGTTTTGGCGATTGCCGGGTTTGGTGTTCTGGGATTTGCGGCGCTGAAGGTAATGCGTCTGCCGGCGCGGGCCTTTCTGACGCCTCTGATGCATGGGAATGTGGGCAATATCGGATTGCCAATCACCTTGCTTGCGTTAGGCGATGCGGGGATGGCCTATACGATGGCATTTGTAGTGGTCGTTCTTGTCAGCATCTTCACTGTAGGGATGTGGATACCAGCCAAAGAGTTTTCGCCCAGAAAGCTCGCCACCTCGCCGATCATATATGCGGTGGTCCTATCGCTGGTGCTGATGGCCAGCGGCTATAGCCTGCCTCAGCCTGTTGCGAAGTCATTCGATATCCTGGGTGGGCTTTCCATCCCGCTGATGCTGCTGACATTGGGCCACACATTGGCCAGCCTTCGGGTCAACCGCCTTGGGCGTGCGGTGACGCTGACCGCTTTGCACCTGGTGATGGCAGTTGCAATCGCCAGCGGGTTGGTCTGGGCCTTCGGCTTTACAGGCGCTGAGCGCGGCGCGGTGATCCTGTGCTGTTTGATGCCGTCATCGGTGGCGACCTATTTGTTCATAGACCAGCATGTGCCGGAATACGGCCCCGATGTTGCCGGGTTCATACTGGTTTCGACCCTGACAACGATCATCGCTTTGCCGCTGGCGCTGTCCTACTGGATCTAAGGCTAGGCGGCCTGCACATTCCTGTTAAACTATCGTTGTGACGATCCAAAACCGCCACCCGTATTTAAGGACGTATTTGATGTTAAAAGCGAATTCATCTGATGCTGGCGCACGCGTTGTATTGATCATGACGGCGATTTGCATGGTTGTTGTTGGCTTCAATTCCACGGCGGTCGCGACCATCCTGCCTGATCTCAAAAATGAGTTCGATCTGTCGCCTTCGGGCCTGCAATGGGTCATGGCCATCTATACCGTGGTCAGTGCCACGCTGGTGACGATTATCAGTCGGCTGGGTGATATCACGGGCAAGCTGGGCGTGTTTCTGGTTGGCATGATCGTTTTTGCCATAGGCTCTGCCTCGGCCTTGTTCGCGCAGGACGGGGCGATGATGCTGTTTGGCCGTGGGGCGCAGGGGGCAGGGGCCGCAGCGCTGTTTGGCACGTCGTTGCCCTTGTTGACTGCAGCGACCCCGGAGGAAAAACGCGCCAGCGTTACCGGAGCATGGGGCGCCATCGTCGGACTGTCGATCGGGATCGGCCCTATCCTTGGCGGCGCATTCGCCCATTACATCAGTTGGAGAGCCGTATTCGCCACCGATCTGATCCTGCTGACCACCGCGTTTATCATTGGCTTGACCGTGAGAAAACGGAACTATGTACCGAACACGCGACTGGCCGATGCCCGGTTCGATTATCTCGGCGCTGTGGCTCTTGTGCTGTTTCTGGGGCCGCTATCATTTGCCCTGAGCAATGGGGAAAGTGGCGGATGGCGAGCACCGTTGACTCTGGTGCCGCTGGGTGTCGCCATGCTGGCCTTGGTCGGCTTGGTGCTGGCCTCGCGCCGCAGCGAAGATCCGTTGGTCGAACTGCGCTATTTCCTTCATCCGCGCTATTTCATGGCGGCAGCGGGGATGTTCCTTACCGGCTTTATGCTGTTTGGCTTTTTCGTCTACTTCAACACATTCGTCCAATCGCCTGATGCATTCGGATACACGTCTATCGGGGCTGGGCTTGCGATTATGCCGTTGAGCCTAAGCATGTTCGCGATCTCGGTCATCGCGCCTCGATTTCTTGCGCCCTACAGCTTTCAATGGCCTGTTGTGATCGGGCTGGGCGCAATGGCCGCTGGGTTTTTGTTGCTGACCACGATTACAGTTCCCACTCAATATGCGCAGATCTGGTGGAAGTTGATGATCGTCGGCATTGGTCTTGGTATCTGTTTCTCGCTGCTACCGCGTCTTGGGTTGCGGCTTTTGCCTGATGAGCATGTGGGGCAAGGCTCAGGTGTAATCAATGCCTGCCTCTATTTCGGGGCTACGTTGGGGGCTGTGGTCTGCGGGCTTGCCGAAGCCATCACCTCTCGTCGGGGTCTTACCGAAGTGATCGACGCGTTACCGGCCGGCTCGGCCCCCCGTGATGATCTGGCTCATGCGCTGACCCACGGAACGCCCAGTCAAATCCAGCAACTGATTGCCGGCATGGATCCGACGTCGGGAAGTGCTCTGTCAAATGCTTTGCGCGACCTGCAGGACAACGCTTTTGACAGCGCCATGATGGTGACGGCGATTGCGGCGCTGATCGGCGTGACGCTGGGGTTGATGTTGCTGCGCGGCCCTGTGCCCCCGGTGCACAGCGCGGCGGATCTGACACGCGCGAAGAATTCCTGAGGGATTGATCCTGACGCTTTTCTTGTCAGGGCGGTGTCAGAGGTTTCGGGTAAAACGAAAAAGGCCGCCCAGAGGGGCGGCCTTTCGCATTCGAAACGGGTCAGGCTTAGAAGCCCAGACCTTCGTATTTCTTTTTGAACTTCGACACACGGCCACCGGCGTCCATCAGACGCGCGCCGCCACCCGTCCATGCGGGGTGCACGGAGGGGTCGATTTCCAGAGCCAGCTGATCGCCTTCGGAGCCCCAGGTGGATTTCATCTGAACTATGGTGCCATCGGTCATTTTGACGTCGATGACGTGATAATCGGGATGGATGTCTTTTTTCATCTTTCCGTTCCTTACGCTTCGGCGCCAGCTTTGGGCTTGTAGTTGGTGACCTCTGCGATACGTGCGGATTTACCGCGACGAGTGCGCAGATAATACAGTTTGGCGCGACGAACGCGGCCACGGCGGACAACGGTGATGCTGTCGATATTGGTTGAATACAGCGGGAACACACGCTCCACGCCTTCACCAAAGGAAATCTTACGCACGGTGAACGCACCGGCGATGGTGTTGCCACCTTTACGGGCGATGCAGACGCCTTCGTAGTTCTGAACACGGGTGCGCGACCCTTCGGTCACTTTAAAGCCGACACGAATGGTGTCACCGGCTTTGAAATCAGGGATGTCTTTCCCCAGGGCGGCAATCTGTTCCGCCTCAAGCTGTGCGATCAGGTCCATCGCAGGTTCTCCTATCTGCTCGTGGTTGGTCCACGAAGTTTGGGCACGGCCTGAGAGCTCTTGGTCTTCACCGGGTCCTGCGTACAGCCCGCCAGAGGTCAGATCGAATGTTCACTTGGTCTCTGGCCTGCCCGCCGCGCCGTGGCTGAAGAAAGCCGGGCGTCACGACATGATGCAAACCAAAACACCGGAGTCGCGAAGTTGCGGCACCGGATTGCGGTCATTTACGGGCATCGGGGGCAGGGATCAAGCCTAAATCGCCATGCAAGGCGGGGAAAACGGTGGGTTTCCGCCGCACGCAAACAGAACCATTGCCTTGCGGGGCTGATTAGGCAAACTGGACGTAATTATAAGAGCAGTCATTTGATACAGGATTAGATCATGCGCACCGCATTGATGCTCGCCGTCATGGCCTTTGCGACCCTGTCCTGCGGTCGCAGCAGCCCGCCGCCGCAACTGGTCGAGGCCCAGTCGTTTCCAGATGCTACGCCGCCCTCTGTGATCTTCCCAGCCTTTGCAGATGCAGACCCCCACGAATGGGAAGGGAGACATCCGGGGCATTACCCGGTGCACGGGCTGGACGTATCGCGCTGGCAAGGAGCGATAGACTGGCGCACCGCCAAGCAGTCCGGCGTTAGTTTCGTCTTTATCAAAGCGACCGAAGGGGGCGATGTCGCCGACCCCATGTTTGCCAGCCATCGGCAAGGTGCGCAGGCTGCGGGCGTGCCGTGGGGGGCATATCATTACTACTATTTCTGCCGGTCGGCGCGGGAACAGGCCCGCTGGTTCATCCAGAACGTACCCAAGGGATCGGATCTGCCACATGTGCTGGACATGGAGTGGACCCCGCATTCTAAGACCTGCACCTTGCGCCCCGATGGTGCGACGGTCCGGGCCGAGGCTCAACAGTTCCTGGATATCCTCGAACGCCACTATGGGCGCCGTCCGATCGTCTATACGACGGTGGATTTCTATGGTGATACGAATATCGGGCGGCTGCCCAAGACTGAGTTCTGGTTGCGTTCGGTCGCCGGTCATCCGCGAAATGTGTATCCCAAAGCGGTGTGGCGCCTCTGGCAATACACCGGCACCGGGCTGGTGCCCGGTGTTCAGGGGAGGGTTGATATCAATGTCTTCAACGGGCCACCGGAAATCTGGGCGCGCTGGAAATCTGGTAGCCCTTAGACTTTGGGCACCCCATAGGTTTCGATGGTGTCGCCCACGACGAAGTGATCAAGCCTGCATTCGCGCTTTTCCCCCCGAATAATTCTGCAACCGGGACCGCTCAGCTGCGGGGCTCATGTCACACGGGGGATGTCAGTCAGACGTCTCTTCCCGTTCACTCAGATAGGCCTCCCACAGATCGGGTCGCCGTTCGCGGGTGATCTGTTCGGACATATCGTGACGCCATTCGGCGATGCGACCATGATGGCCTGACATCAAAATCTCGGGGATTGGGCGGCCTTTCCATTCGGCCGGGCGGGTGTACTGGGGGTGCTCCAGCAGGCCCGACGAAAAACTCTCTTCTTCGGCCGAGGCCTGATTGCCCAGAACGCCGGGGATCAGACGCACCGTGGCGTCGATCAGCGCTTGCGCGGCAATCTCGCCTCCGGTCATCACGAAATCCCCCAGCGAGACCTCTTGGACGCCGTAATGCTCCAGCACCCGCTCATCAACACCTTCAAACCGCCCACATAGCAGGGTCATGCCATCACAGCGCGCGAGGTTCTGCATCATGCGCTGGTCCATGCGGCGACCGCGCGGGCTAAGGTAGATCAGAGGCCAGTTTCCTTGCGCCTCGGTCATCGTGTGCTCGATTGCTTCGCCCAATACATCAGAGCGCAACACCATCCCCGCTCCGCCGCCGGCCGGGGTGTCGTCCACATTGCGATGCTTGCCGACACCGAACTGACGCAGGTCAACGGTTTCCAGCTGCCACAACCCTTCTTGCAGGGCTTTTCCAGTCAGGCTTTCGCCAAGAACTCCGGGAAAGGCCGACGGAAACAAGGTGATGATCTTGGCCTTCCACACCCCATGCAAATCGGGCGTGGGCGTAAGCAGTTCGCGCGGTTTCAGCGTAGGACGGATCGCCTTGCGACCATGAGATTTCGGGGACGTATCAGTCATGATGTACCAATCAGGTCTGTCTGCGCGCGTTCAATCACGGCAGTCTTTTGCGCAACCAGAGCCGCTTCTTCCAGGCGCGAACGGTTCAGTTCCAGCAACTCGGACAGGACGTCTTCGGGGAGCCGGGTATTGACCTGAGTCGGAGGCACCAGAAGGTTGGCCTTTTCGCGCGACAGGTCCATAAATTCGGCAAAGGGGTCGCCAGGTCCAAGCCGTCGCAGTTGCAAATCTTCCAGCCATTCAGTCGTAACAGAGACGGAAGGCAGCTTTTCCTTGATGCGGCTGACGGTGTCTTGCAGCGGGGGCAGGTGGTCCAGGTTGTCGCGAAAGGTTTCAAAGTCAAAAACCTGTCGCATCCGTTCCAGATCATGTGCCCACAGGCTGCGCAACCAGCCTCCGCGCTGGCGCAGAGACAGGTATATCGTGATCTCAACCTCTTGCCCTGAAAATCGCTGGCGAATTGAATCCACCAGACAGGCAGCCAGATCAGGGGCCGCAGCATAGCCTTGGTCGATATTGCGGCTGGGCCTGAGGCCGGCGAAGTTTTCTTCGCTCAGGATCAGTCCCCGCTTGTCGCCGAAATCCAGGCTGTCCAGAAATTCGCGCAGCTGACTGCCAAACTCGGAGAGGGTTCCCACTGTTCCATAGACGGAATGGTTGGTGGCCGCGCGGGACAGGCCGGAATTGCGGGTGCGATACGGTAGGACCAGCGCAAAATGCGGCCAAATCAGCTCGCGATTTTCATAGAGGAAGGATTGCGCTGCTGTTGTGCCAGTTTTGTGCAGGCCCAGATGCAGCAGGACCCGACGCATCAGATCAGCCCTTCGGGCGGGTCGGCGACGATGCGGCCCTGTTCCAGATCAACTGTAGGAACCGACTCGAGTGTGAACGGTAGCAAAACAGTGGAATTCAGGCCCGGCCCGTGCAATTCCAACAGGTCCGCCGCACCGTGGTTCTGGACAGATTTAACCTGACCCAGCAACGCGCCCCCTGTGTCATAGACCGCAAGCCCGATTAGATCTGTGTGGTAGAACTCGTCATCAGGTAGCGAAGGCAACTGATCGCGCCGCGCAAACAGGCGCAGCCCCTTCAGGTCATCTGCCTGTTCCTTGGTTTCAACTCCGCCCAATCTGGCGGCAAAGCCATTCTTGATCGGACGAGTCAGGACCAGCGGATAGCGTTTCGCGCCCTGTTCATCCGTCAGCGGCGAATAGGCTTCGATATCCTCAGGGATCGCGCAATAGCTTTTCAGGCGCACTTCGCCGCGCACCCCGTATGAGCCCGCAACACTTCCTACGCAGATCAGGTCATTCATTTGGTCCATCCACCGTCACACATAGCCCGTCTTGCCATAACCCGCGTGCCTCACACGCTTCGCGCTGGTTCGAGCGTTCGAAAAACACGCCCACAATAAAGGCGATCATCAACAGGATAGGAAGCCGTAATAGTCCGAACATACGTCTATCGTACCTCCACAAGCAGGTTGTCGTCGCGGAATTCCCAGCCAGATTGCTGCAACTCGGGGGTTTCCGAGTGCTCTTCGGGCCATCCGACACAGAAGTAACCGATCAACCGCCAGCTATCCGACACATTCAGATCACGCGCCATTCGTTCGGGGTCCAGAATAGACACCCATCCCAACCCCATCCCTTCGGTCCGCAAGGCAAGCCAGAACAGGGTGACTGCCGAGACCACGGAATAGCGCCGCATCTCGGGCATCGAACCTGCACCCAAACCGCGCCCCTTGTCGGTGGAATCGTCGCAGAACACGGCCAGCTGCACCGGTGCTTCCTGCATTCCCGTCAGTTTCAGCTGACTGTAGAGCCGCGCATTGTCGCCCGAGTATCCCTTTAGGGCCTGGGCATTCGCCGCCTGAAAGTTCTTAAGCGCAGCCTCACGCGCGGCGGTACTTTCGACTCGGACCACACGCCAAGGCTCGCTGAGCCCAACAGACGGCGCCAGTCGAAATGCGTCGAGGCAGCGCGTCAGCACTGCCTCGTCCACAGCATCGTCGCGAAACCGGCGCACATCGCGCCGGAGCCGCAACAACAGATCGAACTGCGCGCGAAAATCGTCGGTAAAGGTCTGATCCCGCACGCGCCGCCCTGCTTACTCTTCTGCTGCTGCTTCTTCAGCAGGCGCAGCAGCAGCTTCGGCAGCTTCAGCGGCCTTTGCAGCTTTTTCTTCCGCGCGCTCCTGAGCTTTCTTGCCCGGGGTACCCTTGTTGGGGTTGCTACGCTCGGCTTTTTCCTTGGCGCCGGCTGCTTCCAGCATGCGGGCGATCCGGTCGGTGGGCTGGGCGCCCTGGTCCAGCCAGTACTGGATGCGCTCCATGTCCATTTTAACGCGCTCTTCGTTGTCTTTCGGCAGCAGCGGGTTGTAGGTGCCCAGCTTTTCGATGAAACGGCCGTCGCGCGGCATGCGGCTGTCGGCAGCCACGATGCGGTAGAAGGGACGCTTTTTCGAGCCGCCGCGGGCGAGACGAATTTTCATTGCCATGGTGGTATCTCCTTTAGATGGCGTGTGCCGGGAACGGCCCGGTCAATTCTGGTGTTTCTTATGGTGTCGGATGACTTCCTGAATGATGAAATTCAGAAAAGCCTTGGCGAAATCGGGGTCAAGATCGGCCTCTTTCGCCAGGTCTTCTAACCGTGCGATCTGCGCAGCTTCGCGCGTTGGATCGGACGGGGGAAGGTCGTGTGCCGCTTTCAGTTTGCCAACGGCTTGTGTGTGCTTGAACCGCTCGCCCAGTGTGTAAACCAGAATCGCGTCCAAGCGATCGATGCTTTCGCGGTGGTCCTTGAGCAACGCGGCAGCCTGAGTCACGGGATTGGTCATTGGCCGGTCCTTTCGGTGGTCAAAGCAGGTTCGGATAAATCGAGCGTGGGATGGCGCCAGACCTGGCAGGGCTTGCCCATCACTTCGCCTTCGCGCTCGAAGCTGGCCCCCATACGCTCGGCCAAGGCACGAGAGCGCGTGTTTTCATGCGGAATATAGCTGATGACGCCATTCAAACCCTGTTGGCGCGCAGCATAGTCGCGAGCTGCAAGGGCTGCCTCGAAAGCCAGACCTTTGCCTTCCGCCCCGTCCATCAGGGTCCAGCCGAGTTCGGGTTCGTCCCAGCCAGGTACATCAATGATGCCAACCGCGCCAACAAAGCGACCGCTGGAATTCTCGGTCAGATGCCAAAGGCCGTAGCCTTTCAGCGCCCAGTGACCCAGACGCGTTGCCAGAGAGCTCCAGCTGCCCACCTGATCCCGCGGACCGCCAACCATATGGCTGCGCTCGGATGCATAGAAGGCAGTCAACTCAGGCAAGTCATCCGCATGCGGGGCCCGCAGAACAAGGCGTTCAGTTTCGATGATCGGGATGGAGAACGTCGTCATGCGTATGCCTCCACTCCACCGTTCTCAAGGTCTGATGGAGCCGGATGCCGCCAAACCTGCATCTCGCCATAGGCCGGGTGTTTATAGATGCTGTCAAACCGCGCACCCAATCGATCGGCCACGGCTCTGCTCGCCAGATTGTCGGGGTCGATCAGAGAAATAGCAGTATCCCAGCCCAGTACGTCATAGGCATATGTCCGTGCTGCGAGCGCCGCCTCGGTCGCGTATCCTTTGCCTGTTGCGCTGCTCATCAGTGTCCAGCCGATTTCCGGCTCAGGCCAGCTATGCGGAAACCACAGCCCTACATGGCCGATGTATTTGCCGGCGCCTTTTTCCTCTACCGCCCAATACCCATAGCCGCGAAGGGTCCAGTGACCCAGCAGTAGGGCAAGTGTCCGCCATGTCTCATCCGCACGTTTGGGACCGCCGACGAATTTCGATGCGTCGCTGGCAAAGAATGCTTCCAGCGCGCTGAAATCGTCCTCGCACGGGGCGCGCAGGATCAGGCGTTCGGTTTCAAGCCGGGGGATATGAGGTACAGCGGCGGTCATTTACTTCTTTTTGCCAAATCCGCTGAGGCCCGGAGGCAGGGCCATGCCTCCGCCCATTCCGGGCATCTTGCCACCCATCGCTTTGGCCGCCTGCTCCAGCGCCTTGGGGTCCATGCCTGCCGCCATGTCTTCTGGCGAGGGGCCGCCTTTGCCAAACATGCCCTTCATGGCCTGTTTCAGCATCTTGCCTTTGCCCATCTTGCCCATCTTCTTCATCATGTCCGACATCTGCCGGTGCATCTTGAGCAGCTTGTTGAGGTCGCTGACCTCCATACCCGAACCCGCCGCGATACGTTTCTTGCGGCTGGCTTGCAGCAGTTGCGGGTTGGCGCGTTCACGCTTGGTCATGGATTGGATCAAGGCGATCTGGCGCTTGAGCACCTTATCATCCATGCCCGATTCTTCGACCTGTTTGGCCATCTTGCCCATGCCGGGCATCATGCCCATCATGCCTTGCATGCCGCCCATCTGGATCATCTGTTCCAGCTGCATCTTCAGGTCGTTCATGTTGAACTGACCTTTGACCATGCGCTTCATCATGCGCTCGGTCTGTTCGATCTCCATTGTTTCCTGGGCCTTTTCGACCAAGGCAACGATGTCGCCCATTCCCAGAATACGTCCTGCAATCCGGTCCGGCTCGAACGTCTCAAGCGCGTCCATCTTTTCGCCCAAGCCCACAAAGCGGATCGGTTTGCCGGTGACCGCGCGCATCGACAGCGCCGCACCGCCGCGCCCATCGCCATCCATACGGGTCAGAACCACGCCCGAGATACCGACCTTGGCTTCGAATTCCTCGGCGACCTCAACGGCGACCTGACCGGTCAGACCGTCGACGACCAGCAGGGTTTCGCGCGGGTCGACCGCGTTGCGAACCTGCTCGACCTCGTTCATCAGCACTTCGTCGATGTGCAGACGGCCCGCAGTGTCGAGCATATAGACGTCATAACCACCCAGCGTCGCTTGCTGCTTGGCGCGTTTGGCGATGTCGACGGGCTTCTGTCCGGGAACAATCGGCAGCGTATCGACGCCGATCTGTGTGCCCAGAACGGCCAGCTGATCCATCGCCGCCGGGCGATAAACATCCAGCGAGGCCATCAGGACCTTCTTGCCCTCTTTCTCTTTCAGGCGTTTGGCCAGCTTACCGGTGGTTGTCGTCTTACCCGAACCCTGCAAACCGACCATCAGGATCGGGGCAGGCGGGTTGTCGATCTTGAGCGCACCGGGGTCTTGCTCACCGCGCAGCACGTCAACCAGCGTGTCATGCACGATCTTGACGACCTGCTGGCCGGGGGTGATCGACTTGGTCACCGCTTGTCCGGTGGCTTGGTCCTGCACCTTCTTTACGAACTCACGCGCGACCGGCAGCGAGACGTCAGCCTCAAGCAAGGCAACCCGTACTTCGCGCAGGGCGGTCTTGACGTCCTCTTCAGACAGCGCACCCTGTTTGGTCAGCCGGTCAAAGACGCCAGAGAGGCGTTCGGATAGATTTTCAAACATGCCTGCGGCCTCCTTAGCCGGTTATCTGGTGGCGCTTCTCAGATAAGAAACACCGGTTAAATACACAATTGCCCCCACGGGCGAAACTCGCTGGTGGGGGGCGATCCCTGAACGACTCAAGGGACCGGAAGATCAGACGCTTCCGGATGTTGGGCAGGGATTTAAGCTGAACGGCTAGCGGTGTCAACCTTGCGCGCAGGAAGCCAGTTATTGACCGCATCAACCAGCCGATGCGCGCCACGACCGTTCGAGAACGCTTCGACGATGGGATGACGTCCCGCGCTCATCCCCTTGTCCAATATTAGCACAGGGCGATAGAGGGTGGATGACCCCTTGTCGCTTCTAGATATCGTGCTTTCAATCTCCGCATGGGATAGGTTTGAAAGCACATGCTCGACAGTCTCATAGCCAAAAACGGACTGCCTGCGGATCATAATGCGGTCTTCCTTTCGGTCCAGGATGACCTGAACACGACGGACAAATGCGCAGAATGCTCCAAAACCCATTCCACCGCCGAACAGTGCAAAGAAGATGCCGAACAAGATGCCCTCACCGCCTTCGCTGGCCAAGAACAGGCCTGCGCCGACAAATGCCAGAATGAAGAAGACCAGCATGATGCCGATAAACCAAGGGGTATCGGAAAGGATCAACTGGTTAGAGGAATTGCGCGTCACTTTCATGGCGGCACGCTAGCACCCGTTTTGCGGTTTGTCTCGGCTTGAAATCGTACCCGTGTTGGGCGATGAGCGAGGCAGACAGGAGGTTCCCATGGACGCATCATCCGCTTTTCAAGACACATTGCCGCTCAGTTCCGATGGGCTGTTGGCGCAGCTGGGTGCGTGGGGCCTGACCTATAGGCTGCATACCCACATCCCGCTGCGCACGGTTGAGGATGCGAAAGGCGTCGAAGATCAGTTTCTTGTGCCGGGTGAGCGTACCCTGCGCCTCAAGAACCTCTATCTGCGCGATAAGAAAAAGCGGAACTATCTGGTGACGCTGGAACAGAGCCGCGACATCGACCTCAAGGCGCTGGGCGCCGAGCTGGGTGTCGGCAGCCTGTCCTTTGGCTCGGCGGATCGGCTGTTGCAAAACCTCGGCATCCGCCCTGGGGCTGTCAGCCCGCTGGCGATGATCAACGGGGTGCAGAATGATGTACGCTTTTACATGGATGCTGCCGCACAACAGGCCGATGTGATCAACATGCATCCCTTGGTCAACGACCGCACAGTTGCCATATCGCGCGCTGATTTGATGGCCTTCTTCGATCGGATTACATGCGCGGTGAACTGGCTGCCCTGATCAGGGCACTAACGCCTCCTCCAGGGCCGCGGCCACATGTGCAGCGGACGGGTTGATGAACAGATGCCCGTCAGCCTCGAACACAGGGTCGTCCAGATGATCGGGAAAGGCCAGCGGCAGTTCCGTGCAGGCCAGAAGGATTGCGGTTCCGGGTTCGGCATGCCGGTTACAAAAGGCCAGCAGGCGCACACGGGCGCTTTCTGACGCGCCGCCGTAGAAATCACCGTCGATCATCGCTTGCATCTTTGCAATTTCGCTTTCGGGCAGGCGGGCGTTTGCGCTGATGCCAATCTCGCCCAGTTTGTTGGCATAGTGCGTCGCCTGCATCGTTACCGTGGTGCCTAGAACCAGCGCGCGCGTGGCCTCTGTCGAGGCCGTAACCTCGGCGGTTGCATCGAAGATGCTGAGAATGGGCATCGTAACGCCCTGTCGGATTGCATGCAGCCGCGCGTGGGGTGTGTTCGAGGCGATAATCCCAAAGTCACAGCCAGCGGCTTCAAGAGTTAACAAAGCTTCCCGAAATACAGCATCAAATCCGGTCCAACTGGCCTCATCGCCCGCGACGCCGCGTAGGGCGCGGGTTTTAGCCTGGGTCACGGACTCGATGGTCATGGGTGGGATGGGCAGAGGGGATCCATGTCCGCGCTGGGCGAAAAACCGCCCCGCGCCTTCGGCAATCGCCCGGTAATAATCAACGGTCGAGGCCCAGCCCACGCCGCCCAGAATGCCGATCTTTTTCATTGCGTGCGTCCAGTCTGCCCATTTGGTATCCAGGACAGACTGGACGTTTTCTGAGGTGAAGGTCAATCAGGCTGCCAGTTGCGAAACCGCATTTCGTGCATTGCTGAGAGAACCTTCGGCATCCAGCGCCAACTGGTCGGCGGCGACGATTTCGACGTCATGGATACCGATAAAGCCAAGTACATGCTTGGCATAGGTGGTGGCAAAATCGACATCAGACCCGACAGCTGTGCCACCCGACGCCACGGCTAAAACCGCGCGCTTTCCATCCAACAGGCCTTTTGGACCGCTTTCGGAATACGAAAAAGTCACTCCGACGCGGGCAATCAGGTCGATCCAGGCTTTGAACGCCGCGGGCACCGAGAAATTGTAGATCGGCAGGCCTATGACAAGCGTATCGGCCTGCTGCAGTTCAGTTACCAGCTCGTCAGACAGGGATAACTGGTCCTGTTGCATGGCACTGCGCTGATCGGCAGGGGTGAAATTTGCGCTGACCCAGGCTTCGGTCAGCAGCGGTAGAGGTGTGACAAGGTCACGGCGAATTATGCGGTCAGCGCCCAAGTGATTGACGATGCGTGCCGACAGGTCACGAGTGGTCGAGCCTTCGCGGCGGGCCGATGCGTCGATATGCAGGATAGTTTTGGTCATGGTTCAATTTCCTTTGGTGTGCAGGATGTGTCTTGGCCCGATATGAGCGTTGCGCGAGCGAACAAAACTCTGGTAAGTCAACAGGGTCTGTTAGAATTTGCACAATGGAAAACCGCAGTGGACAACTGGGACGAGGTAAGAACCGCCTATCAGGTGGCGCGTATGGGAACGGTCAGTGGCGCGGCCGAGGTCCTGGGTGTGCATCATGCCACCGTCATTCGCCACATTGATGCAATTGAGGCCCGGCTGGCGGTCAAGCTGTTCCAGCGCCATGCGCGCGGCTATACCCCGACCGAAGCCGGAGAGGACCTGTTGCGTGTGGCACAGGCGACTGAGGATCAGTTCAATCAACTGATCGGCCGTATGAAGGGTCGGGGTGATGACGTGTCGGGCGAGTTGGTCGTGACGTCTCTGTCCTCTCTGGCATCTCTGGTGGTGCCGGTTCTTGCCGAGTTTCAGCGACGGCACCCGGAACTGATCGTCCGGTATCTGACCGGTGATCGGCTGTTTCGTCTGGAATATGGCGAAGCGCACGTGGCGATCCGTGCCGGGTCAGCGCCTGATCAGCCCGACAACGTGGTTCAGTCCTTTATGAAGCAAGAGGTCGGGTTATACGCCAGCACCGATTATGTCGCGCTGCACGGCAAGCCTGGCAGCCTGGATGACTTTGCGGATCATTCTTTCATCAGTACCGATGACGAAAACAGCCGAGCGCCGTTTTCCCGCTGGTTGCGCCAGACCGTGCCAGCCGAGCGCATCACCTTCCGTTGTACCAACAACTTCTGTATCCGCGAGGCGGTCCTGTCCGGGGCGGGTATCGGTTTCATGCCACGTTGGTCAGCTGCAGGAGATCCGAATCTGGTCGAAGTGATCGACCCGATGCCGGAATGGTTTGGTGATCTGTGGCTTGTTACCCATGTGGATCTGCATCGCACGACCAAGGTGCAGGCCTTTCTGACCTATCTGAAAGAGCAATCCAAGAGCTGGGCAAAATGAGTCAACATGCGCGTGGCCATCTGGCCATGCTGATTTTTTCGGCCCTGGTTGCAGGGAGTTTCTCGCTGGGGTCACTGATCGCCAATCAGATCGCGCCCGAAGCCATTACCGCGGCCCGGTTCGGCATCGCATCCGTGGTGATTGGGGGTGCCGCCTTTATGACCACCGGTCTGCCGCGCAGCGCGGCACAAGCCCCGTGGCGCTATTTGGTTCTGGGCGGAGTATTCGCGGCCTATTTCGTGTTGATGTTCTACGGGTTGCAAACTGCACCGCCTGTCAACGCGGCAGCGGTCTTTACGCTGACTCCGGTTATGGCCGCATTCGCCGGTTGGATCTTGTTGCGCCAGATCACCACACCAAGGATGGCGCTTGCACTGACCCTTGGGGCAGTCGGGGCGCTGTGGGTGATCTTTCGCGCCGATTGGCAAGCCGTGCGCGCGTTCGATATCGGGCAGGGGGAAATCATCTATTTCTGGGGCTGTGTCGCGCATGCTTTGTATACACCCCTTGTACGCAAGCTGAACCGTGGAGAGCCTGCAGTGGTGTTTACCTTTGGTACGCTTCTGGCGGGATGCCTGATGCTGACGATCTACGGCTGGTCCGAGATCCGTGCTACCGACTGGGCGAACCTGCCAGCAATCGTCTGGGTGGGTTTGATTTATGTTTCGGTCTTTGCAACCGCGGCAAGTTTCGTGCTGGTTCAGTATTCAACGCTGCGCCTGCCATCGGCAAAGGTGATGGCTTATACTTATCTGGTTCCCAGTTGGGTCATTCTGTGGGAAATCTCTCTGGGGCAGCAGGCGGTTGGCCCTGTCGTCTATTTTGGTGCCGGTCTGACGATCCTGGCCCTGGTTTTGCTGCTGAAATCCGAGGAGGGCAAACCCGCGCGTCCTTTGCCGCAAGCCGATTGAACTTGTGAAACGACCAAATTGTGTCAGGCTTGGCCCTAGACCAGAATATGAAACGTCCAAGGGGACGACATGAAACCAGTTCTTTCCATAATGATATTGGTGGCTTGCGGCGCCTGTGCCGGGTCATCTGAAACGGATTTACAAGCCAGTTGCGAGGCGCTGGTCGCAGCCGAAACTGGAACGCGGCCCGGGGATGTTCGGGCATTGTCCACCGATACCGAACCGGGCGGGTCGGTCACGACGGTTTCCGTTACCGGGGCCCAGGCCCCGTGGTTGTGTCGGGCGGACCCTTCGGGGGTCGTGACCGGTGTTGAATACAGTCAGGAAGGCTAGCCCGTTTCAATGTTTGACCAAGCGGGCGACGGTGTTGAGGCAGATCAAGGCCTGGCACCCTCTGGTTTCTCTATGCTTCAGGCCAAGGAGGAACGTCCCATGTACAGTCATATCATGATCCCGGTTGATCTTCATCTGCCACCCGAGGTGCGCAAGGCCGCCAAAGTTGCAGCAGCTATAGCCGAATGGCAGGGGGCCAAGATTACTTTGGTCAGTGTCACCGGCACCCAACCGGGTGACCCTGTTCAGTCAGATGCTGCGATTGACAAGAACCTACGTGATTTTGCCAAACAGTTGGCTGAAAGCAGCGGGACTGAAGTGGCGTATCGCAATATCCATTCGGTTGATGTCGCCGCCGAAGTTGACGGTGACTTGACACGGACTGCCGAAGAAATCGAAGCTGACCTTATCGTCGTCGGCACCCATGCGCCGCGTATTACCGACTATATATTCTCGAGCCATGCGGGGTATCTGGCGAAACATGCCAGTGTCTCTGTTTTTGTAGTCAGGTAGGCGGATCATTCCTCGGCTGCGGGCAGTTCAACCTCAAGAAATCGTTCGAACGCGTCCAGATTGACCGGCTCGAACTGCCCGAACCCTTGCATCCAGACGGATGCGGATCGCAGCGCGTCAGGCTCCAGCTTGCACCACTTCACCCGTCCGCGCTTTTCCTGGCTGATCAAACCGGCTCTGGTCAGGATCACCAGGTGTTTTGAAATCGCGGCAAGCGACATCTCGAACGGTTCGGCGACATCCGTCACCGCCATGTCATCCTCCAGCAGCATCGCAAGGATGGCGCGGCGTGTGGGGTCGGCAAGGGCCGCAAAAACGGTATCGAGATCGTTGGACATACTCCTTTCCTAAAGCGCAAGAACCGGTTTGACAATTTTCGGTATGAGGTCACTGTGCCCCGGCATGTGTATCGGGGGTTGGGATGTCACTAAAATACTGGCTGGTGATTTGTATTCTTGGCATCGGCTGGGGCATGTCCTTCATGTTTAATGCCATTTTGCTGCGGGAACTTGGGCCGCTTTCGGTGTCGATGGGACGGGTTGCATTTGGGGCGCTGGGGTGCTGGGTCTATGTGATCGGGGCGCGATTGCCAGTCAATCTGACACTGACACGTGCGTTTGGGTTGTTGGGATTTGGTGCGCTCAGCTATGCCGCGCCCTTTGCGTTCTATGCGCTTGGGCAACAGCATATCGCTTCGGGTGTGGCAGGGATCGTCAATGCAACGACACCGGCCTTTGCCGTCATTGTTTCGCATTTCTGGCCCGGAAGTGAACGTGCCACCCTGTTAAAGTCTTTGGGCGTGGTTTGCGGTTTCACCGGCATCGTTGTGCTGTCCCTGCCTGTACTGGGCGGTGGCGCGTCGTCCGAATTTTGGGCGATCCTTCTGACACTTTGCGCACCGATCTGCTATGCGTTCTCAGTCAACATCGCGCGGGCCTTCCGGGATATGCAACCTGTGGTTCTGACCGCCCTTGCATTGACGGGTGCTACGCTGGCCATCACGCCCTTGGCGCTTTGGCAAGAAGGACTACCCCAAATAACCCGGGCCGAGACTTGGGCCTCGCTGGCGATGATCGGGTTTGTGCTGACATCCGCCGCCTTTATCGCGTTCTACTGGTTGCTGCCCAAGGTTGGCCCGACCAATATCTCGACAGTGACATTGATTGCGCCTGTTTCGGCGCTGGTGCTTGGAACATGGGTGCTGGGAGAAACCCTGCGGCCCGAGCATCTGCTGGGAATGGCAGCGATCTTCGCCGGTCTGCTGCTGATCGACGGGCGCGTGATCAGACGTATCTGGCAGGGGGTGTCGGGAAAAGATCAACCAAAAGGTTGAATATGCGGATTCCGTACCTTTGTACCCGCTTCCTGTGGTTCGGGCTGATCACGTCTATGCCGACTCGGAAAAAATGTCTTTAAAAACAATAGAGTAAAGTGCGGCAATTCGGGCTGCCAACGCCGTTGACTCTGCGCTCTCCGCCCCTTAGCACCGTGCCCAAGACTGTACGAGGGAAACGCCCGTGACTGATGATGACCAAAAGCAGCGTATGGCGCAGCTTGAGGCTAAGATCACGGCGGCAAAAAAGGCCAAGTCAAAGCCTGAGGCCCGTGCGGACGCCGATTATTCGGGAGGCGAGCTTGCCTGGCGGATGGTCATCGAAATGGTATCCGGTCTGGGGATCGGATTTGGCATCGGATACGGGCTGGACAGCCTGTTCGGGACAATCCCGATCTTCCTGGTGCTGTTCACATTGCTGGGTCTGGTCGCCGGGGTAAAGGTTATGCTCCGCAGCGCACAACAGGCGCAAGAGAAACAGATGGCCGACAAGGCCGACGAAGACGAGAGGGACTGAACGTGGCAACCGAGACCACCGCAGCAGAAGGCAGCAGCCTGGTTTTCCATCCGATGGATCAGTTCATCGTCAAACCGCTTTTTGGCGACGGTGCGATTGCTTGGTACACGCCCACTAACGTCACTCTGTGGCTGTTTTTCGCAATTCTCGCCGTGATCGGCCTGCTGGTGCTCAGCACGTCCAAGCGCGCCATTGTCCCGACGCGCATGCAGTCGGTGGCCGAACTGGCCTATGGCTTTATCTACAAGATGCTTGAAGACATCTGCGGCAAGGATGGCGTCAAATACTTCCCCTATGTCATGACCCTGTTCATGTTCATCGTGACCGCGAACTTCCTGGGTCTGATCCCGACCTCGTTCACAACCACATCGCATTTCGCCGTGACCATCCCACTGGCGTTGGCCGTGTTCCTGACTGTGACCATTCTGGGTTTTGTCAAGAACGGCGCCGGATTCCTGGGCCTGTTCTGGGTCTCCAGCGCGCCGCTGGCGCTGCGCCCGATCCTGGCGATCATCGAGCTGATCTCGTACTTTGTGCGCCCGGTCAGCCACTCTATTCGTCTTGCCGGTAACGTCATGGCAGGCCACGCGGTTATCAAGGTTTTCGCAGGCTTCGCCGCGATTGCCGTGATCTCGCCCGTGTCCGTTCTGGCGATCACCGCAATGTACGGTCTTGAGGTCCTGGTGGCCTTCATCCAGGCCTACGTATTCACCATTCTGACCTGTGTATATCTCAAGGATGCACTGCATCCGTCGCACTAAGGTCCGATACCCAAACATCGAAACTTCCAATTCGTAAGGAGAAACATCATGGAAGGCGATCTCGCACACATCGGCGCAGGCCTGGCAGCAATCGGTTCCGGCGCAGCCGCAATCGGGGTGGGCAACGTAGCAGGCAACTTCCTGGCTGGCGCTCTGCGCAACCCTTCGGCGGCTGCTTCGCAGACCGCAACCCTGTTCATCGGTATCGCATTTGCAGAAGCCCTGGGGATCTTTGCATTCCTAGTTTCGCTGCTGCTGATGTTCGCCGTCTAATCTGCGGAACCTGATCCTTACGCGCAGGTGGGCCCAAGCCATAGCGGCCCACCTGTTGTAAAGACAACGTTCCGACGGAGGACATCATGGCGACAGAACCCGTATACGAAGAGGTGGCTGGCACCTGCGTTGACTCTCATGGGTCGGCGATTGGTATGCCTCAGCTTTGCTTCGATTGGTTCCCCAACCAGATTTTCTGGCTGGTCATCACGCTGGTCGTCATCTTTCTGGTCCTGTCCCGCGTGGCTCTGCCCCGCATCGCGGCAATCCTGGCGGAACGTCAGGGGACCATTACAAATGACCTGGCTGCGGCCGAAGATCTAAAGGCCAAAGCGGTCGAGGCTGAAGAGGCCTATAACAAGGCGCTGGCCGATGCCCGTTCTGAGGCACAGCGTATCGCTGCCGAAGCACGCGCCGAAATCCAGTCTGGTCTGGATGACGCGATTGCCAAGGCAGATGCTGAAATCGCTGCAAAAGCGGCTGAATCGGAAAAGGCTATTGCCGACATCCGTGCAGGTGCGCTGGAAAGCATTCAAATCGTTGCCAAGGATACGGCAGTAGAACTAGTTACCGCTCTGGGTGGCGAGGCTGATGCCAAAACCATCAACGGTGCGGTTGACGCGCAGACAAAAGGATAAGTGACATGCGGAACACTCTTGCCCTTATCCTGACATTTGCTGCCGCCAGCCCCGCGCTGGCCGCAAGTGGCCCGTTTTTCTCGCTTGGCAACACCGACTTTGTGGTTCTGCTGGGCTTCATCGTTTTCATCGCAGTCCTGTTCTACTTCAAGGTCCCGGGCATGATCGGTGGAGCGCTGGATAAGCGTGCCGAAGGCATCAAGTCCGAACTGGACGAAGCTCGCGCCCTGCATGAAGAAGCGCGTAGCCTGCTTGCCTCGTACGAGCGCAAGCAACGCGAGGTTCAGGGTCAGGCGGATGCCATCGTGGCCGCCGCAAAGGAAGATGCGGTTCTGGCAGCTGAGCAAGCCAAGGTCGATCTGGAGAAATCCATCGCGCGCCGTCTGGCGACCGCGCAGGACCAGATTGCATCGGCTGAAGCGTCGGCTGTCAAGGAAGTCCGCGATCAGGCCATCACCGTTGCTATTTCTGCAGCCAATGCTGTGCTGGCCAAGCAGATGACCGCCACGCAGGCCAACAAGCTGATCGACGCATCCATTGCGGATGTGAACGAAAAGCTTCACTAAGACAATTCCGGCCCGGCAGCACATCTGCCGGGTCCGGACATTGGGCTGCGAACCTCGCACCCCGCTTCCCGATTTGACCGGGGACCGATTGTCTGCGTTACATATTCGGAAACACTCCAACCAATTTTGCGCCCGTGCGACGGCATATGCCGAAACCGGGCTGGATAAGAGCCCTTTATGACCGAATTGCCGACGATCAGTGTCGTTATTCCCAACCTGAACTGCGTCGATTTCATCGAACGGACAATCCTCTCTGTGCTTGAGCAGGAATATCCTAAGCTGGACCTGATCCTGACGGACGGCGGTAGCACCGATGGTTCGATGGAGGTGGTCGAAAAGTACCGCGATGCGTTTTCACATATCATCTCGGGCCCGGATACCGGGCAGGCCAACGCTGTAAACAAAGGCTTTGCAGTGGCCACGGGCGACGTAATGGGTTGGATCAATTCGGACGATGTTCTTATTCCCGGCGGCCTTGCCACGGTAGGATCGCTGTTTGCGTTGAACAAAAACATGAACTGGATGACTGGGCGGGTCACGTGCATTGACGAGGAAGACAATGTCCTGACTGTACGGCGCCCAAAGCCTGTTTCACGGGTAAGACTGCTTGCCGGGGATTATCAGTGGGTTCAGCAGGAATCGACCTATTGGCGGCGTGACCTATGGGATCAGGTCGGGGGCCAACTGAACGAGAACCTCAAGCTTGCCGTCGACGGAGAGTTATGGCTGCGGTTTTCGCGACATACCGATTTGGTGCCCGTGCATGCTCAGGTTGGGGCTTTCCGGTTCCGCAAAGGCCAGCGGTCCGAAGCGGCTGAGGCTTACCATGCGGAAATGCTTCAGGCGATTGAGGTCGAGCGTCAGGCGCAGAGCCGGTCGGATGACCTGATCGGGGCGATATTGGACACGCCGTTGGAATTGCGCTCTCGGACCGAAGCTGAAGGGTTGTTTCCGTCGCTGTCCAGTCAGGACCCGAAGGCAATGAAACGGCCAAATTTGTGGGTTCACAGTCTTAAGCGGCGGCTGAACGGAATTTAACCCTCAAGGCCCTGCTGTTTCTTGCGCCTGCTGGTCCACCACACATAGGCCGCCAGGAGAGTGATTGCGATTTCGATCTTGAAGGTCCAATGGCTTAGAAAAGATAAAATCCAATGAGAATGCGTGGCCTGAACAACCACCAGCGGGTGGGTGAATTCGGAAATTGGCCAAGCCCATGCCACTTCGCCAACGATCGAATCCAAGGTCATATGCACCAGACCCCCGGCGCCGAAGGCTGCAGTAATGAGTCCTGCGCGCGGGAATCTTAGCCGCAGCAGCAGGCCGAGCGCCAGGATGCCGAGCCAAAGCAGAGGGCGGTGTGTGAGGTATTCGTGATGGTGGTGGCTGCGATTGTCTACGAAATAGAACCACAGCAAATCGATATCCGGGGCGATGGAACCAATCATCGCAGCGGCAAACGCAGCTTTATCCAATCCGGGCGTCGCAGTGCGAAAGACCAGATACGCACCAGGTAGGTGCCCAATGAACATCAGTGCTGTCCTGTCTCATGGTCCAGGCGCTGCTGCGCAATGGCTTCGTTCCGCAGGGCTTTCTGGTGGTCTTCCATGCAGATGCGAACAAAGCCCAGATGCTCCTGGACTGCAACGCGCGCCGCCTCAGGGTCGCGAGCCTGCAGCGCTGAATTGATTTCCCGGTGCTGATCCAGAATGGCGTCTCGCGTCGTACGCTGCCGGAACATCATCTGCCGATTGTAGAAGACACCCTGTCGTAGCAGGTCAAACATCGACCGCATCATATGCAGCATGACCACGTTGTGACTGGCCTCAATGATGGCCATGTGGAACTGCGCATCCAGATGGGCCTCTTCCTCGGCCGCATTGCGGGCATGGGCGGCTTCCATCTTGTCAAAGATCGCCTGTACGACCTTCAGGTCGCTTTCCGACCCCAGTCTTGCCGCGCGTTCTGCTGCAAGCCCTTCCATGTCCCGGCGGAAGGACAGATAGTCGAAAACCGCCTCGTCATGGCTGCTGAACAACCGGATCAGAGCCGGTGAAAAAGCCGAGCCTAAGACTTCGGCAACATAGATTCCTGACCCCGCCTTGGCTGTCAGCAAACCCTGATGCTGAAGATCAGAAATCGCTTCGCGCAGTGAGGGGCGTGAAACGCCCAGACGGTCGGCCAGTTCCCGTTCTGCAGGCAAACGTTCTCCCGGGCGCAGAATCCCGCGCAGAATCAGCAACTCGATTTGTTTGACCACCGCAATGGACAGCTTTTCAGTTTGGATCTTTTGGAAGGGCATGGCGGCGCGTTTTCGAAATTGGTCAATTCATATGACCACGTATCCGGGCCTGGTTCAAGCAGGGGGGTGGAGTTGAATTTAGGTCAGCAATATTGACATTATAAAATTTGCACCTAGGGTGGGTCGCAACAGGGCAGGAGGAGGCCAAGGATGACCCAGAATCTGTTTGCAACGCGCGCGTCCCGGATGAAAGCATCGGAAATTCGCGAGTTGTTGAAACTTCTTGATCAGCCGGGAATCATCTCGTTCGCCGGCGGCATCCCAGACCCAAACCTGTTTCCCACCGAGGCCTTTGCCCAAGCTTGTCAGGCCGCTTTGAATGCTGGGCCGCAGGCGCTGCAATATTCAGTCAGCGAGGGCTATGGTCCATTGCGCGAATGGCTTGTGCAGCATATGCGCGAGATCGGCGTCGATTGTAGTGTCGATAACATCCTGATCACCTCGGGATCGCAACAGGCCTTGGATTATCTGGGCAAGCTCTATTTGTCGCCAGGGGATACTGCGTTGATCGGCTGGCCGACCTATCTGGGGGCGATCAACGCCTTTGATGCCTACGAGCCCCGGTTCGACCGTCTTATGCTTAATGGCAATAGAGGTGCCGCCGAATATTCCGAAGCCGCAGGCGAGGGCGCGGTCAAATTCGCTTATCTGTCGCCTGATTTCGCAAATCCAACCGGTGAGACCGTTGACCTACGTGGTCGAGAATACCTGCTGGATCTTGCCGATGATCTGAATATCGCAGTGATTGAGGACGGCGCCTATCAGGCTCTGCGCTATGAAGGAGATGCCATCCCTCCGGTTTTGGCGTTAGAACAGGCGCGAAAAGGGTCGATCGAGTCCTGCCGTACGATCTATTGCGGTAGCTTCTCGAAAACGCTGTCTCCCGGTTTGCGCGTTGGCTGGGTGGTGGCCGCCAAGCCCATTATCTCGCAACTGGTATTGGTCAAGCAAGCGGCGGATTTGCATTCGCCCACGTTGAACCAGATGGCGGTTGAGCAGGTAGCTCGCGCGCATTTTGACAGGCACATCCCGCTTTTGCGCCAGACCTATGGTGCCAGGCGCGATGCTATGCTGGAGGCGCTGCAACAGAACATGCCCGATGGTGTTCAGTGGACGCATCCGCAGGGCGGCATGTTTATCTGGGTGACTCTGCCTACTGGTATGAACGGGGCAGACCTGCTGGCCCGTGCGCTCGACACAGTGAAACTGGCCTTTGTGCCGGGTCGGGCCTTTTTCGCAGATGGTTCGGGCGCCAATACGATCCGGTTGAGTTTCTCGAACTCGGATGAGGATACGATCCGCGAAGGTATTCGCCGCTTGGGAACAGTACTTAGGGCCTGAGCGAAGGAAAGGTTCTGTTAACCAGTTTTGGCAATGATGCGGATATGATCCGGATTTTGTCTTTTCTGATGCTGGCAGCATGTTCGGCCGGGACCCCTCACTTTCGCGATGTTCAGGTGACGCGTATCGCTGTGAATGGCAGCGTATTTGATGTTCGCGTGCGCGGAGATCTGGCCGAAGCTGTTCGGGTTAATTCGCAATACGCTCCGCGTCTTGGCCCGATCCGCGAACGAGCGGCCATGGCGATCGCTCAGGTCTCGGGATGCCCGATACTGGATGTCCTGGGCGACGCGGCCGTGACCGTTGGCGTTTTGGGTTGTGACCGCGCCATGGGCAAGCGGTTGCTGCTGACGGCGGTTTCAGTCCCGAATTACGAATGCATTGATACCGGGCTGTTTCAAGACCTTGGTAACGGCGACGGCTATCAGGTCTTTGAGTGTACAGCCTACTGAATCGCGCTTTTTCTTGCGGATTTAGGCAAGATGTTGTGGATAAGTGGGCCATATATCCCATATCCTGCGCGACTCCGTTGACTCACCCCCAATCCGTTGCGCAGACTTCGAAGGTATAGGAATCACGGGACCCATTGCCTTTGCGCTTTAGCAAACTCAAACTCACCGGCTTCAAAAGCTTTGTTGATCCGACCGATCTGATTATCGCGGATGGGTTGACCGGTGTTGTGGGCCCTAATGGTTGTGGCAAATCCAATCTGCTGGAAGCTCTGCGTTGGGTGATGGGGGAAAACCGACCCAAATCCATGCGCGGTGGCGCGATGGAAGATGTGATTTTCGCCGGGGCCGCCACGCGGCCGGCCCGCAATTTTGCCGAAGTTGTGCTGACCATGGACAACTCCGAGCGGCTCGCGCCCTCGGGTTTCAATGACAGCGACCAGCTTGAGATTGTCCGCCGCATCACCCGAGATGTCGGCAGCGCCTATAAGACCAATGGCAAGGATGTGCGGGCGCGTGATGTGCAGATGTTGTTCGCCGACGCCTCAACGGGTGCGCATTCTCCGGCGCTGGTCGGACAGAACCGCATTGCCGAACTGATTAACGCCAAACCCCGCTCTCGCCGCCGCATTCTGGAAGAGGCGGCCGGAATTTCGGGCCTCTATCAGCGCCGACACGAGGCCGAGTTGAAGCTGAAGGGTACCGAGGCCAACCTGACCCGTGTGGATGACGTGCTGGAACAACTGGGCGGACAGCTGGCGCAGCTGGCCCGTCAGGCGCGTCAGGCCGCCCGCTATCGCGAAATCGGAGAGCAGCTGCGCCAAGCCGAAGGCATGTTGCTCTATCGTCGCTGGAAAGAGGCCGACATGGCCCGCCAGCAGGCCGAGGAAAAGCTGCGCGAACGCCTGACCGAGGCGTCGCGCGCCGAAGCTGAAGCACGCTCTGCCGTCGCCAATCGGGCCGAAATCGAAGAAACCCTGCCGCCCCTGCGCGAGGAAGAGGCCATTGCCGCCGCCGTCCTGCAGCGCCAACAGGTGCAGCGGGATCAGCTGTCGGATCAGGAAACCCGCGCCCGTCAGACGATTGAAACATTGACTAATCGCATTCAGCAGCTTGGTAACGATATCGAGCGCGAGGCCGGGCTGAACCGCGATGCGGGGCAGATGATCGAACGGCTGGAATGGGAAGCTCGTGAATTGGCCAAAGCTGCCGATGGCCACGACGAAAAAGTCGCCGAGGCCGCCGAGGTCGCGCGCGAAGCGGCCGCTGTCCTGCAAGACCGCGAAGACCACTTGTCACAAGAGACTGAGGATATGGCGCGTCTGGTTGCGCGCCACCAGTCCGGCCAGCGATTGGTCGACGACAGCCGCAAAACGCTGGCCAGGTCGGAAGGTGAAGAGGAAAAGGCCCGCGCAGCGGTGGATGAGGCGAAAACAGCCCTGACCCGCGCCGCCGAGGCATTTGAGGCCGCGCAAGAGGGTGAAGAAGAGGCTCGCGAGGCCTCTGAAGCCGCCGAAGAGGCACTGGCCGCCGCTGACGAGTTACGTAATGAAACCCAGGGCCGCGAGGCCGAGGCCCGTGCGAAAAGATCCGAAGCTGAAGGTGAGCTGGGTGCGATCCGCGCCGAAACCACAGCTCTGGCCAAGCTGGTTGAACGGGATACCGCAGAAGGCGGGCAGGTGCTCGACATGCTGCGTGTGGCTCCGGGTTATGAAAAGGCATTGGGCGCTGCGCTTGCGGATGATCTGAGGGCACCCTTGGTCGAGGGCGACGGGCCATCAGGCTGGGTACCGGTTGCTGGCTATGATGCCGATCAATCGCTGCCCAATGGGGCCGAGCCGCTGGCCTTGCATGTATCCGGTCCTGATCGCCTCAGCCGCCGGATCGCGCAGATCGGTTTGGTTGACGCGGATCAGGGCGCACGCTTGCAAGCCTCGCTTAAACCCGGTCAACGGTTGGTTTCGCGTTCGGGCGATCTGTGGCGGTGGGACGGATTCCGTGCCTGGGCCGAGGATGCGCCAAGTGCGGCCGCCCTGCGGCTTGAACAGCTCAACAAACTTGAGGCACTGAAACAGGAACTGGCCCGGACTGAGGCGCAGGCCGACGGTGCCCGCGCCGCGCACGAGACGCTGTCGCAACAACTGGCCGACGTGACCGAGGCTGACCGCCGCGCCCGCGAGGCACGCCGCGCCGCCGATCAGCGCATGGCTGAAACCGCGCGTCTGCTCAGCAGGGCCGAGGCCGATCGCAATCTGGCGCAGGGCAGGCTGGAAACGCTGGCGCTTGCCGTTGATCGCCACAAAGAGGACGCCATGTCCGCCCGTGCCCAGCTGCGCGAGGCCGAGGGCGCCTTGACCGGTCTGGGCAATCTCGACAATGCCCGCGCGCAGGTCGAAGACATCAAACAGACGGTCGAGGCGGCGCGGATCACGATGCTGACTCACCGCTCGTCCCATGACGAGCTGCGCCGCGAGGGCGAGGCCCGTACCCGCCGTACACAAGAGGTCACCAAGGACCTCAGCGGTTGGCGGCACCGCCTGGACAGCGCCGAAAAGCGAATCTCGGAACTGGCCGAGCGCAAGGAAAGTTCCGAGGAAGAGCTATCCGAAGCGATGGCTGCTCCGGGCGAAATCGCCGAGGCGCGTGAAGAGTTGAACGAATTGATCGAAACTGCCGAAGCCCGCCGGGCCGAGGCCGCCGACAAGTTGGCTGCCGCCGAGGCCCGCCAGCGAGAGATTGTGCTGGCTGAGCGCGAAGCGGAACGTTCGGCTTCGGAGGCGCGCGAAAGCCGCGCCGCCGCTGAGGCGCGCTGTGATGCAGCCAAAGAGGCCGTATCGGCAGCGGCCGAGCGTATCGCTGAGGATCAACAGCTAACCCCGAACCAGTTGCTGAACCAGCTGGATGTGAATCCCGACCAGATGCCAGCTGCTGATGCTCTTGAGGCCGAGGTCAACCGCCACAAACGCCAGCGAGATGCGATGGGCGCGGTAAACCTGCGTGCCGAAGAGGACAGCAAAGATGTTCAGGAAGAATTCGACACGCTGAACGGCGAAAAGGCCGATCTCGAAGAGGCGATCAAAGCGCTGCGCAGCGGCATCTCCAGCCTCAACCGCGAAGGACGCGAACGGCTACTGACCGCGTTTGAACAGGTGAATTCGAACTTCGCCATGTTGTTCAAGCATCTCTTTGGTGGTGGCGAGGCCAATCTGGTCATGGTCGAAAGCGACGACCCGCTGGATGCCGGCCTTGAAATCATGTGCCAGCCGCCGGGCAAGAAATTGTCGACGCTCAGCCTGCTTTCGGGCGGTGAACAGACCCTGACCGCGACGGCCCTGATCTTTGGCGTCTTTCTGGCGAACCCGGCTCCGATCTGTGTTCTGGACGAGGTCGATGCGCCGCTGGATGATGCCAACGTGACCCGGTTCTGCGACCTTCTGGACGAGATGTGCCGCCAGACCGACACACGGTTCCTGATCATCACCCACCACGCGGTGACCATGGCGCGGATGGATCGTCTGTTCGGCGTCACCATGCAAGAACAGGGTGTCAGCCAGCTGGTCTCGGTTGATCTGAAGAAAGCCGAACAGATGGTCGCCTGACCTCTCACTGCAACGTTATGAGCGGTTTCGTAAGAATTGGGTTAGTCTGCTGCCATGACCCGTTTCCTGATCATCGCCCTACTGACTGCTACCCCTTTAGGGGCCGCGGAATGGACGACCAAGCCCGATGACGTCCCCCTGACCCAACAAGAGTTGACGGCGCTGGCGGGTCGGACGCTGACCTTTTATGATGACGGGCAGTCGCGATATTCGGCTGGCGGGGCCTATTCCTATACCTATGCCAGCGGAGAATCTGCGTTCGGAACCTATTCCATCGCGGAGGATGGCAGTATCTGCGTCCAATACAGAAACGGGTTCGGTCGATGTGATCTTTATGTCCTGAGTGCTGGACGCCTGATCCTGATCACGGAAAAGGGAGAGCGTTTCCCAGTACGGCCCGAGTGACATTCAAGAAACCGGGGCATCTGTTGAAAATGATCTGAAAATTTGGATCTTTGGTGGTCGTTTAATCGTAATATTTCAAAATTAGATGGGGATCAGGGGCGAATTCTCACCCCGCGTTGTTGTAAGTTCCCGTATCAACAACGGATCAAAAGAGGCGGGTCGATGTGCAGATTTCTGGCTTGGGCGGGTGCGAAACGGTTTCTGGACGAACTTGTCATGGACCAGGAACAGTCGCTGGTGCATCAAAGCAGAAACGCCCTGATTGGCAAAACGCCGATCAACGCGGATGGTTTTGGGTTGGCCTGGTATTCCGGGCGCGAAACGCCGTGTTTTTACAAAGACACCAACCCGGCTTGGTCGGATGCCAACCTGAAACAGTTGACCCATCACACGACATCGCACCTGTTCCTGGCGCATGTACGTGCCTCAACTGGGACCGCCACGTCGCGGAACAACTGCCATCCTTTTGGCTGTGGTAAGTGGAGCTTTATGCATAACGGGCAGGCAGGTGGCCATGACCGTATCCGCCAACAGCTTGACGGGATGATACCGGGCCACCTGTACGATCATCGCCTTGGCGCAACTGAAAGCGAGGCGATTTTTCTGATCGCCCATGGCGAAGGGTTGGACGCCGAACCCATCGCCGCGATGGAGCGTGCGGTGCACCGTGTCGAAGTGCTTGCCCGCGCCAAAGGAAGCCTACCCCATATGCGCTTTGCCGCCTGCTGGTCCGATGGAGATCGCCTGTTTGCTGCGCGCTATGCCTCGGACCGTTTCGCACCCAGCCTGCATTACAGGCCCTGCGATGATGGGATCATTATCGCGTCTGAGCCGCTGGATGCGAAGAATGGCGATTGGGCCGAGATCCCGGCAAATACCGCCATCGAGACACGCGGCGATAGGCTGCAGATGCATGTGTTTGAGCCGAACGGGCGATCTTTGGACGCCGAAGTCGCCTAGATCGCCGTATCGAAGAGCGACTAGAGCCGGTTCAACAACTCAGCCGTTGGCCAGGCATCCGCAGGCAGGCCTAGTCGTGCTTGCTCTGACTGGACAGCCGCGCGGGTCCCTGCGCCCAGAATCCCGTCGATTTTGCCCACATTATGGCCGCGCGCCTGCAGCTTGCTTTGCAGCTGCTTCATCTGTGCACCAGATAAGCCTTGGGCCGCGTTGCCCGCGTCATAGACCTGTGCCCCTTCAAGCCGGGTGCCGAAATAGGCGGCGGTCAGCACATAGACAAAGCTCTGATTCCATTCGAAATACACATCAAAATTTGGATAGGCCAGAAAGGCAGGCCCGTTATGCCCTTGCGGTAGGATCAGCGAGGCGGGCAGGTTGGTGAGGGACCCGTTGCGTGCCTGAACGCCCATCGCCTGCCAGTCAGAAACCGAACGCGGTTTGCCCGGGCCCGATAGCGACCAATCCATCCGTGCGGGTACGGTGACCTCTTGCAGCCAAGGCTGCCCCGGTTGCCAGCCCAGATGCGACAGCATCTTGGCGCCCGACATAAGCGCATCGGGCGCAGAGGTTTTTAGCGAAACCTTGCCGTCACCATCGCCATCGACCCCGTTTTCCAGAATGTCTCGGGGCAGCATCTGCACCATTCCAATCTCGCCAGCCCAGGCACCTGACGTGCGGGCCGGGTAGAAATTTCCCCGGCTGTACAGCTCAATCGCGGCGAACACCTGAGGCCGGAACAATTCTGGACGACGGCAATCATGCGCCAGCGTCACCAGCGCGTTGCGGGTGTTGAAATCCCCCTGAAACGCCCCGTAATCCGTTTCGAACGCCCAAAATGCCAACAGCACCCCGCGCGAGACACCATATTGTTGCTCGATCCGGTCAAACACCGCGTCGTATTTGCGCGACATGGCCTGACCCCGGTCGATCCGGTTTTGTGAAATCAGGTGTCGCGAAAAATCAATGAACGGTTTCTGGAACACGCCCTGTGCCCGGTCGGCTTTCAATACCGCGTTGTCTTGTTGCACACCTTTGAAGAAGGCATTGACGGTGGATTTGTCAAAGCCTTGCTGAACGGCCTCGGCCTTCAACCCCTTCACGAAGGAATTGAAACCCCCGCCACATTGGGCAAACGCAGGTGAAGCAAACAAGGCGGCGGCAACAAGGCCGGAAAGAAAACGCATGGACAGGTCCGTCAGATTATGAAGCTGACCCCAACCCACACTGACACGAGGCCAAGCGCAAGCCCCCATATCCTCCAAAGCATGTCGCATGCGCGGAAAACCTCTGGCGCGCCGATGTCGCGCGGGGCCTCGCCGTTGACCCAAGCCAGATCCCTGAGCTGCCCGTCATAGCTGCGCGGCCCGGCAAGGGCCACGCTCAGCGCGCGTGCCATTGCCGCCTCGGGCCAGCCAGCGTTGGGAGAGATATGGCGGCGCGCATCGCCCACCATCTGCTCCCATTTCGCCCATTGGTTTGACAAGATAACGATCAATAGAAAGGTCAGTCGTGCCGGGACCAGGTTCAGGACATCGTCCAACCGCGCAGCTGCCCATCCGAAATCGCGGTATTTATCCGTGCGATAGCCGACCATGCTGTCGGCAGTATTGATCGCCTTGTAAACCAGAAGCCCTGGCAGGCCACCCACCAGAAACCAGAAGGCCGGCGCGATGACTCCGTCGCTGAGGTTTTCAGCCGCGCTCTCGATCGCGGATCGGGCGACCTGTGCTTCGGTCATGTCCTTGGTGTCGCGTGACACGATCATGGCGACCTTCGCGCGCCCATCGACCAGCGAGGTCTGCAAACCCTCGCCAACAGCGCGAACATGTTCCACCAGCGATTTTTGTGCCATCAGCACAGCGCAGATGATGGTGCCGATGATCGGGCCAAGCAAAGACAGAAGCCCCCCAAGCCCAGCGGCACCTGCGACCAGCAGCGCGGCAACAGCTATGCCCTTAAGGCGACGGTACGAGTCATGGTTCAGGCGGTCGTCAAGCCACTCGATGAGTTTACCAATCATAACGGCGGGGTGCCGGATGCGCGACCACAGCCAATCCGGCTCGCCCAGTGCCGCATCCAGACACATGGCGCAGACCAAGATAAAGGCGGTGCTCACAGGGCCGCCTCAAGCCGCGCCCAGCCATCTGCCGGTGGCAGGCCAAGGCGCAGATAGGTTTGCGAATAGGGGAATACACGAGTCCAGATATGTGCGCGGGCCAGACGGTCTTGCCAGGCACTGGCGTCGTCGACCTGATAGAGCCGGAACAGGCTGGTGCCGCCGATCAGCTGCGCGCCTTTCTGCGTTACCATCCGATCCATCCGGGCGGCATCGGCCGCCAAAAGCAGGCGGGTCTCGTCAGCCCAGGCCGTGTCGCGCAGCGCTTGCTCTCCGATCCGCAAGGCGGGACCTGAGACCGCCCAAGGCCCGGTCAGATCGTTCAAACGTGCGATCAGATCAGAGCGTGCGATGGCAAATCCCAGCCGTAGCCCCGCCAGCCCCCAAAACTTGCCAAAGCTTTTCAGCACGATAACTCCGGGCCGGTCGGCAAGATGGATCAGCGAGGCATCGGGCGTGACGTCGCAAAAGCTCTCGTCGATAATCGTCAGGGGGGCATCCACATCGCCCACGCTCCAGATGCGCCCATCTGGGTTGTTGGGGTGCACGATCACGCGTGCCTCAACTGGGCCGGAGTTCTGTAGTGTCCAGCCCTGCGCGGCAAAGGCGGCGGCATGTTCGTTATAGGTCGGAGTGGTAATCTGAACTCGGCCGGTTGCAGCCAGCGCAGGAATGCGGGCGATCAGAGCAGATGCGCCGGGCGCAGGCAGGATCTCTGCACCCTCGGGAACTGACCAGAAACTGCGGGCCGCATCGGCCAGCCGTTCAAATGCGCGATGGTCGGGCAATTCCATCCAATCCGATGGGGTGAGCCCGGCAACCTCGTATGGAACCGGATTGATTCCGGTGGACAGGTCGATCCAATCGGTTCGCTTACCGCCATAAACTGACATGGCCCCATCCAGCCCACCGCCATGGTCCCGAGCGGCCCGCGGATTCAAATCTCTATTTTCGCGCGCCATCGGGCCCCTCGCCGGAATCACCAAATTTTGCCTGTTTCAAGCGGATTTCTGCCAGTTTTACAAGCAAATCCGCGTGATCAGGGGCGTGCTCCGTCTCGGTTAACACTTTGTTAATGAATTGGCGTGAACACAAACCTTAGGGGTCGGCACCACTCACCAATATAAGTGCCGAGGTTGTTGATGATGAATGTACTGATTGTTGAGAGTAACCCTGATTTAGGTCGGGTCTGGAAAAGGCATCTTGAGCGACAGGGTGCCGAGGTCACGCTTGTGACCGGGCAAGAGGATGCGATCCTTGCCCTTTATGGTGCCGAATTTGAGATCATCGTGATGGATCTGGTGCTGGAAACCGGTAGCGCCTTGGCCGTGGCTGATTTTGCCAGCTATCGCAGGCCCGAGGCCCGGGTGATCTTCGTGACCAACACCACTTTCTTTTCGGATGGCTCGATCTTTGCCCATAGCCCGAATGCCTGCGCTTATGTGCAAAGCTGCACGCCGCCAGAGGATCTGGCGGCGATGGTTGAGCATTACGCGGCGGGGCGCTGATCGCGCCCATGGGGCTCCAGATAGTTCAGGATCGGGTTCGTCGGGATGATCCGGTGCGGGTTAATGCTCTCATGGCTGTAGTGATAGTGGCGCACGATATGGTTTAAGTTCACGGTCCGCGCGACACCCGGCCACTGGTACAGCTCGCGGGTATAGGCCCACAGGTTGGGATAGTCGATCAGACGCCGCCGGTTGCATTTGAAATGCAGGTGGTAGACCGGATCAAACCGGATCAGCGTGGTGAACAACCGCCAGTCGGCCTCGGTGATGCGGTCGCCCATCAGATAGCGGCTGGTGGACAGCCGGTCTTCGAGCCAGTCCAGCGTGTCAAAGAGCGGGCCAACGGCTGCGTCATATGCCGCCTGGCTGGTGGCAAAGCCGGATTTGTAGACCCCGTTATTGATGTCGGAATAGACGCGGGCATTGACCTGTTCGATTTCGTCACGCATCGCCTCGGGCCAGTAATCATCGGTGTTCCCGGTGATCCCGTCAAAGGCCGAGTTGAACATCCGGATGATTTCCGAACTTTCGTTTGAGACGATGGTTTCCTGTTCCTTGTCCCACAGGATCGGAACGGTTACGCGCCCCGAATAGGTCGGGTCAGCCTTGGTATAGATTTGGTGGGTATAGTCCATTCCGTACAGTACGTCGCCCGCCGCCCCGTGTTCGTCGGTTGCAAATGTCCATCCCTTGGTCAGCATGTCTGGGTGTACGACCGAAACCGGGATCAGATCGGACAGCTCTTTCAGTTCGCGGAATATCAGTGTCCTGTGGGCCCAGGGGCAGGCATGGCTGACATAAAGATGGTACCGGTCAGGTTCGGCTTTGAAGCCGCCCGTGCCGGAGGGTCCGGCACTGCCATCAGCGGTCAACCAGTTGCGAAATTGCGCCGCGCTACGCTTGAAGGCGCCGCCTGTGGATTTGGTATCATACCATGTGTCGTGCCATTTGCCGTCGACCAATAGGCCCATGCTTGGATCCTCCGTAATGCGGTTTCCCGGAACATACGCTTTGAAGGGAACCGATCCTATGCGAGCCGCCGCGCATTGTGCCTGCGTTTTCGCACAGGTTGGAATGGGATTTCCGTGCAACAGGTTTGGATTCGACCGCGTTGAGTGATCGGCTTCACTGGATTTTTACAGTCTACGTTCCAAAATAGAGTCCGCTGCGGGGGAGTTTTGATATGAGTACCTATGTTTCCAAAGAAATCAGCGCCGAATTGGATGCTGCGCGAATCGCGAGTCTGAAGAAAACCAGCCGACTTCGTGTCGAATTGGGTGACAATACCTACAAAATTCTCCGATTGTGGAAGGATGGCTTCACCGTAGAGGCCGCGACCACGCCTCGATTGCGCGGTTTGGTCGATATCTACGATGGCGCGCGTCACTTATATCAATGCCTGATCATTGCCGATGAATGTGAGGCAGGCGAAATGCGCTATGAATTCAAGCGCAGCACGGCCGCCTCCGACAAGGCCCCTTTGGATTTCTATCGATCTCCGGACGCGCCCATCGCGCTGCTTGGAAACAAGGACTAGGCATTTGCCCATCGGGTCTGCCGATGGGCATCCCGCTATTGCAGATCGGAAAACGCGTGTTTCAGCCGTTTGCTGGCCTCTTCAACACGCCCGCGTTGCGTCGCAAGATTGAACCGCTCGAATGTCTCTCCGCCCGCACCAAAGCCGGGGCCGGGCGAGGTGGCGATTTTTGCATCCTCGCGCAGACGTCGGGTAAATTCTGCGTGGTCCATTCCGGTGCCCGAGAAATCAATCCAAGCCAAAAAGGTTGCCTGTAGGGGCATTGACCACAGGCCAGGGATTTCTGCGATTGCAGCGTCAAAGATTTTTCGGTTGCTATCAAGATGGGCGATCTGTTCATCCACCCAAGCGGCCCCTTCAGGCGAATAGGCAGCGGTGATCATTGCGACTCCCAATGCGCTGGGATCATAATCCAGTGTCTGGATTCGGCGGCGCATCGCGGCGCGCAGGTCCGGGTCGGGAATGATCATATTCCCCGTCCGTTGACCTGCGATGTTGAAGGTCTTGGACGCTGCAGTCAGTGTCACGGTCCGGGGCCGCGCATCCAGCGCGGCGACATCCATCGGAACAAAGGTCGTGCCGGGATAGACCAGATCGTGGTGAATCTCATCCGATACCAGAATCAGGCTGTTCCGTTCCGCAAATGCCGCGACTGCGCGCAATTCCTCTGGCGTCCAGACCCGGCCCGAGGGGTTCTGAGGCGAGCACCACAAAAGCATCTTCTCGGTTCCGTCCAGCCGCGACTGCGCGTCTTCCAGATCAAGGCCATAGCCGTCGCCGTCGCGCATCAGGGGGCACTCCACTACGCGCCGACCTGACTTGTTCACCTTATGTGCAAACTCATGGTAGACGGGTGTAAAGATGACCACTCCGTCGCCCGGACTGGTCCAGACATCGAGGCAGAGCGCAATCGCATTTCCCAGACCCTGCGACGTCAGAATCCAATCAGAATCGATCTCCCACCCGTGGCGGTTCTTCATCCACCATTGGACGGAATTCAGGTAGTCCGGGTGCATCCAGGAATATCCGAAAACACCGTGATCCGCCGCGTTACGCACAGCGCCGATCACACAAGGCGCCGTAGAATAGTCAGAATCGGCCGTCCACATTGCCAGACTGTCATCCGGCGAAAGGCCATACAGCTTTTCAAGCTTGTCCCATTTCGAACTGTTAGTGCCGCGGCGGTCGATCAGGTCGTTGAATGTCATATCTGCTCCATCTGTCCGGATGAAAGCTAGCCGTATATTCGGCAGGTGCAAGGGGGGCGTTGCGGCTTAGGGCGTGATGGCCTAAATCAACCTCATGAAACGCAATATACTGATCCATCCCGACCCCCGCCTGAAAAAGATCTGCTCTCCCGTAGTGGATCTGACGGACGAATTGCGCCAGCTGGCTGATGACATGCTTGAGACGATGTATGATGCGCCTGGTATCGGGCTGGCAGCGCCTCAGATTGGGATGCTGGACCGGCTGATTGTTATGGACTGTGTCAAGGAAGAGGGCGAGGCACCGCGCCCGCTGATCATGTTCAACCCCGAAGTGGTCGCGTCGTCTGACGAGACGAATGTCTATGAAGAAGGTTGTCTTTCGATCCCCGAACAATTCGCCGAAGTCACGCGCCCAAAGGTCGTGGATGTGGCTTGGATCGATCGTGACGGTAACGCGCAGCGGGAAACATTCGATGGCCTTTGGGCAACCTGTGTCCAGCATGAGATTGACCACCTGAACGGGAAGCTGTTCATCGACTATCTCAAGCCTATGAAACGCCAGATGATCACCCGAAAAATGCAAAAGCTGAAACGCGAGCAGGCGCGCGAATGACCGTTCGTACCTGCCTGCCATGGCCTGATAAGCGCCTGCGGACCAAAGCCGAAGATATCACCGAAATTACTGACGAGGTTCGTGCCATCTGGGATGACATGATCGACACGATGGAGGCGATGCCCGGCGTCGGCCTTGCCGCACCGCAGATCGGCGTGATGCTCCGGCTGGCGGTGGTCGATGGCTCGACCGAGAGGGGGCGGGCCGTGCGGCTGGCAAACCCTGAGATCCTGCACAGATCGGTCGAATTGCGCGAGCATGAAGAAGCCAGCCCAAACTTGCCTGGCGTGTCGGCTAAGGTGAAACGTCCCCGGGCTGTGACGGTAAAGTTTCTCAACGAAAATGGCATCATCGACCGCCGTGACTTTGTCGGGATCGAAGCCACCAGCGTGCAGCACCAGATCGACCATCTAAACGGGCGGATGTATTTCGACAGGCTCAGCAAGGTCAAACGCGACATTCTGCTGCGCAAAGCTAAAAAGCTGGGGTAGGCATGCGGCTGATCTTTATGGGGACACCCGATTTCTCGGTTCCGGTGCTGGACGCGCTGATTGATGCGGGGCATGAGGTTGCCGCCGTCTACTGCCAGCCTCCGCGCCCAGCGGGCAGAGGCAAAAAGGATCGTCCAACCCCCGTTCATGCTCGGGCCGAGGCATTGGGACTGACCGTTCGGCATCCGGTCTCATTGAAATCGGCGGAAGAACAGGACGCCTTTGCCGCGTTGAATGCGGATGTGGCTGTCGTCGTGGCCTATGGCCTGTTGCTGCCCCAACCGATTCTGGATGCGCCATCGCAGGGATGTCTGAACATTCATGCAAGCCTGTTGCCGCGTTGGCGCGGGGCCGCTCCGATCCATCGGGCGATCATGGCGGGTGATGCGCAGACCGGTATTTGCATCATGCAGATGGAGGCTGGTCTGGATACCGGGCCAGTCCTGTTGCGGCGGGCCACCGACATTGGTGCGCAGGAGACCACAGGGCAGTTGCATGACCGGCTGTCTGAAATGGGCGCTTCTCTGATCGTCGAGGCACTGTCCAAACTGCCGAACCTGACGCCCGAGCCTCAACCCGACGACGGCGTGACCTATGCCGCCAAGATCGACAAGGCTGAGGCGCGTGTTGACTGGGCCAGACCCGCGGTCGAAATTGACCGTCAGATCCGTGGCCTGTCCCCCTTTCCCGGCGCCTGGACCGAGATGAATGGCGAGCGGATCAAGCTGCTTGGTTCCAAATTAGCTGAGGGGCAGGGTGTTGCAGGAGAGGTTCTTGACGACCAACTGAAGGTTGCCTGTGACGATGACGCGATCGAGCTGCTGCGCTTGCAACGGGCGGGTAAAGGGGCGCAGGATAGGGAAACTTTTCTGCGGGGGTGGCCGATTGCCGTTGGTACCCGCCTGTCATCGGAGTAGGCCGCCATGTTCATGATCCTGATGGGGACTGTCGTTATTGCTGGGATTGTCGGCTATCTGTCCGAGAAATCCGGCTTTACCCATAATGGCATTCTGCAGTCGATCATCATCTGCTTAGGTGGTGCATTCCTGTTCTATTTCGTGCGCATCATGTTCGGGGTCAGCTTTGGCCCGCCCGGTCTGGATGCAGTGCTGTCCTCTGTCGGGGCGCTGATCATCGTTCCGACCCATTGGAGGAAGTGACATGCCCCTCATCGCCCTGATCGTCATCGGCGCCGCTGCGGGTTTTCTGGCCACCCGCCTGATGCGGATTGAGGCAGATATTCCCACCACCATGCTGATCGGTATCATTGGTGCCTTGGTAGGTGGGTTTCTCCTGCGGGCATTGGTCACGATGATGGGCTGGCTGTCCGGGTTCATCGGCGCTGTGCTGGGCGCGCTTCTGGTGATCTGGATCTGGCAGACCTATATGCGCCGCTAAGCCTTGATCAAGGGCGACTGCGTGGCGGGCGGCTTTTGTAGACGGGCAGTTTCCAGCCGAACAGCAGCGATCCTGCCCGCAATGCCCAGCAGATCAGGGCGCAGGCGGCAAGCACGGTCAGCTCCTCGAACCCCATCCGTTTGGCAATAACGGCCGCTACCGAGCCTGCAAGGGCGCAAGACACATAAAGCTCACCCTGTTTCAGCACCAGCGGAACCTCGTTGCAGACCACGTCCCGCATCAGGCCGCCAAAGCATCCGGTGGTGACACCCATCAACACCACGATCGTGCCGGATTGGTCCAAGGATAATGCGACGCCCGTGCCGGCAGCTACTGCAATGGACAGGGCGAAACTGTCCAACCAAACCAGCCAGTTATATCGGCTTTCGACCAGATGGGCTGTAAAGAACACAAGCACCGCCGCACTGCAGGCCATCAGGACATAGCTGGGCTGGCCAACCCAGAACACCGGATTCCGATCCAACAGCAGGTCACGCACCGTGCCGCCGCCAACGGCGGTCAGGCAGGCGATAAAGGCAAACCCTACAAGATCAAGCTGCGCGCGACTGGCGACCAATGCGCCAGTCAGCGCAAAAACCAGAACCGAGGCATAATCGAGCAGGTCCAAACCGGTCATGTCTGTGCCTTCTTTGGTTTGAATGGGGCCATGCCTGCGCGGGCAAGTTCATCGGCCTTTTCGTTTTCCGGGTGACCCGCATGGCCCTTGACCCATTCCCAAGTCACATCATGGCGCATCTGCGCCTCATCCAGCCGTTGCCACAGATCGACATTCTTAACCGGCTTCTTGTTCGAGGTCTTCCAGCCATTCTTTTTCCAGCCGAAGATCCAACCGGTGACGCCGTTTTTCACATAGGCGCTGTCAGTGATTACGGTGATTTTAGAGGCACGTTCAAGCGTTTCAAGCGCGCTGATCGCGGCCAGCAGTTCCATTCGGTTGTTGGTGGTTTCAGCTTCGCCGCCGCTCAGTTCACGCTGTTTCAGGACGGTGTCGCCTTCCATTGCACGCAGCAACACGCCCCAGCCACCCGGGCCTGGATTGCCAGAACAAGCACCGTCAGTATAGGCAAACAGTTCAGGCATGGGCCAGCACCAGAATGAAGCCATCGTAAGAACCCGCCAGACCTTTGCCGATCCCGGTCCTAATCCCGTCGATGGTAAAGCCGGCATCTGCCAGGGCCTCCTCGATCTCTGTCTGCGAGAAGTAGCTATAATAGCGATCCAGATGATCGCGATGTTCGCCCGTGCCCAGTTTGAGGCCCAGGAAAAAAACGCCCTGCGGTTTCAGCGCCCGGTGGATGGCCGCCAAATGGCGTGGGAAATCCTTGCGAGGCGCGTGCAGCAGCGAGAAGCTGGCGTAGATGCCGTCATATGCGGCCACTTCGGTCACGTCGTCGAAAGTACCCAGATGCGCGTCCACGCCATTGGCGCGCGCATAGTCAACAAAAGCGGGCGTCGCATCCAGCGCATGCACGCTCAGGCCCTGGCGTAGAAAGAACGCGCTGTCTGACCCGGGGCCCGAGCCCAGATCCAACACATGCCCCTTACCGACGGCATCGGCAAATTCCTGACGCGATGTCAGCTGCTCCGGTGGTAGAGGAACCTTGAGGTATTCGGCCACGTTGTTGGTATAGGCGTTGATAGTTTTGGGATCGCTCACAGATAGACTCCGACGGCAAGGCAGGCCAATACGACTGCGGTCAGCAAAATGCGCAACCGCATCCACCAGACTGGTGTTAGCCGCCAATACGAAAAGATGGCATCCAACACCAGTAGCCCGCCAAACCCCCACATCAGATTTGTGCCAGTGCTGACAGGCCCGCTGCCGGTTTTCAGAAAGGCCCACAGGGCGGGTAATGTGGACAGCGCATAACAGGTCGCGGCCTTGCTGCCAGAGGTTTTACTGGAAAACCCCCACAGCACGCCGGACATAAAGCTGAGGATGATCGCCCCATAATACAACTGGATATACGGACCGACAAAACGTGCGCCCAGTGCCTGTCGGCCCCAGTCGTTCAGATCGCCGTTCAGATAGGTCAGCGCGCCCCAGATGAAGGGGATCAGCCCGGCCAACCCCAGAAACAGCGGCGCCCTTGGTATGCCACTCATGCGGGTTGGCGCAGGACGCGCGGGACTTTGAACTCGACATTCTCGGTCGCTGTTTCGACCATCTCGACCGTCACATCGTAATGCTGTCTGAACGCATCAATAACTTCGTTGATCAGAACCTCGGGGGCAGAAGCGCCTGCTGTCAGAGCGATCGAAGAGATACCTTCGAGTGCGCGCCAGTCGATGTCGGTCGCGCGTTGCACCAGTTGGGCATAGCTGCATCCCGCGCGTGCCGCGACCTCGACCAAACGGCGCGAGTTTGATGAATTCGGCGCCCCCACAACCAACAGGGCATCGGACTTCCGGGCCACAACCTTGACCGCCTCTTGCCGGTTGGTTGTGGCGTAACAGATGTCTTCTTTGTGGGGGCCGACAATGGACGGGAACCGGGCCTGAAGTGCCTCGATGACATCCTTTGTGTCGTCAACCGACAGGGTCGTCTGAGTGACAAAGGCCAGTCTGTCAGGGTCGCGGACCTGGACGTCGGCGACATCTGCAACGGTTTCGACCAGCAAAACCTCTCCGTCCGGGAGCTGTCCCATGGTTCCGATGGTTTCGGGATGGCCCTTATGACCGATCATGATCATCTGCAGCCCGGCTTCGGCGTGGCGCTGTGCTTCGACATGGACTTTGGAGACCAGCGGGCAGGTGGCGTCGACATAGACCATCTGGCGCTGCGCCGCCGTCGCGGGTACCGATTTGGGAACCCCGTGCGCCGAGAATATCACTGGGCGATCGTCGGGGCAGTCTTCCAGCTCATCGACAAAGATCGCACCTTTGGCGCGCAGTCCATCGACCACGAATTTGTTATGGACAATCTCGTGCCGAACATAGACTGGGGCACCCCATTTCTGCAGCGCCATCTCGACAATCTTTATGGCCCTGTCGACACCAGCACAGAACCCGCGCGGGGCGGCAAGATAGAGGGTCAGGGGGGGCTTGGTCATGTCGCGTTCTCCTTACCGACACAGGTAAGTCTTTTCACGGCCATGGTCCAGTCAGGACAATGTCATTGATCCGACATGGTTCAATGCTAGCCAATAGGTGTTTTCAGCACCTGATCTTTGTTTAAAAGCGCGGCCAGGGTTTCCCCTGACCGCGCTAATTTTCAACCGAGTTTGCTTTGGGGCCAGGTTATTACCCGCCTGCGGCAACGGTGCGCGGTTCCATCGGCATTTCGCGCGGCGGGCGACCGATCACGTCGCGGAGATCTTCCAGCTCAATGAAGTTGTCGGCCTGGCGGCGCAATTCGTCCGAGATCATGGGGGGCTGGCTGCGGATGGTCGACACCACAGAAACGCGTACCCCCTGACGTTGCAGGCTTGCGATCAGCGGGCGGAAATCTCCGTCGCCGGAAAACAGCACGATATGGTCTACACGTGGTGCAAGCTCCATGGCATCGACGGTCAGTTCGATATCCATGTTACCTTTGACTTTCCGACGCCCCATGCTGTCGGTGTATTCTTTTGCCGGTTTCGTAACCATGGTGAAGCCATTGTAATGCAGCCAATCAACCAGTGGACGGATGGGCGAATACTCGTCATTTTCAAGTAGCGCTGTGTAATAGAAAGCTCTGAGCATCTTACCGCGGCGCATGAATTCCTGGCGCAGCAGTTTATAGTCAATGTCAAACCCCAGTGCTTTTGCGGCTGCATAAAGATTCGAGCCGTCGATGAACAGCGCTAGCCGTTCGTCTTTATAAAACATAAATAGATCCTTCCGGTACAAATCAGCGCGCTGCGTGTTACGTGAGTGAGGCTTGGGAAAATACAGCGCATTGATATCCCCATAATTAGGGGTTTTATGGTGTATCGCAAGTATGCAATTCGCCGAATATAGGGAGTAGGATGCGCAAAACCACCTCAAAAGCAGTGCTTGCCCTCGGCGCAAATCTCAAAGTGAGAGGTTTTGAGCCCCATCTGACGCTACGGCATGCCATTGACGCGATTTTGCGCCAGGGGCTGTTGATTCGGGCTGAAAGCCGCTTTTATGCGACCCCTTGTTTTCCTGAGGGCGCGGGCCCGGACTATGTGAATGCGGCCGTGTTGATCGAGACTGAAAGGTCACCCTTTGAGTTGCTGCAGATATTGCATGGAATTGAACATGATTACGGGCGTGAGAGGATTCAGCGCTGGGGAATGCGGACGTTGGATCTGGACCTGGTCTGTTACGATGATCTGGTTCTGCCCGACCGCGAGGTTTTTCAAAGCTGGTTATCTCTGCCACCCGAAGATCAGAAACAGCAGGCGCCGGATCAGTTGATCCTGCCGCACCCAAGGGTACAGGATCGTGCGTTTGTGCTTGTTCCCATGGCGGATGTTGCCCCGAACTGGCGGCATCCGATACTGGACCAGACCGTCATGGAAATGCTTGCGGGGCTTCCTTCGGACGATATTGCGGCAGTTACCCCGTTATGATTGGTGCATTTGCAGCATTTCCTGCTTGTCAAGGCAGGGATTCGCCCTTAGATAAACCTCTTCCTGACATGGATTCAGTAACGGAGAGCGCCCCATGGCCCGCGTGACGGTTGAAGATTGCGTAGACAAGGTTCCGAACCGGTTTGAACTGGTGATGCTTGCCGCCCATCGTGCGCGCGAGATTTCCGCCGGTGGTCCGATCACCGTTGACCGTGACAACGACAAAAACCCGGTTGTTTCTCTGCGTGAGATCGCTGACGAGACTCAAAGCGCTGATGAGCTGCGCGAGCGGCTGATTGAGGCCAACCAGACCCAAATCGAGGTCGACGAGCCTGAAGAAGACCAGATGGCGCTGCTGATGGGTGCGGAAACAGACAAGCCTGCGGATGACGACATGTCCGAAGAAAAGCTGCTGCGCGCTCTGATGGAGGCTCAAGGCCAGGGGTAATCCCCACAAATGAAGGTGCGGACCGGATGATTTCTGCTGAAGACCTGATTGCGCTGGTCCGCAACTACAATCCCAAGACGAATGCAGACCGCATTGCCAAAGCTTATGAGTTCGGCAAGCAGATGCATGATGGGCAATTCCGCCATTCTGGCGAGCCCTATTTCACCCACCCTGTTGCCGTTGCCGCCATCCTGACCGAACAGCGTCTGGATGATGCGACTATTATCACGGCGCTGCTGCACGATACGATCGAAGACACCAAGGCCAATTACGGCAAAGTGTCTGAGCTGTTTGGCGAAGAAGTCGCCAAGCTGGTTGATGGGGTCACCAAACTGACAAACCTTCAGCTGTCCAGCCGCGAAACCAAACAGGCCGAGAACTTCCGCAAGCTGTTCATGGCGATGTCCAAGGATTTGCGGGTCATTCTGGTCAAGCTGGCAGACCGTCTGCACAATATGCGCACAATCAAGGCGATGCGGCCCGAAAAGCAGATCGTCAAAGCGCGCGAGACGATGGATATCTACGCGCCGCTTGCAGGCCGTATGGGTATGCAATGGATGCGGGAAGAGCTGGAAGACCTCGCCTTCCGCGTTCTCAACTCTGAAGGCCGCCAGTCCATCATCCGCCGCTTCATCACGCTGCAGCGCGAAACGGGTGACGTGATCCACCGGATCACCGGCGACATGCGGCACGAACTTGAAAAGGCCGGGATTGAAGCCGAGGTTTTTGGCCGTGCCAAGAAACCCTATTCGATTTGGCGTAAGATGCAGGAAAAGGACCAGGGGTTCTCGCGTCTGTCCGACATCTACGGGTTCCGCATCATTACGCAAAGCGAAGAAGACTGCTATCGAACCCTTGGCGCGATCCACCAGCGTTGGCGCGCCGTGCCGGGGCGGTTTAAGGATTATATCAGTCAGCCGAAATCGAACGGTTACCGGTCGATCCACACCACCGTTTCAGGCCGTGACGGCAAGCGGGTCGAGGTTCAGATCCGCACCCGTCAGATGCATGATGTCGCCGAAACCGGCGTGGCCGCGCACTGGTCCTATCGGGATGGCGTGCGTTCGGAAAACCCCTTTGCCGTAGACCCGGCTAAGTGGATCGCCAACCTGACTGAGCAGTTTGACAGCGAAGAGGATCACGAGGATTTCCTCGAGGCAGTCAAGCTCGAGATGTATTCGGATCAGGTCTTTTGTTTCACGCCTAAGGGGGACGTGGTGAAACTGCCGCGTGGTGCGACGCCGATCGACTTTGCCTATGCCATCCACACGCGCATCGGGCACGCCTGTGTAGGGGCCAAGGTTGATGGTATTCGCGTGCCACTTTGGACCCGGATCAAAAACGGGCAGTCGGTGGATATCATTACAGCTGACGGTCAGACTCCCCAAGTCACGTGGTTGGAAATTGCCGTCACCGGTAAAGCCCGTACAGCCATTCGTCGCGCCCTGCGCGAGGTTGACCGAGAGCGGTTCATCAAGCTGGGCAAAGAACTGGCGCGATCGGGATTTGAACATGTCGGGCGCAAAGCGACCGACAAGGCGCTGGACACTGCTGCCAAGCATCTGCGCCTGAAAGACCGGCATGAGCTGCTGGCGCGCCTGGGCAGTGCAGAACTAACTGCCCATGATGTGGTCAGCGCCGTCTACCCGGAACTGACGCAGGATGATGGTGATGCCATTCCGATGCGCCGGGCCGTGATCGGTCTTGAGCCGGGGCAGAAGTTTGACCGCGCCCCTTGCTGCCAGCCATTGCCGGGTGAACGGATCGTCGGGATCACTTATCGCGGCAAAGGTGTTGTCGTGCATGCAATCGACTGTGATCGCCTGAGCGAATACGAGAGTGAGCCCAAACGCTGGGTCGATCTGCACTGGCACTCGGGAACTCACCCGGCTGTTTACGGGGCAACGATTGATGTTACGATTGGCAATGACGCAGGTGTGCTGGGTCGCATTTGTACATTGATCGGCGAGAAAAAGGCCAATATCTCGAACCTAGAATTTGTGGATCGCAAACCGGATTTTTACCGCCTGCTGGTCAACGTTGAACTGCGCGACCTAGAGCAGTTGCATTCGTTGATGTTGATGCTTGAGGCCGAAAGCGATGTTGCAGCGGTTGAACGTTTCAGAGACAGAGCTAAATCCGCAGTTGCGGCTGGCTGAGAAGGGGTGATCAGGAGTGGTATTCAAGCGCCGAGATCGACGCTCGCCTGTCCAGATCGCATCGGAATTCGTCTATCCTCGTGGTGGCTGGACCCGGGCCTTTCACTATGTGAAACACCGCGTCCGGCGATTGCCGGATTCACCTGAACGCATCGCCCGCGGGGTAGGGTTTGGAGTGTTTGCGGCCTTTACACCTTTTTACGGGCTGCATTTTGGCATTGCCGCCCTGGCTGCGCGATTGTTCAACGGCAATATGCTGGCTGCACTCAGCGGTACGTTTTTCGGAAACCCTTTGACCTATGTGCCCATCGGGGTGGTTTGCCTTCAGACCGGGCATTTCCTGTTGGGCACCGAGTTTGAAGAGGGCGACACCCATGGGCTTATGGGGAAGTTTGCCAATGCGATCGGTGATCTCAAAGACAACCTGATTGCAGTATTCACTGACCGGGTAGCTGACTGGCACGGGCTGGGAATTTTCTACGACGAGGTTTTCTTTCCGTACCTGATTGGCGGCATTCTTCCCGGATTGCTGGCTGGGGTGGTTTGCTACTATCTCAGCCTGCCGCTGGTCCACACCTATCAGCAACGGCGTCGCGACAGGATCAAAAAGAAGTTTGAAGAAATCAAACGTCTGGCTGAATCCGAGGCTGCCGTTCCAGAGTCAAACCAACTAGGCTCGAGCCAGGATTTGGGAAAGGAATCAAAGGATGTCTGAGAACCGTTTGCGTCTCGGTGTGAATATCGACCATGTGGCCACAGTGCGGAATGCACGTGGTGGGGTCTATCCCGACCCTTTGCGCGCGGCCACGCTGGCCGAGCAGGCCGGTGCAGATGGCATTACTGCCCATCTGCGCGAAGATCGCAGGCATATTTCGGACGCAGATATTGACGGGTTGATGGAGGTTCTTTCGGTACCTCTGAATTTTGAAATGGCAGCCACGCCCGAGATGCAACAAATCGCTTTGCGCCATAAGCCGCACGCGGTCTGCATCGTCCCCGAAAAGCGCGAGGAACGGACCACCGAAGGCGGGCTCGAAGTCGCGCGCGAAGAAAACAAACTGGCCCATTTCATTGCACCTTTGCGTGATGCGGGCTGTCGCGTGTCGATCTTTATCGCCGCCGACCGTCGCCAGATCGAGGCCGCGCATCGCATCGGCGCCGAAGTGATCGAACTGCACACAGGCGCCTATTGTGACGCCCATGCCGAAGGCAAACTGGATGAGGCAGCGCAAGAGCTGGAAGGCCTGCGCGACATGTCCACCTTTGCCCATTCGCTCGGCCTCGAAGTGCATGCCGGACATGGTCTGACATACGACACGGTCAAACCTGTCGCCGCTTTCCCCGAGGTGCGCGAGTTGAACATTGGTCACTTTCTGATTGGCGAATCGATCTTTTTGGGCATGACCCCCGCCATTCAGGAAATGCGCCGCCTGATGGATGAGGCGCGGGGATGATAACCTCGGGTTTCATAGCAATCTGGATCGCCTGGCTGATGGCCGGAGGCTCACCCGGTCCGGCAACCATGGGCATCGCCGGAACTGCAATGAACGAAGGCCGCCGCGCCGGCCTGGTCTTTGCACTGGGCATCTGTGCTGGGTCCGCTGCCTGGGGCATCGCCGCCGCGCTGGGCCTGTCGGCGATCATGCTGGCCAATGTCTGGGTGTTCGAAGTGATCCGCTATGTCGGTGTAGCCTATCTGGGCTGGCTGGCGCTCAAGGCCCTGAAACGGGCGCTGTCGTCGGAGGAGATGGCGTTGGGCAACCCGGTCACCGGCTCGCTACGCACCATCTTTGCCAAAGGCGCGGCGATCCACCTGACCAACCCCAAGGCGATCCTCAGCTGGGGCTCGATCTACGCCATCGTTGCCCCGAATGACGCCAGCTTGTCGATGCTGCTTGGCTATTTCGGCCTGCTCTACGCGGGCTCGTTGCTGATTTTCATCAGCTATGCATTCCTGTTCTCGTCTAAGCGCACAGTCGGCGCCTACCGCCGCGCCCGCCGCTGGTTCGATTTTGCCTTTGCCGGGTTCTTTGGGGTGGCAAGTTACAAGATTTTGACGGTGCGGTTGTCATGATCCTAGGCATCGGCACAGACCTCGCAAACATAGACCGCATTCAGGGCACGCTCGATAGGTTTGGTGACCGGTTCCGTAACCGCGTTTTTACCGACACTGAACAACGCAAGGCCGAACGCCGTGCAGACACAGCAGGCACATACGCCAAGCGCTGGGCCGCGAAAGAGGCGTGCTCCAAGGCGCTGGGCACCGGGCTTCGTATGGGGATTTCCTGGAAGGACATGGCTGTAACCAACCTTAAAACCGGCCAACCAGTGATGCATGTGACCGGTTGGGCGGCGGAACGGCTCAACGATATGACCCCCGAGGGTCATGCGGCGATCATCCACGTCACCCTAACCGATGACCACCCCTGGGCGCAGGCCTTCGTGGTGATCGAGGCGCGCCCAATTCGCGAACGCAGCGCTCTGTCTTGACTAACCCCGCCGCGCCGCGCATGTAGCACCCCAACAAACCAAGGACCGGAGAGCAGCATGGCCGAAGACGTCAAAACCGGAAATCCCGTGTGGGAGACGATCAAAACCATCGTCTATGCGCTGTTGATCGCGGGCGTTTTCCGTACCCTGTTCTTTCAGCCGTTCTGGATTCCGTCAGGGTCGATGAAACAGACCCTGTTGATCGGGGATTTCCTGTTCGTCAACAAAATGGCCTATGGCTATTCCTATGCTTCTTGCCCCAGTCTGATCATCCCCAGCGTCGGCCTGAATATCGACGCCGAAGATGTTTGCGGCTGGATGCAAAGCGATGACAACTCGCGTATCTGGGCCGGTGATCCCGAGCGCGGCGATGTGATCGTATTTCGCCATCCGGTGACCGGCCGCGACTACATCAAACGCCTGATTGGCCTGCCCGGTGATCGTATCCAGATCATTGAGGGCCAGATCATCTTGAACGGGACGCCGGTTCCACAGCAGCCCGATGGGGTCTTTACCGAGGTCGCGGCTCCGCAAGGTCCGCAGGGTCTGCGCCCGCGCTGTGAAAACGGCCCGGTTGGCCGTGGTGGCGTGTGTGAGAAATCCCGCATGATCGAAACCCTGCCCAACGGGGTGTCCTATGATGTGCTCAATATCGGTAATCAGGGGTCGGACAATACCGGCGTCTATACAGTGCCCGAAGGCGAATACTTCTTTATGGGCGATAACCGCGACAATTCCAGCGACAGCCGCCTGCCGCAATCGGCCGGGGGTGTCGGATATGTACCCTATGAAAACCTGATTGGTCGTGCAGATCGCATCATGTTCTCCTCCGCTGGCCGGTCGATGCTGTTCTTCTGGACCTGGCGCGGAGACCGTTTCTTTAAGGCCGTGAATTGAAGCTATCCGCCGAAATAAAGGCGTTTCAAAAGCGTCTGGGGTATGAATTTGCCAACCCCGAGCTGTTGGTGCGCGCGTTGACCCATGGATCGGTATCCTCGACTACGCGCCCGGACAACCAGCGGCTCGAGTTTCTGGGCGACCGGGTGCTGGGTCTGGTGATGGCGACGGCCTTGCTGGAGGCGGACAAAAAGGCCAGCGAAGGTCAGCTTGCACCCCGGTTCAATGCGCTTGTGCGCAAAGAGGCCTGTGCAGATGTGGCGCTGCAGATTGATTTGGGTGCTGTACTGAAACTGGGCCGGTCTGAAATGCTGTCCGGTGGGCGGCGCAAACAAGCTTTGCTTGGCGACGCGATGGAGGCGGTCATCGCTGCAGTTTATCGCGACGCCGGGTTCGAGGTCGCCAGCGCCGTTATCCTAAAACTCTGGGGTGATCGCATCCACGATGTCGAGGCCGACGCCCGTGACGCCAAAACGGCGCTTCAGGAATGGGCGCAGGCACGGGGCCAGAAACCGCCCAGCTATGTCGAAGTCAGACGCTCTGGCCCGGACCATGCGCCGGTCTTCACCATTGCTGCGCGTCTTCAGGACGGGGCAGAAGAGCAGGCAACAGCAGGGTCAAAGCGTCAGGCCGAACAGGCGGCTGCCAAGTCGTTGCTGGACCGTTTGCAGAATTAGTCTACCGGGTAAAAATAGTCGGTCTCCTGAGGGCTGGCCGGAAATGCCTATCGGTCGAACCCGGGTCATTTCGGTGACGGGTCGCCCACCATACCCCACCCAATGCCATCCTGAATGCATGTGCCAAAGCTGCAAATCGCTCTGGTCCGCTGCCTCTTTCTGCGATAGGGAGGCCCATCTGCAAACAGGATCAAACCCCAGATGACGACACGCGCCGGATTTATCGCCCTGATCGGAGAGCCCAACGCAGGCAAATCCACCCTTCTGAATCGCATGGTCGGGGCCAAGGTCTCGATCGTGACACATAAGGTTCAGACGACCCGCGCCCGCATCCGGGGCGTGGCGATGGAAGGTGATGCACAGCTGGTCTTTGTGGACACGCCGGGCCTTTTCAAACCGCGTCGCCGTCTGGATCGGGCAATGGTGGCCGCCGCATGGGGCGGGGCCGCGGATGCCGATGTGGTTGTCCTGATGGTCGAAGCGCATCGTGGCATCACCGAGGGCGTAGAGCGCATCCTTGAAGGTCTGAACGAGATCGGTCCGGGCCGCACCGTCGCGCTGGCCATCAACAAGATCGACAGGGTGCAGTCCGAAGTTCTGCTGGCCCTGACCAGCGACCTCAATTCGCGCTACGCGTTTGCCGAGACCTTCATGATCTCGGCCGAGAAAGGCCATGGGGTTGACGATCTACGTAAATGGCTGGCAGGCGAATTGCCCGAGAGCCCGTGGCTGTATCCCGAAGACCAGATCGCTGATCTGCCGTTGCGTATGATCGCGGCTGAAATGACACGCGAAAAGCTGACCCTGAGGCTGCATCAGGAACTGCCCTATCAGCTGACCGTCGAGACCGAGAATTGGGAAGAGCGCAAGGACGGGTCGGCAAAGATCGACCAGATCATCTATGTCATGCGCGACGGCCATAAAGGTATCGTTCTGGGCAAAAAGGGCGAGACCATCAAGGCCGTCAGCCAGGCGGCCCGTGCCGAGCTGGAAGAGTTCCTTGATCGCAAGATCCACCTGTTCCTGCAGGTCAAAGTCCGGCCAAACTGGCTGGAGGAATCTGAGCGCTATTCGGAAATGGGTCTGGAATTCAAAGACGGAAACGCATGACGCGACTGACGGCAGACTTCTGGGTTCACGCCTATCTGGCACGGTTGCGATTTCAGGAAATACCGGCCTTTGTTGTGGCCCATGGTGACGACACAGCCGGCGCGGTTTTGATCAAGCTCAACACGTTGGACGGTCAGGCCACAGCCTTTCAGCGCAGCTTTGATCTGATGAGCGGTGAGCGCAAGTGGGTTGAACTCTCCTCTGGTCCCGAGGTCGATGTGGACGAGGCGATCCAACGCCAGCGCAGCTTTGACCCTGACCTCTGGGTGATAGAGGTCGAAGACCGGCAGGGGCGCCATTTGCTGGGTGAGGACGGTCTGGATTAGCGGTACTAGCACAGACGCGGTGCAGGCCTCTGCCAAAGTTATGGCATAGGTCTTGGTAAGACGGTCCATTTTCGCTATTTGTACGCGTATTTAACGGATGGTGCGGAAACGGGTCGTTGCAGCCTATGACAAGGATAGAGGTCTTACGTTGGCTGAAACAATTGGTCAGAAGTTCATAAAGTCAAACCTTGGTCTTGTGATGAAGCACATCGAGGGCTTCATGGTATTTGTCGGCATTTTAGGCCCATTTGCCACGCTTCCACAGCTTGTGAAGCTCTTCTTTACCCACTCTCAACATGCGTCGGGCCAATCTCTGTTAACGTGGTCGCTCTATGCGGCGTTGTCTTTGCTTTGGTTCATCTACGGTCTGATCGTCAAGAAGTTGCCCATCTATGTTGGCAACGGCATTTCTATGGTGCTGAACCTTCTTATGGTCCTGGGTATCCTGATCCACGCGGGGGTCACGTTCTGACCCAATAGGTCGTCGATTTCCCTGTCTCTCTTGCAGTGGTCCCGGCTTTGCGTTCTTTTGCTCGGGCAGGACTGACCCCACAAGATTGGACACGCTTTGGACTGGCGCGACCACGGCATACTTCTGACCTCACGCCGCCATGGCGAAACGGCGGCGATTATCGAAGTCTTTACCGAAGGCCACGGTCGTCATGCCGGCGTCGTACGTGGTGGAACCAGCCGCAAGATTGCGCCGATCCTGCAGCCCGGGGCGCAATTAGATGTGCTTTGGCGCGCACGACTCGAGGAGCATATCGGCACTTTTCAGGTCGAGCCCCTGCGGTCGCGGGCGGCGGCGGCGTTTTCGGGTAGGCTTGCGCTGGCCGGATTGAATGCGGTGGTGGCACTGCTCTCGTTCTGTTTGCCTGAGCGCGAAGCGCATCCGCGCATCTATAAACAAACCGAACAGTTGATGGACCTGCTGGGTCAGGACGAAATTTGGGTGCTTGCCTATCTGCGTTGGGAATTGTCGCTGCTGGAAGAGCTGGGGTTTGGCCTTGACCTGACACGCTGTGCCGTGACGGGTGTAACAGAAGGTTTGGATTATGTTTCTCCGAAAACAGGTCGTGCGGTCAGCGCTGATGGGGCAGGGGACTGGGTGGATAGGTTGCTTCCCTTGCCACCTTGCCTGCGTGGCGTGGGCGACGCGCCGGATACCGAATTGGTGCAAGGATTGTTGACCACCGGACATTTTCTAGAGAACCATGTTGCTCCGTCGTTGGGGAACAACCCTCTGCCCGGCGCACGGGCGCGGTTTATTGATCAGATCAATCGGCAGCTTTGAACACCATTTCCTGTCCGTCCTCATTGCGCAATATCAGCAGGTTCCCTGATACTTCGGATTGGGTCATGGCAAGCAGGGCGGCGAAATAGATCCCTTCTGCCTCAAGCCCGGCACAGGCGGCACGGGTCGCTGTCAGGCCGGTCAGCTCAAACCATGGATAGGGCACGTTAAGCCTGCCCGTGTAGCTGTTGCAGGGGGCGTTGCCCGTTACTTTGCCTTCTTCCAGAAATCGCAATAAGGCACTTGCATTGTAGGGCTGACCGTTGATCTCTTGCAGGGCCCATTCCCGTTCGGCAGCACCATAGGCCGCAACGGTTTCATCCTTCTGACATTGGAGTAATCCGGAAAGGGAAAGCAGCATTATGTAACGCAACATGGCAGAATTCCTGAAATCAGCGAAGAACAGTTTCCTGGGCTTGGACGCATTGTTTTGAACCGACTAGGTAAAGGATCGGATACAATGGTGACCGTTGACTTGCAAAACATCTTGGACATATTGAAAGCGAATAACGGGCCTTTCCTAAGATTTGGGCAGTTAGGTGGAATTTTTACACCGGTATATACGCCAGGTTTATTTGATTTTGACCTGATAGAATTGGAGCTTCGTAGTGAGCGGAAATGATGATGTTGGCATGGGGCGGATGCGACCTGTAACCAAGTTTTTTATGATTTTGATCTATGCCCTCTTTCTCTTCCTGCTGGTTGAACTGCTTTCGTATTTCACAGTGGTTTATGTGTATGACAACACGCTGGGCAATACGGCAGAGCGACATCTATACTCTTCGATCCGTGGTCACAAACTGAACCCAGACTATCAGCGAGGATTTGATACTGGCGGACAGCGTATCCATTCCGATCAAGGGTTCCGCCACGATACGCTGATTGAACAGCCAAAACCCGACGACACGTTCCGCATTTTTCTGATGGGTGGCTCAACTGCTTATGCCATCGGATCGCAGGGCAGTATTTATCCTGACCACCCAACGCTCGCCAATCAGGAAACGGTTGCGTATTTCCTGCAGCAGGACCTGCGCGAGCGGTTGGGCGATCAGATGCCCGGTGTGACGATTGAAGTGATCAACGCCGGAGTTGTTGCGTATCACAGTTTTCAACATGTGTTGTACCTGTACGAGACGCTATATGAGTACAGCCCGGACATGATTGTGTTTCTGGATGGCCACAATGATTTTTACAATGTTGGGGTCGATAATCCGGTCCAAAGTTATGCTTACTCGTCCGCACGCATGATTGACGCCTTGAATGATCGCAAACCCTTCTTTTCAGCCTATGCGTTCCTGCGGTACCCGGCGCAGTATTCCTATACCTTCAAACTGGCTTCGAAATTTACGCAAGGCTTGTTCGACCGCTATGAAATCCCCAAAAATATCACGTATGGGGATGTTACCGCCTTGCAAAGAGACTTTTCAGCAGAGCTTGCGCAGACTGCAAAGGTCGGATTTTTGCGCAATTACAAGCTGATCGAAACATTCGGCGACTACCACGGGTTTTGCTATCACGTCTTTTTGCAGCCTGAGGTCGTCTATGAGGACACCAATGTCCTAAGCGAGACCGACCGCGAAATCGCCCAGCTCACGCGGGATTGGTACAAGCCGGGACGCGAAGATCTGATGCATCGCGCGCGGGTCGATTTCCCTGCTTTGTTTGAAGAGGCCAATGTGCCTTTCACCGATATTGCCGAGATCGGCGGTCCCCTCCACAAAGACAAGGTGCTGTATGTCGATTACACGCATCTGACGCCCGAAGGGTCAAAGCTGGTGGCTGCGCGGATGCTGCCCGTGGTGGCGGAACGGATCAGCCAGTGTAAGACCCCGTCCTGACCTCAGTAGGGTTGCTCTCCGTTTAGCAAAGCGGTGCGCACCTCCATGCGGGTACGCCAGTTGTATCGCGTATCTTCGCGCGTTGGCGCCCAAGTCAGCGCGCCACTGTTGCGCCATGGGTCAAGGATGATGCCTTCGAACATCGTGTCGCCCTTTGCGCTGATCACTGCGGAATGGTGGATGATCCTCAGCGGCGTTGGCGGTGATGTAGCCCAGTGCATTTCCAGGGTGCGGAAGTTTTCGGCCCTTAAACGGCTGGTCATCGCTTCGGCCCAGTCGTTGCACAGGCCGCGCTCACGAAATCCGTTAATGACCTTGGCGTTGTGGATGATGGCCGGGTCGGTGACCTGCCATTCTCGGGCCAGACGCTGCGAATAGGTATAGGCAATGTTGGCCGCCTTCTGTGCCTCGGCTGGATCAACCGCGGGACCCATGGAACGGATGGCCAACGCCAGTTCGTCTATGTCGTTCTGCGTTGCTGTCGGCTGAGAGGTGGTGGCACAGCCAGCAAGGGCCAAGGCCGCAAGCGTGGCCAGAAGGGCAAGAATGGATCGGGTCATGTGGTTCGCCGCTGGTTCGTGATCGCACGCTGATCTACCGGGAATATCGGCGCTGCGATAGGGGGAAGTTTCTGCCGTGGCTGGTCATGGCTGAACGTAGACAGCAGGGAAGGTAAGGGTAGGATTTCGAGGAACTGAGGGCTGCAGTAGTTTGGGCAAAAAAAGACCCGGCGCGCGCGCCGGGTCAAGTCGGGGAAACAGGGTTGCCGTTACAGGTTAGCTCAGCAAACGCCGCGCGATCACCTGTGCCTGAATTTCGGCAGCCCCTTCAAAAATATTGAGAATACGTGCGTCACACAGCACGCGACTGATCTTGTATTCCAGTGCAAAGCCGTTGCCGCCGTGGATCTGCAGGCCGTTATCGGCAGCAGCCCAGGCCACGCGGGCGCCCAGCAGCTTGGCCATCCCGGCCTCAAGATCGCAGCGATGACCGTTGTCTTTTTCCCAAGCCGAGAAATAGGTCAGCTGTCGTGCGATCATGATCTCGACCGCCATCATCGCCAGCTTGCCGGACACGCGGGGGAAGTTGATCAGCGACTTGCCGAACTGTTTGCGGTCCTGCGCATATTGCATGGCGATGTCCAGCGCGCTTTGGGCCACACCGATGGCGCGGGCTGCGGTCTGGATGCGGGCGGATTCGAAGGTTTCCATGAGCTGCTTAAAGCCTTTGCCTTCTTCGCCGCCCAGTAGGTTCTCACCCTTGACCTTGAAGCCATCAAAGCCCAGCTCGTATTCTTTCATCCCACGATAACCCAGAACTTCGATCTCGCCACCGGTCATGCCAGGGGTGGGGAAGGGGTTGTCGTCCGTGCCGGGCGTCTTTTCCGCCAGGAACATCGACAGGCCGCGATGATCGGAAGTGTCAGAGTTGGTGCGCGCCAGCAAAGTCATCACATGGGTCCGGGCCGCATGGGTGATCCAGGTCTTGTTGCCGGTGATCTCGTAATCACCTTCGGTATTCTTGACTGCTCGGGCGCGCAAGCTGCCCAGATCAGAGCCTGTGTTGGGTTCAGTGAAAACTGCTGTCGGCAGTATCTCGGCGCTGGCGATCTTGGGCAGCCACTGCGCTTTTTGCTCATCCGTTCCACCGGCAATGATCAGCTCGGCCGCGATCTCGGACCGGGTGCCCAGCGATCCGACGCCGATATAGCCGCGCGACAATTCTTCGGACACCACGCACATCGAGGCCTTGGAAAGGCCAAACCCTCCGAACTCTTCGGGGATGGTCAGGCCAAATACACCCATCTCGGCAAGTTCCTCGATGATTTCCATCGGGATCAGCTCATCCTTGAGGTGCCAATCATGGGCGTTTGGTTCGACTTTTTCCTGGGCATAGCGGCGGAACTGGTCGCGGATCATTTCCAGTTCTTCGTCCAGGCCCGACGTTCCGAACATCGTGGCACCGGCCTGTTCTTCCATCAGTTCAACCAAGCGACTGCGTGCAGCCTGTGAATTGGCCTGTGCCATCAGTGTCTGAACTTCAGCGCATTGGAAACCGGACAGCGCGTCCCAGCCCAGACCCATGTCCTGAAGACGCAAAATCTCACCCTGGTTCATTGGGATGCCGCCCGCGACCTGATGCAGGTATTCACCAAAGGCGATTTGGTGCAGCAGCTGCTCGATCTCGCCGAATTTGCCTTCTGCCTCCAAAGCATCGGCCCAGCGTTGCATTTGCTGCAGCGACTGGTTGTATGTCGCCAGCCATGCCAACCCATGAGCGGCGGTCTGATTGGCCTCGATCAGAGCGCCGGACACGCGACCATCTTCTGTCACCATCGCGCGGACCGACTCGCGGGCGCGTTCGAATACGGTGTCCACAGCCGGCAGAGCCGCACGTGTCAGCGTCAGAAGCTCGGGCAAAATCGCGGATGCAATCATCTGGGTCATATCCTGTCCGTCATGGGCCATGAATCAGCTCTCTCCTAAAGTCGTCTGGTCATATCATGCTGCACGTGCAGCGCAACAAAAATACGAATTATGCGACTAAAAAGTTCTAAAGTTGCTTGATCATTTTTGCAGTGCAGCACCTGTCAGGAGTGATATCAGGGGGACATGACGTTGTTTTCTATGCTCTCTGCCCAAGAACTGCTGCTGGCCTGTGGGGTTGCCTTCATTGCCGGTTGGGTCAAAGGCATGGTCGGGTTCGCCATGCCAATGGTTCTGATCTCTGGGCTGAGCATGTTCCTTTCGCCGGATATGGCGATCGCGGGGCTTATCCTGCCAACCCTGGTGACAAATGGGGTGCAGGCATTGCGCGGGGGTGTTCCGGCCGCCGTGTCCTCGATCCGTCAGTTCCGTGTATTTCTGGTTGTCGGGTTGGTGTTTCTGCTGATTGGTGCTCAGTTGGTCAGCGCAGTGCCAGCATCAACTTTTTTGTTGATGATTGGCATCCCGGTGACAGTCTTTGCATTGATCCAGGTATTGGGGCTGCGTCTGAAATTGGCCAGCCCATCTGCCCGAATAGAGGGCATGATCGCTGCGGTTGCAGGCTTTGTCGGGGGGATGTCTGGAATTTGGGGACCACCAACCGTGGCTTATCTGACCGCCTTAAACACCCCGAAAGCGGTGCAGATGCGTGTGCAGGGGGTCATCTATGGTTTGGGGGCGCTGGCGTTGCTGTTCGCGCATATGGGCTCCGGGATTTTCCGCGCCGAAACCGCTCCGTTCTCGGCTGCTCTGGTGCTGCCGGGGCTGGCGGGCATGTGGGTGGGGTTGCAACTGCAGGCGCGCATAGATCAGGCGCTGTTTCGCAAGATCACCCTGTTCGTGCTGCTTATCGCAGGGCTGAACCTGTTGCGACGCGGGCTGATGGGCTAGGCACGCCGATCTATCGCGCGCAGCGTGAAATAGAGCCCCAGCATCAGAAAGAACAGGCCCGAGATATCGCCGATCAGGAAGGCGATATATTCCAGCCCACCGCTGCCAAAAGCCAGGTTGGTCAGTACGGACACCAATACTGACGTGACGATCCCGACCCCCATCACGCAGGACCAGCATGGTTTGCGGTCCGGGTGGGGAAACAGATCGAAGCCGACCCATTTGCATAGGTAAAATACAGCAGGAACGGTTGTGACGGCGATTGCTATGGCGGCCAGACGGTTGGGCAGGAAGACGTCGCTTCCGCCGAGAAAGGCAAAGACAAGAAAGACACCGGGCAAGAGCGCAAAAATCGCCCGCCACCCCAACAACCAAGCAGAGAGCACACGCACACCATGCGGGAGAAACAGCAGGCTGGCCTTGCTGGGATATTCGGGGAAGAATACGTTCTGCAGTGGCATCAGAACCTCGAACGTAAGGAACGAGGCAATTACGTAGGCCAGTGAGGCAAAGAACGTTTCAGAGGCCCATCTGCGCACGGCGGTCAGCCAGCAATGCGCAGATCAAACGCTTTATTACTTAGGCGCATGCACAACATACCGTCCACGGTTCGCGCTACCGCTTTGTGACAAATACCCCTTCTGCACCAGCGACTTCAGCGCACGAAAAAAGGTCGGGCGCGAGACGCTTTGCACAAGCGTGTGTTCAATCAACCCAAATGTCCGAACTTCCTGGTCAGCTTTGGACAGTTCTTCGGCGGCGTAATAGATATCGCGCTCTACCGGTGAGAGTTGTTCCAGCCCCAACGTGCGCTCCATGCTTTGCATCAGTTTGCGCAGTTCGGTCAGTTTCAAGATTTCAGTCATTTCGTTACCTGTCGTTTCCCATGTCACGCGCTGCGACAAAGCAGCGGTATGAGACGAACTGAAATCTGAATGTTCAGAAAGTCTCATATTGACACTCATCCCCATTGGCATACACTTGCTATCTGATTAGGTTTCTCAATTCGCGAATGTGAGTGCGCGGCTGAGTTACCCAAGGTATTTTTAAACAACGCCCGGCGCGATTGCGTCGGGCGAATTTGTCTTAATGACATCATTGGATAGCTTAAACCGGCAAATCGGGCAACGAATTTGTAAGGACACCTTACGTTAGACGTATAAGGACGATTGCCAACAGATGTGCTGTCCGAAAAAAAGGGGAGAGGTTTGCCCCCCCTTTTGCAACATTAACCGATTGCTACGGCTTTGATGTCTTCGTCGATGAAAGGCAGATACTGCTCAAAGTTTTCAGCAAACATCTGAACCAGCTTCTCAGCCTGTTTATCGAAGGCGGCCTGGTCGTCCCAGGTGCGACGCGGATCCAGCAGAACTTCGGCGACACCAGGGACGGAAACCGGCACATCAAAGCCAAAATTCGCATCCTTGCGGAATTCCGCATCCCGAAGCGATCCATCCAGAGCGGCAGTCAGCAAACCGCGGGTCGCACGGATCGGCATCCGGCTGCCAACGCCATAGGCGCCGCCAGTCCAGCCGGTATTCACCAGCCAGCAGGTCGCGCCGTGCTGGGCGATCTTGTCGCGCAGCAGGTTGCCATAGACTTCTGGGCGACGCGGCATGAACGGCGCGCCAAAGCATGTCGAGAATGTGGGTTGGGGCTCGGTCACGCCGCGCTCTGTGCCAGCAACCTTCGAGGTGAAGCCCGACAGGAAGTGGTACATCGCCTGAGCCGGGGTCAGCCGCGCAATCGGGGGCAGAACACCAAACGCGTCACAAGTCAGCATGATGATGTTCTTCGGATGCCCGCCCAACGCGCTTTTCGAGGCATTGGAGATATACTCGAGCGGATAGGCGCAACGCATGTTTGCGGTCAGCGAGTCATCTTCGAAATCCAGCTCCTTGGTCTCGGGATCGAAAACCATATTCTCGATCACGGTGCCGAATTTGCTGGTGGTTGCATAGATCTCGGGTTCGGCCTCGGCGTTCAGGTTGATCGTCTTGGCATAGCACCCGCCTTCGAAGTTGAAAGTGCCACGGTCTGACCATCCATGTTCGTCATCGCCAATCAAGGTGCGGGCCGGATCAGCGGACAGGGTGGTCTTGCCAGTTCCCGAGAGGCCAAAGAAGACCGCAGTATCTACGGGGTTACCGACCGCGTGGTTCGCCGAGCAATGCATCGGCATCACGCCTTTTTCAGGCAGCATGTAATTCAGTAGGGTGAAGACGGATTTCTTGTTTTCACCGGCATATTCTGTGCCGCCGATCAGAATCAATTTGCGGTCGAAGTTCAGTGCGATCACTGTCTCGCTACGGCAGTTGTGCTTGGCCGGATCAGCTTGAAAGCTGGGACAGTTGATGATTGTGAAATCCGCGATGAACTCATCCAGGTCTTCACGATCCGGGCGGCGCAGCAAGTGACGGATGAACAGATTATGCCATGCCAGTTCGGTGACCATGCGCACGTTGATCGAATAAGCGGGGTCGGCGCCGCCGACCAGGTCCTGCACAAAATAGTCACGACCCTTCATGTGCTCGATCATATCGGCATAAAGCGTTTCGAAACCCTCAGGGCTCATCTCGGCGTTGTTTTCCCACCAGATCGAATCGGCGACACTGTCGGTGCGGACAACATGTTTGTCCTTGGGAGAACGGCCAGTGAACTTGCCGGTACTGACAAGAAAAGCTCCGCCATTGCCAAGTGTACCTTCACCCCGCTTGAGGGCTTCTTCAATCAGTGCCGGTTCCATGAAGTTGTAATAGACATTGCCCAGACCCTCGATGCCCTGATCTTCGAGGCGGAATTGCGGGTTCACCCGTCCAGATGTCATGTGTGTCTTCTCCTGTGGCGGCGCGGCGGCAGATTGGCCAAGGTGCGCTCTTGGGGCAGTGTACCGGGAAAACCGGCGATTGGGCGGGTCTTATCATGGTCGTTTAGGGCGTGAACAGGACGGTTTGGCGCAGTTAGCGCAACCAAGTTCAGGTTTAGCGCCACCATGTTTTTTCTGCCGGAAATACAGACACTTTTCGAAGACCATTAACGGCTTTTTTGCCGCATGTGTGTGACAACAATCGCACGATTCGTAGATGGTGATTGATTCGCGGCCATAAAAACGACAAAAATGCCCTACAAATAAGCGAATTGTTTCGTATGAGAGCAGGAATAGGGGTTAACCCGATGTCAAAGATTGCACTGGTGGATGACGACAGGAACATTCTGACGTCCGTATCCATGACGCTCGAAGCCGAGGGTTTCGAGGTAGAAACGTATAACGACGGGCAGGCTGCTCTGGATGCGTTTAACAAGAAGCTGCCCGATATGGCAGTGCTGGATATCAAGATGCCGCGTATGGATGGCATGGATTTGCTGCAGCGACTGCGGCAGAAGACCCAGATGCCGGTGATCTTTCTGACTTCGAAAGATGACGAGATCGACGAAGTTCTGGGTTTGCGTATGGGTGCTGATGATTATGTCAAAAAGCCCTTTTCGCAACGGTTGCTAGTAGAACGGATACGGGCCTTGCTGCGCCGTCAGGAAGCGACCTCGGGTGATCCCGTGGCTGCCAACACAGGCGACGCCAAGGTGATGGAACGGGGCGAATTGCGGATGGACCCCTTGCGCCACGCGGTGAGCTGGAAGGGATCGGATGTCTCTTTGACAGTGACCGAGTTCCTGCTGCTGCAGGCCTTGGCGCAGCGTCCGGGATTTGTCAAAAGCCGCGATCAGCTGATGGATGTTGCCTATGACGATCAGGTCTATGTAGATGACCGCACGATCGACAGCCACATCAAGCGTCTGCGCAAAAAGATGCGCGCTGCTGATCCGGAGTTTTCGGCCATCGAAACGTTGTATGGTATTGGGTATCGGTACAACGAAGAATAAGCGTGGCCTAAGTTAAGGGGTTACTGGGTCTCGTGCGCGACACTGAGCAAGAAAACGAGTTACGCGACGGTGACGTCGTTCTTGGGGATGACTGGGTCATCCCCCAGAGCGACGATTCCGCCGAACTCAGGGCCACACGCGGCCGCCGCAATCTGTTTTCTCTGCGGGGCTCGCCTCTGGCGCGCAAGATCATCACATTCAACATGATTGCATTGGTGATTCTGGTCACCGGATTGCTATATCTGGATAATTCGCGAGAAGAACAGGTGCAGCAAACCGCCCGGAACCTGGTTGGTGATGCGCAGTTGGTCAGCAACGTATTTGAAACCCAACTGCGACAGAATGTGACTGGCATTACCCGCGACGCGGCCATTCTGGATGTCAAAGATACGTTGGCTGGTCTCAGCCTGCCGGTCGGCGGTGAAGTCTTTGTTTACGATGCTCGTGGGACGCTGATTGGTTGGACGCGCGGCGCGCCTGCGGTCTCAGAGATGCCGGTCATGCTGCGCTCAGAAGCTGATGCGCAGACTGGAAGCACACTGATCAGTGATGCCTTGAACGCGGTTTGGACCGGGCTGTCCAAAGTGTTCAAGCAAGATGAAACCAGCGAAGCGCCAACCTTGGCCCAACGCGTTCAGGCCATCATTCCACAGGCGCTGACCGGGCATATTCAGGTTCAGGCGGTTCAGGATGACGCAGGCGAAACGGTTATCGTTGCTGCGGCCCCGATCCAACTGGATGGAAAGCCCGTTGGCGCAGTTGCCATGGCCGGTCCCGCCGGAGAAATCGACGCATTGGCCCGCCGTGATCAAGAGCGGATTCTGCGCATGTTCGTCGTGGCGCTTTTGGTTTCCGTTGGCTTGAGCCTTGTCCTTGCATCGACCATCGCCAACCCGCTGGCCGATCTGGCATCCGCCGCCGAGATGGGCAAAGACCGCGGTGCGGGGGTCAACCCGGGCCGCATCCGCATCCCCGATCTGAGCGCGCGACCGGACGAAATCGGACGACTCAGCCGAGCTTTGCGCGGCATGGTTACAGCGCTGTACAACCGGATTGATGCAAACGAACAATTCGCGGCAGATGTGGCGCATGAGATCAAAAACCCCCTAGCCAGCCTTCAATCTGCTGTGGGCACGTTGCGCATGGTTAAAAGAGACGACCAGCGCGACAAGCTGTTGGGGGTGATCGAACATGATGTCCGTCGGCTGGATCGTCTGGTCAGCGACATTTCGAACGCCTCGCGCCTGGACGCCGAACTGGTCAAGGAGGAAGAGCAGCCATTTGATTTGTTGAACCTGATCGGAAACCTCGGTCAGTATCTGGGCGAGGATGCGCGCGCCAAGGGAATCGATTACATCACTGATCTGCCGCCCGAACCAATCACCGTGACCGGGCTTGAGGCGCGATTGGCGCAGGTGTTCGTAAACCTGATCACCAATGCGATTTCCTTCTGCGAAGAAAGCGATGCCATACGTGTGTGGGTACGCCGGCGCGAGGATCGGGTTCTGGTTGTTGTTGAAGACACTGGCCCAGGCATCCCCGAGCAGGCCCTGACCAAAGTGTTCAAACGGTTCTATTCCCAACGTCCCGTTGAGCATTTCGGCAATAACTCGGGGTTGGGTCTGGCGATCTCGAAACAGATTGTCGAGGCGCATGGCGGGGTGATTTGGGCCGAGAATATCCGCCCGACCGAAGCGGACATAACTTCAGACCCTCAGGGCGCGCGATTCGTCGTGGGCCTGCCGGTTTGACGCGGTGAGCACGTCCGCACTCTCCTCTGTTGAACACAAAGATACTGCCATCGTTCACGCCTCTTGTGTCGCGATAGCAGACCGTGCTGTTTTGATCGTGGGGCCTTCGGGCACCGGGAAGTCAGCGCTGTCTTTGCAGATGATGGCGTTGGGGGCCGATCTGGTCGCGGACGATCGGGTTCGGTTGTATATGGATGGCAATCTCGCCCTGGCAGAGGCGGCTCCAAATATCGGTGGACTGATCGAGGCAAGAGGTCTTGGCCTGTTGCGGGCAGTCTCGGTTGGGCCGGTGCCGGTTGGCTTTGTGGTGGACATGGCGCAAGAAGAACCCGAGCGCCTGCCAGAACCCCGTTCAATTCTTATCCTGAGGCAAACTGTTCCCTTGCTTCGGGGCGCTGGCGTCTCCAATTTACCAGCAGCGCTCTTGCTACTGATGAAAAACGGGTGCGCAGACCCGGAATGGCCCAATCAATGACGACCCAAAGACGCATCGTACTTGTCACCGGCCCATCCGGCGCAGGCCGGTCCACCGCAATCCGTGTGTTAGAGGATCTGGGGTTCGAGGCCATCGACAACCTTCCCATGGGTCTTTTGCTGCGTCTATTAGACGGGCCAAAAACCGACCGTCCCATGGCGCTTGGTATTGATGCGCGCAACCGCGATTTTTCCACGATTGGCGTCATCGAATTGCTGGCTAAGCTTCGGTGGATGGAACAGGTTGACCTGACCACGCTTTATCTCGATTGCAGCGATGAAGTCCTGCTGCGCCGGTATTCGGAAACCCGCAGACGTCACCCGGTGTCTGCGGATGCCAGCCCTGAAACCGGCGTGCGCCAGGAAAAAGAGTCGCTGGCCCCAATTCGTGAACTTGCAGATACGTTGATCGATACCACGCCACTGAATGTTCACCAACTGCGCGAAGAGGTAGAGCGTTGGTTTGCACCTCAGGGTGGGCGGCATCTGGCGGTAACCATCGAATCATTTTCCTATAAGCGTGGTTTGCCTCGCGGATTGGATATGGTCTTTGACTGCCGTTTTCTCACCAACCCGTACTGGCGTCCCGAGCTTCGGGCCGAAGATGGTCGCAATTCGGATGTGGCGAGCTATATTCAAACCGACGCGAACTATGCGCCTTTCTTCGAAAGGGTGGTTGACCTGCTGACTTTGTTGTTGCCCGCCTACCGGGCCGAGGGCAAAGCCTACCTGTCCGTGGCCTTTGGCTGTACCGGAGGGCAACACAGATCGGTTGCAATGGCCGAAGCGGTTGCAAGGGCCCTTGCAGAGGGGGGGCAGCAAGTGGCAATTAGGCATCGCGAAATGGAAAGACGATCGTTGAATGTGAGGCCGGATTGATCGGGATCGTACTCGTAGCACATGGTGGGCTGGCCAAAGAATATTTGGCCGCTATGCAGCATGTGGTCGGCAATCAGCCCGGCCTGGCCGCGATCTCGATCGAGGCCGATCATGATCGCGAAGCGAAGCAATCGGAAATCTGTGCGGCCGCCGACAGTGTTGATGTTGGTGACGGTGTTGTCGTCGTGACCGATCTGTTTGGCGGAAGCCCGTCGAATCTCAGCCTGCGTGCCTGCGCGCCGCAGGATCGCCGTATCCTTTACGGCGCAAATCTTCCCATGTTGATAAAACTGGCCAAATCCCGCCACCTGCCGATTGGCGAAGCCGTGCGGCAGGCAATGGAAGCTGGACGTAAGTATATCAATGCGCAAAATGTGACGTTTGATGAGAACCGGACAGATAAAGAATGACCACCCGAAGCTTGAAAATTATCAATGAAAAGGGCCTGCATGCCCGCGCCTCGGCCAAGCTGGTCGAGTTGGTAGAAGGGTTCGACGCTCAGGCCGAGGTGTCGAAAGATGGGCTTTCCGCATCCGGCGACAGCATTATGGGTCTTTTGATGTTGGCAGCGTCTCGCGGAACGACTATTGACGTCGAGACGTCCGGACCGGATGCTGAGGCGTTGGCTGATGCGTTGGAGACTCTGGTGAACGACAAGTTCGGAGAAGGTTTCTGACCGCACCCGCCGTGATACGAAGAACGGGATAACCAGGAATTGGCGGAAACAACGCACGAGACCAAGACAGGCCCGGTGGTGGATGGGACCAAGGACCAGGGCGAGATCTATGATCGTAAGACCCTGACCTACGCAAACTCGTTCGACGACCCTTGGACTGCAACAGCGATCCGCACCATTGAATGGTGTACGGGTAAGTTGACCATTTTGGGTATGGTTAACAAGTTCGAGAAGCAGAATGAACAATTCCGCGGCCAACGGTTCTGGGCAGGTGCGCTTAATATAATGGGCATCGACCTGACCACGCCAGAGGAACAGATCGCGCGTATTCCGAAAACGGGGCCCGTGGTCGTCGTAGCCAACCATCCCCATGGCATGGTCGACGGCATGATTTTGGCAGAGCTGATCGGCAGGGTCCGCAGCGACTATCGGATCTTGACCCGTTCGGTTCTGACAGGTTTGGACGAGGCGGCGACGTCGTTCATGATTCCGGTGCCCTTCCCGCACGATCCCGAGGCACAGGCCAAGATGCTTGAGATGCGCGGCAATGCGATGGAGCATCTGAAAAACGGGGGCGTTGTGGCCTTGTTCCCCTCAGGCGTCGTGATGTCTTCGGATGACTGGTTCGGGCCGGTGATCGAGCGTGAGTGGAACGTGTTCACGGCCAAAATGATCCGTCGATCTGGCGCGCAGGTCCTGCCGATCTTTTTCCCTGGCAGGAATTCGCGTGCCTACCAGATCGCCAACAAGCTTTCTGCGATTCTGCGCCAGGGTTTGTTGCTGCACGAGATCGTTCGATCCTGCAACAAACCGCAATCCCCGGTGATCGGAGAACCGATCTCGGATGAGGATATGCAACTGCTGGAGCGAGATCCGCGCGGCTTTATGGCTTGGCTCAGAAAGCACACGCTGGGTCTTGGGCAGGCAACCAAGCTCTGACCTGCAATTTCACCTGATCAGGACAATCTCGTGGCTGCGCCCGGATGAATTCCGGGCGGTGGCCTTTACCGGGTCGGCACTGGCGCCTCGCCCCGATAGTCATAAAAACCACGCTGCGTTTTACGTCCCAGCCAGCCCGCTTCGACATATTTCGTCAACAGCGGACAAGGGCGATATTTGGTATCGGCCAATCCATCATGCAGCACGTTCATAATGGCCAAACAGGTGTCCAGACCGATAAAGTCAGCCAGTTCTAGTGGTCCCATCGGGTGGTTTGCGCCCAATTTCATCGATTGGTCAATCGACTGAACATTCCCCACGCCTTCATACAGGGTGTATACGGCCTCGTTGATCATCGGCATCAGGATGCGGTTGACAATGAAAGCCGGGAAATCTTCGGCGCTGGCGGCAGTTTTGCCAAGGCGGTCTACAACGGCCTTACAGGCAGCAAATGTTGGTTGATCCGTAGCAATGCCCCGGATCAGTTCAACCAGTTGCATCACCGGAACTGGGTTCATGAAGTGAAAACCCATAAAGCGTTCGGGCCGGTCTGTTCGGCTCGCCAAACGTGTGATCGAAATAGATGACGTATTTGACGTCAGGATTGTATGCGGTTGCAGATGTGGCAGCAAACTTTCGAAAATGGCTTGTTTGACGGTCTCACGCTCGGTTGCGGCCTCGATCACCAGGTCAGTCTGGCCCAGCTGTGGCAGCTCCATTGTGGTCGTGATGCGTTTCAGCGCGGATTGCATCTCCTCATCCGAAATTTTTCCGCGCGATGCCTGGCGCGCCATATTTCCTTCAATCGTCGCCATGGCGCTGTTCAGCGCGTCCTGGCTAACGTCGTTCAGCAGAACGTCATATTCCGCCAAAGCCAGTACGTGGGCGATACCATTGCCCATTTGGCCTGCGCCAATCACTCCGACTGATTTTACATCCATTTTTTGATGCCTCTGTGCCACGGGGTAGGATGACACTATCGGCAGATCGGGGCGGGCGGCAAGGGGATCAGACCGTTCGACTTTGCTTCAAATGCGCACATTAGGAGATTCTCAAGGCTTGCGGCTGCAAGATGGCATCCGGGTGAAAATTGGGTGAGTGATATGAGCTATCATCAAGCTGGCTCGGGAAGACTCGAGCATGACGTGTGCCAATACGGTGAGTCACGATTGTGGTTTCGTGGGCCAATGCGTTCGCTGGAGAAGTCATTTGTGGCCTGCGCAGGTGGGACCGAAACATTCGGGCGATTCGTCGAGCAGCCATTCGCGGCAGTTCTCGAAGAGAGGTTGGACAGACGGTGCCTGAATTTCGGAAGCCTTTTTTGCGGCGTAGATGCGCTGTGCGATGACACGGAGTTGAGGGGTTTACTGAACCAAGCAGAGCTCTGCGTGGTGCAGCTTAGCGACATATTGGGGCAGTCCAATCGATTCTACCGGGTTCATCCCCGACGCAACGACCGTTTTCTGGCTCCGACAGAGGATCTGAAATCTCTCTATCCCCAGATCGACTTTGCCGATGTCCATTTCGTACATCACCTGATGATTTTGTTGCAGGGCCGCAATGATGCGCGGTTCGAGGTAATCGCAGAAGAGCTGCGACGGAATTGGATCGACCGCATTGGGGGGCTTGTTGAGGCGCTTGAAGCGCCTGTTGTCTTGTTGAATTTGCAGGTCCTGCGTGAGGCAGAAAGTGATCAGCCCAAGCACGGTGCTGATATTCGGATCACGCCACAGATGATCGAGGCCCTGCGCCCTCTCAGCGCCGAGATCGTTGAGGTGACGGTCAGCGTGTCGGGGCAGTCCGATGAGCTTGAAGATATGCTGTTTGGAACACTGCAACAGCCCATGGCGGAATATATGATAGGTCCTGCAGCACACAGGTCGATTGCTGACGCCTTGGTCGGTCCGATCAGAAACCTGCAATGAAAAGGGCCCGCCGATGGCGGGCCCAATGCAAGATTCTTCGTGGAAAAGTCTAGCCCGTTGATCAGCCGAGTTTCTCGGTCAGTTCTGGCACGGCCTGGAACAGGTCGGCGACCAGACCGTAATCGGCAACCTGGAAGATCGGCGCTTCTTCGTCTTTGTTGATCGCCACGATGATTTTCGAGTCTTTCATACCTGCCAGATGCTGAATCGCACCCGAGATGCCGACAGCGACATACAGATCCGGGGCAACAACCTTGCCGGTCTGACCCACTTGCCAATCGTTCGGAGCATAGCCCGAGTCGACTGCGGCGCGCGATGCGCCTACTGCGGCCCCCAGCTTGTCAGCGAGACCTTCGATCAGCTTGAAGTCCTCTTCAGAACCGACACCACGGCCACCCGACACAACAACGCCAGCCGAAGTCAGCTCGGGGCGGTCGCTTGTGGCTACCTTGTCTTCGACCCAGGACGATAGACCGGGGTTCTCGCCGACCGAGATGGTCTCAACGGCTGCCGAGCCATCTTCGCCCGCAGCATCAAAACTTGCGGTTCGGAAAGTGACGACTTTTTTGGCGTCTACAGATTTGACGGTCTGGATCGCGTTGCCCGCATAGATTGGGCGTTCGAAGGTCGAGCCGTCGACGACTCCGGACGCGTCCGAGATGACCATGACGTCCAGCAGCGCGGCAACGCGGGGCATAACGTTCTTGGCATCGGTGGTGGCGGGGGCAACGATGTGCTCATAACCATCAGCAAGACCTACGATCAGCGCAGCAGTGGATTCTGCAAGGCGATGGCCCAGCGATTCGTCCTCGGCGACCAGAACCTTTGAGACGCCGGTGATCTTGGCGGCAGCTTCACCGGCAGCAGCAGCGGAACCGCCTGCGGCCAGAACGGTTACATCACCCAGTGCCTTTGCTGCGTTTACAGCTTTGGCGGTTGCGTCCAGCGCCAGTTCACCATTGTTGACTTCGGCGAGAAGAAGAACAGCCATTACACAGCCCCCGCTTCTTTGAGTTTCGCGACAAGCTCGTCTACCGAGCCGACGATGATGCCAGCGGCACGTGCCTGTGGTTCTTCGGTTTTGACGACTTCCAGGCGCGGCGAGACGTCGACGCCGTAATCATCGGCGGTTTTCTCGTCCAGCGGCTTTTTCTTCGCCTTCATGATATTGGGCAGCGACGCGTAACGGGGCTCGTTCAGGCGCAGGTCCACGGTCACGATTGTCGGCATTTTGACGCTGATGGTTTGCATGCCGCCATCGACTTCGCGGGTGATCTTTGCGCTGTCGCCGTCGATGTCGATGTCGGACGCAAAGGTGCCTTGTGACCAGCCCAAAAGAGCTGACAACATCTGACCAGTTGCATTCATGTCGTTGTCGATAGACTGCTTGCCGCACAAAACGATACCAGGCTGCTCTTCCTCGACCACTTTGGCCAGGATCTTGGCAACGGCCAGAGGTTCTATGTCCTGATGGACATCATCTGCAGCAACGACCAGGATGGCACGGTCCGCGCCCATGGCCAGCGCAGTGCGCAGTGTTTCCTGGGCTTGTTTTACGCCGATAGAAACAACGACGACTTCGTCTGCCTTGCCTGCTTCTTTCAGGCGGATTGCCTCTTCGACAGAAATTTCGTCGAACGGGTTCATCGACATTTTGACATTGGCGAGATCGACACCGCTGCCATCCGCTTTGACGCGAACTTTAACGTTATAGTCAATCACGCGTTTGACAGGCACGAGTACCTTCATTTTGCGCTAGCTCCTCACAAAAAACGGCAAGCCGCGTCGCGACTCCACCAATGTTCATGAGGGCTTGAATAGCGATTCAATTCAGGCGGCAACAGGGCAAAATCGTCACGTCATCTGCAACGGACGTCGCGTTTTGCTATTTTTGACGTGACCAAGCACCAGACATCCACCCAAAAGGCAGAAAGCTATCGGTTTGCGCCCGCCCGTCGGGCCGGGGCTTCGCCCTTCCGGTCGCCGCCGCGTCCACTGGACGCGACGCCGCTTTCAGCGGTTCGCGCCCGGAACCCACAGAACATCTTGGGTTCCGTTTTCATTGGCACAACGGGCTGCGACGAAGAACCAGTCGCTCAGACGGTTCAGGTACTTGACTGCGGTTTCGTTGACCGGCTCCATGTTGGTCAGCTCAACCGCAAGCCGTTCGGCCCGGCGCGATACGGTTCGACATACATGCAGATGCGCCGCAAGACGCGAGCCACCGGGCAGGATGAAACTGCGCAGCGGTTCCAAGGCTTCGTTCATCGCGTCGATTTCAACCTCCAGCCGGTCAATCTGCGAGGGCACGATGCGCAGAGGCGGATAGTCTGCTTCGGCATCCTTTTCCATGTCGGGACGACAGAAATCTGCGCCCAGATCAAACAGGTCATTCTGAATGCGGGCGAGTGCAGCTTCGACATCCCCATCTGCCTCGGTCCGGGCGACGCCGACAAAGGCGTTCAACTCGTCCACGGTGCCATAAGCGGTCACGCGGCCCGAGTATTTGGCGACGCGTTCGCCATTGCCGAGTGCGGTTTTGCCATCATCACCGGTGCGGGTGTAAATCTTGTTCAATACGACCATTTACTGACCTCCCTGACCGCGCAGCCAGACGTAAAGCACGATCAGAATCACGGCGATGAACTGAAACAGGATACGCAGGCGCATATACTTGTTGCTTTTCAGTGCCGCGTCCCTGCCGCTTTTGCCAAAATTCGAGATGCCAAGCGCCAATACGACGACAACCGCCGCCATGGCCAAAAGCAAAATGACCATCATTAGGTCCATGAGTACACCGTCCGCGTTTCTGTTTGCCTAGGGCTATCATCTAGACCCGTGCGTGCCAAAAGCGAACGGGTTATTTCGCCTCAGACCCCTGCAAGGATGCGGTCAATCGCACGTGTCGACAGGATGCGGCGCAAACAACCGGCAATAAATGTAGGTGTTGTCACATAGTATCGGGGGCGCGGGCGCTTGGATTCTACGGCGTGGGCCAGCTTGGTCGTAACCGCTGATGCGGGCAGTTCAAACCGATCCGGCCCCGGCGATTCATACAGTCTTTTCAACAAAGAGGACTCATACCGCTCGCGCAGGGCCGAGTTTTGCCAGTTGATGAACCGCTCGAAGAATGGGATTGAGTTTTCGCGGATTTTAGATGTGATCGGGCCGGGTTCGATCAAAATGACCTTGATCCCCGTATCAGCCAGTTCCAGGCGCAGTGTATCCGTCAGCCCTTCGATTGCATATTTCGTGGCCACATAGGCGCCGCGCCACGGATAGGCCACCAGACCCAGCACCGAAGAGTTCTGAACGATTCGCCCGTGTCCTTGACTGCGCATAATCGGGATGACCTGCCTGGTCAGTTCGTGCCAGCCAAAGAAGTTCGCCTCGAAAATCTGACGCAGGCCTTCGGTCGGCAGGTCCTCGACCGCGCCGGGCAGGCCATGTGCGCCATTGTTGAACAGCGCGTCCAGGGTGCCTCCGGTGGCCTCCAACACTTCGTTCAAACCCGACGAAATGCTGGCCGTATCGGTATAATCAATGCGCGGGCTTTCAAACCCCTGCGCCCGCAACCGGTCGCAATCGCGCTGTTGTTTGCACGAGGCAAACACGCGCCAACCCCGCGCGCGCATCCCATGCGCCGCATCCAGTCCGATGCCCGATGAGCAGCCAGTAATTAGAATGGTCTTCTGCATGATTTTCCCGATTCTGAACCAGCCCCAAGCTAGGGTGCACAGAGTATGGGAACAATCATTGCTCCACGTCAGTCTGGTGTTTTTCTGACCAAAGAGGTCGAAATCCACCCCACCTGTTGCTGCGGCAACACGCGCAGTCGCAACCATCCGGTGCCCGAGTCACTTAGCACCTCGACCTTCTGGCCGATGCGCGCTTTGCCAACAATCGGGTAGATCGTTCCAGGGCCGTCACGCATGTTCACGCGGGTCCCGGAGATTTCCCGGATATCTTTCCTGGGTTCAGGCTGGGCGGCGGGTTCAGGCTGCACGTCCTTGGTGATTTGCTTCAGGCCAGTTACACCGTCTTCTAGGGACGCAAGCGTGATGCTGGCAGTCTGATCGTCAAACACCGAAAGCGCGTTGAAAGTGTCCAGACTGGCGGGTTCTGCGACAATCGCTGCGACTGCTGGCTGGGGATCAATCGGGCGCTCGCGCACGACCGGCGAGCGCATAGCGACATTTGTCACAAGCTCTTTTGCCGGAGACGGTGCTACGGTTTTGGGGGCCGCTTTCGAGGCGACTCGCACAGGCTGTTCTGACCGCACACCGCGCGGCTCGAAATTAGGCCCGCCACTCATGACGTAAAAGCACCAGCCAAGTGCAGCGAAACTCATTACAATCAGGCGCGTCATGGCGCATCCCCCGGTCGATCAATCAAAACAAAAAAAGGCAGCAGACTAATGTCAGACATCCTAGCATAATTCGCGACCCAAGTCGAAAAACGGGGGAAATCGGGGGGTTGCCTCCCCCTGTTGCAAAAAGCGCCACTTGTCCCCAGTAAAATATGTCTTGCTTGCTTTACCCGCGCGCCCTTGCGTCGTATCACATCATCTATGAATGATACGATCGACGACCCCAATATGGTGGCCCCCGGAAACGGGGGCGAAGTAGCCGAACCGCTGCGCCGCGCGATTGGTGAACGTTATCTGACCTATGCGCTGTCCACCATCATGCACCGGGCCTTGCCCGATGCACGGGATGGTCTGAAGCCGGTGCATCGGCGAATCCTCTATGCGATGCGCGAACTGCGACTCAGTGCAACGGGCGGGTTCCGTAAGTCGGCGAAAATCTCGGGCGATGTGATGGGTAACTATCACCCGCACGGCGATGCCGCGATTTATGACGCGATGGCGCGTTTGGCGCAGGATTTTAATGTGCGCTATCCGCTGGTCGACGGGCAGGGGAATTTCGGCAATATCGACGGCGATAACCCGGCGGCCTCTCGTTATACCGAGGCTCGGATGACCATCGTGGCCGAGGCTCTGCTTGAGGGTCTGAACGAGGATGCTGTCGATTTCCGTGACAACTATGACGGCACGCTGACCGAACCGGTGGTTCTGCCCGCGCAATTTCCGAATCTGCTGGCCAATGGCTCCAGCGGTATTGCGGTGGGCATGGCGACGAATATCCCGCCACATAACATCTCGGAACTGTGTGACGCCTGTTTGCATCTGATCAAGACGCCGGATGCGCGCGACGATACGCTTCTGAACTACGTGCCCGGACCGGATTTTCCAACCGGCGGCGTAATCGTTGAACCGCCTGCGAATATCGCGCAGGCCTATCGCACCGGGCGCGGGTCATTCCGCCTGCGCTGTAAGTTCGAGGTCGAGGATCTGGGCCGCGGTCAGTGGCAGATCGTCGTCACCGAGATTCCCTATCAGGTTCAGAAATCGAAGCTGATCGAAAAGATCGCCGAGCTGATTCAGACCAAGAAAATCCCGATCCTTGGCGACGTTCGTGACGAATCCGCAGATGACATTCGCCTGATCCTTGAGCCGCGTTCCAAGAACGTGGACCCCGAGGTACTGATGGGCATGCTTTACCGTAACTCAGACCTTGAGGTGCGGTTCAGCCTGAACATGAACGTGCTGATCGACGGGGTGACACCCAAAGTCTGCTCGATGAAGGAAGTGCTGCGCGCTTTCCTGGATCACCGGCAAGAGGTTCTGCTGCGCCGGTCGCGCCACCGGATGGCCAAGATCGACCATCGGCTGGAGGTGTTGGAGGGCTTTATCGTTGCCTTCCTGAATCTTGACCGCGTGATCGACATTATCCGCTATGACGATGACCCCAAGGCTGCGCTGATGCGCGAAGACTGGGGCATCGACCATGTCCGCGCCACCAATGAGGCCGACTATGTCTCGCCCAAACCGGGCGAGGGCGAGCTGTCCGAGGTCCAGGTCGACGCAATTCTCAACATGCGTCTGCGCAGCTTGCGCCGTCTGGAAGAGATGGAGCTGGTTCGCGAACGCGATGAGCTGATGTTGGAACGTGCCAATCTCGAAGATCTGCTAGCCGACGAAAGCCTGCAATGGGCCAGCATCGCCGAGCAACTGAAAGAGACCAAGAAAACCTTCGGCAAGGACTATGAGGGCGGAGCGCGGCGCACCCAGTTTGCCGAAGCCGGTCAGGTCGAAGAGGTCCCGCTTGAGGCGATGATCGACCGCGAACCGATCACGGTTGTCTGCTCTCAGATGGGCTGGATTCGCGCCATGACCGGCCATATCGACCTGAACCGCGAGTTGAAGTTCAAGGATGGCGATGGGCCACGGTTCATCTTCCATGCGGAAACCACCGATCGGCTGCTGGTCTTTGCCTCGAACGGTCGATTCTATACCATCAGTGCCGCGAATCTGCCCGGCGGTCGGGGTATGGGCGAGCCGCTGCGCCTGATGGTCGACCTGCCGAATGAGGCGCAGATAATCGACATCCTGATCCACAAACCGGGGCGCAAGCTGCTGGTGGCCTCGGATGCGGGTAACGGCTTCACCGTGCCCGAGGATGACGTGCTGGCACAGACCCGAAACGGCAAACAGGTGCTGAACGTCAAAGGCGACGAAACAGCGATTATCTGTAAGGCGATCGAAGGTGACCACGTTGCAGTGGTTTCTCAGAACGGCAAGTTTCTGGTCTTCCCGACCGAGGAACTGCCTGAAATGACCCGCGGCAAGGGCGTTCGCCTGCAGAAATACAATATGGCGCGCGGGCGGCAGGGGACGCTGGAATTGGACGGCGGGCTGTCAGATATCACCACCTTCAACTGGGAAGAGGGCCTGAAATGGTCCATGGGTGGCGACAAGACCCGGCACGAGGCAGATCTTTCGCAATGGCTGGCCAAGCGTGCCAGCGTCGGGAAAAAGCCGCCATACGGCTTCCCGCGTGATTTTAAATTCTCCTGATCAGGCCCGGTCACAGAGGATTTATGCCGATACGGCTTGGCACAAGCCGTATCGGTGCGTTAGATCAAAGAAAAACAGGCCTATCGAGACGAGACATGTTGCGCATTTTGACACTGATCACCGGATTGGCCCTGATGGGCGCCTGCACCCAAACGCAGGTTTACGAAGAGCCTGAGTCGCTGGGCGAATTCAAGTTGCGGGTAAACTATGCCTTTGCCGATAAGGCGGTGCAGGGGCCGGTAAGCCGGGATGCGACGCCCGACGAATGGACTGCGGCCATTCAAAACGCGGTGGATATCCGCCTTGGGCGCTATACGGGCGCTCAGGAATACGACATCGGCATCAGCCTCGAGGGCTATATGCTGGCCCCTCCCGGAATTCCGGTGATCTACAACCCCAAGAGCACTGCGATTGTTCTGGTCAACGTTTATGACGTGAACAAGAAAGAGTTTCTTGCCAAAGGTAAGCAATTCCAGGTGCTGGAAGACACAACCGGCGGCAGTGCCCTGAAAGGTTCGGGCCATGAACGGACGAAACAAGAGCAAATGAGCGGGCTGGCTCTGAAAGTTGCGGACCGAGTCGAAGAATGGTTGGCCGAGGAACATTTGGAAAACGGTTGGTTCGACCGGCGTCCCGAACTGATCCAGCCACTCGATTCAGGTGAAGCAACGCAAAATCCGGCTTAAAGAACGGCATTTCCCGCAGGATGTGCTTGATTTTCTCCTTTGAACCCAATATCTCGCGCGCGCAGATGTAACCACGGGACCAAGGGTCCCCCAAAGCACAAAAGGGCGCCTGAGGAATGGCAAAGGAAAAGTTTGAGCGTAATAAGCCGCACGTCAACATCGGCACGATTGGCCACGTTGACCACGGCAAGAC